>NZ_JBJXDQ010000153.1:0-48732 GCF_046155325.1 Flavobacterium sp.
TTTCCCTATTATACCGATGATAAAATCACCGAATTTGCTGATGTAACAGGTAGTAAAACTATTTTTCAAATTCGTTTTGAAGGCAAAGAATTGATTTGGGAGCCCTTCTCCGAACGATTTAATGACAAATACAGTTTGACTAGAAATTTGTATAAAAATTTCTATGGAAATAAAATTATTTTCGAAGAAATTCATAATGATTTACAACTTACTTATAGATACCAATGGAGTTCAACCAATATTTTTGGATTTTTAAAAAAATCGGAGATTATAAACCATTCTAATAAAGACTACAACATTACTGTACTAGATGGGATACAAAATATTATGCCACAGGGTGTGAGTAGTGATTTGCAATCCAGTACCAGCAATCTAGTAGACGCCTATAAGCGAAACGAATTGCATGCAGAAAGTGGTTTAGGAATTTATGCGCTTAGTGCGATTATTGTTGATAAGGCAGAGCCAAGTGAGGCCTTAAAAGCTAATGTGGTATGGTCTATAGGAATGAAAAACCCAACTTATTTGCTATCGTCTAAACAACTTCCTGCTTTTAGAAAATTTCAAAAAGTAACAGGTGAAACCGATATCAAAGGAGAAAAAGGGGCTTATTTTATTACTAACGAATTGTTCTTACCTCATAATGCTTCAAAAGAGTGGAAAATTATTGCCAATGTCAATCTAGATCAGTCTCAGGTTGTTCAGCTTTGTAATTCGATAGTTTATGATAAAACTCTCGAGATGCAAATTGTTCAAGATATTGAATTAGGAAAGCAAAATCTTATTGCTCTAAATGCATCTGCCGATGGTTTGCAATTTACCGCTGATAAATTAATTGATACCCGACACTTTTCAAATGTGCTTTTCAACATCATGAGAGGTGGTATTTTTGATGAAAATTATCAAATAGGAAAAAAAGATTTTACCCAATATTTAGAAAAAGCAAACAGTGAAATTTTTGAAAAGTATCAATCTTTTATTCAAAAATTAAATGACAGCTTTTCTTATTTAGAATTACTTGATTTAATTAAAAATCAAGATGATGAAGACTTAGAAAGACTTTGTACAGAATATTTACCTTTGAAATTTAGCCGAAGACACGGAGATCCAAGTCGCCCGTGGAATAAATTTTCGATCAATACGCGAAGTGAAATAGACGGTTCTAAAATATTGGATTACGAAGGAAACTGGAGAGACATTTTCCAGAATTGGGAAGCATTAGCACATGCTTATCCGAATTTTATAGAGGGCATGATTCATAAGTTTTTAAATGCATCAACATTTGACGGATACAACCCATATAGAGTAACTAAATCAGGATTTGATTGGGAAGCCATAGAACCAGATAATCCTTGGTCCTATATTGGCTATTGGGGCGATCACCAAATTATTTATTTGTTGAAGTTTTTAGAATTTATAGAAAAATATTATCCAGGAAAACTGAATTCTTATTTTGAAAAAGAGTGTTTTGTGTATGCAGCCGTTCCTTATACCATAAAACCGTATGATGATATTTTAAAAAATCCAAAAGACACTATTGAATACAGTCATAATTGGGAGCATAAAATCATTGAACGAAGAGAAAAAATAGGTGCTGATGGAGCTTTGTTACGAAACAATAACGATGATATTTATCATGTAAATTTTATCGAGAAAATTTTGGCAACCGTATTGGCGAAAATGTCAAATTTCATCCCAGAAGGCGGAATTTGGATGAACACGCAACGACCAGAATGGAATGATGCTAACAACGCCTTGGTTGGAAATGGAGTTTCGATGGTAACACTTTGTTATTTGCGTCGATTTTTAAAAACTTTTGAAAAATTATTGGAAGCGTCTGAATTAGAAACTATTAAAATTTCTAATGAAATGGTCGAATTCTATCATGAAGTAAGAGAATGCTTGGTTGAAAATCAACATTTGCTTTCTGGAAAAATCGATGATAAATCACGCAGGAAAATTGTAGATCGATTAGGGAAAGCAGCTTCAGAATATCGTTTCCAAGTCTATAACAGTGGATTTTGGGGCAAGAAAAGAACCCATTCTATGGCGGGTTTAAAGACGTTTACAAAAGTATCCTTAGCATTTATAGAACATACAATAAATGCCAATCAAAGACCAGACAAATTGTATCATGCCTATAATTTGATGTCTATAGAAAACAATGCCGTTATTGTTTCGAATTTGAGTGAAATGCTCGAAGGGCAAGTAGCAGTTTTAAGTGCGGGTTATCTCAATGCTTCTCAATCATTAGAAATTATTGAATCTTTACGAAATAGTGCTTTGTATCGCCCGGATCAAAACAGTTATATTTTGTATCCAAACAAGAATTTACCTAAGTTCTTAGAGAAAAATAGTATTCCTAAGGCAAGTATTGAAGAATCGCAATTGTTAACTCAATTGTTAGCAAATAACAATAATGCTATTGTTAATAAAGACGTTAAAGGGAACTATCATTTTAATGGAAATTTTCACAATGCAAACTACCTTAACGAAGCCTTAGATTTACTCAAAAACCAAAATGAATACCATGATTTAGTGGTCAAAGAATCCGATGCTATTCTTCAAATTTTCGAAGATGTTTTTAATCATAAAGCCTTTACAGGTCGATCAGGAACTTTCTTTGCTTTTGAAGGATTAGGCTCTATTTATTGGCACATGGTTTCTAAATTGCATTTGGCTGTACTAGAAGTAATCGAAAATGCACATAATGACAATGAAGATGCTGCTGTTATTGAAGCTTTATCCGTTCATTATCATGAAATAGGAAAAGGAATTGGTGTTCATAAAACGCCAGAGGTTTATGGCGCATTTACAACAGACCCGTACTCACACACCCCAATGCATAGAGGTGCGCAACAGCCCGGTATGACAGGACAGGTTAAAGAAGACGTGCTTACCAGAAAAGGAGAATTAGGGGTAAAAGTAAAACAGGGAGAGCTTAATTTTCAACCAAAACTATTAAATAAAAATCAATTTTTGCAAGAAGAGGAAATAGTGAATTTTATCGATTTTGATAATAAACCATTTTCGTTAAAATTAGAAAAAGGGAGTTTAGCATTTACTATATGTCAAGTGCCAATTGTTTATAAAATGGCTAATACAACTCAAATAGAATTGAAGTATAAAAACGAAAGTTCTCAAATTATTTCATCAAGTACTTTGAGTCATGAAGTCAGTCAAAAAATATTTCAACGAACGGGAGAAATAATTCAAATAACAGTAAGTATTAATATTTGAGTAAATGAATAAACCGTGTAGTTGGATGTTTCAATCCCTCATTCAAAGATGAAAAAATTAGAAATGGAAAAGAATGTTTTTTTTGGGATAATTTTTAGTATGGCATTCACATTGAATAGTTGTAAAGTTTCTCAAGAGCTGAAAGCAACGGTTTATGAAACTTCGGAACAAGGAAACTCATTAACAAAAATATCTGAATTTTCAAAAAGTGAAACACCAGTTGTGATTACTTTAAATCCTGACGATAAATTCCAAACGATAACGGGTTTCGGAGGTTCTTTTACGGAAGCATCGGCGCATTTGGTGAATAATTTAGGTGAGGCGAATCGAAAAAAAGTAATGAATGCTTATTTTAGTGAAGAGGGTGCTAATTATTCTCTGACTCGAACTCATATTGCCTCTTGTGATTTTTCATTAAGCAATTATACCTATGCGAAAGTAGAGAACGATTTGAAAATGGAGCATTTTACTATTGAAGATGATAAAGCCGATTTAATCCCGATGATTCTAAAGGCGAAAGCCATTTCAAAAGAGGGATTTAATATTATTGCTTCGCCTTGGACTTGTCCACCTTGGATGAAAGACAATAAAAAATATGTAGGTGGAAAATTATTACCTGAATTTAACGATGCTTTTGCACTTTATTTTTCGAAATATTTTGATGCTTATAAAAAAGAAGGAATCAATATTTGGGGAATTACAGTTATTAACGAGCCACACGGAAACGGAAATAATTGGGAAAGCACCTTGTTTTCGCCAAAAGAAATGACTGATTTTGTTCAAAATCATTTGGGACCAAAATTAGAAAATGACGGTTGGGGAGCAGTTAAGATATTGGGTTACGACCAAAATAGAGCTGGAATTAAAGAATGGGCCGATGAAATGTATCGAGATGAAGCATCCAAAAAATATTTTGATGGAATGGCAATTCACTGGTATGAAAGTACCTATGCCGTTTTTCCAAAAGATTTGCAATATGCACACCAAAAAGCCCCAAATAAATACCTGATTGAAACCGAAGGTTGTATTGATTCAGAAATTCCGCATTGGAACGACGATGCTTGGTATTGGAAAAAAGAAGCTACTGATTGGGGTTGGGATTGGGCAAGCGAAAAAGAAAAATATTTACATCCTAAATATGCACCAGTCAATCGTTATGCCAATGATATCATCGGTTGTTTAAACAATTGGGTTGATGGATGGATAGATTGGAATATGGTTTTAGATCGTCAAGGAGGACCAAACTGGTTCAAAAACTGGTGTGTAGCACCCGTTATTGTCGATGTAGAAAATGATGAAGTTTATTTCACGCCATTATATTACACGATGGCTCATTTCAGTAAATTTATGCGACCGGGAGCTGTAAAAATTGGATGCACAATTAACAATAAAGATCTAGTTACAACTGCTGTCAAAAATCCTGACGGAACAATAGCGGTAGTAATTTTTAATCCAACAGATAAAAAAGAAAACATTGCTATACAATTAAAAAAGAAAACAAAAAATATTGAAATCAGTGCAAATGCATTGCAAACTGTGGTAATCAATCCATAGTAAACAATATAATTTCTATTAATAAATACTAACCATAAAATAACCTAAACAATATGTCAAATCAAAATTCAAACTCAAGTGCAAAAGTCCCGATGGGGCAAAAAATCGCCTTTGGATTAGGAATGTTAGCCAATCAAATGTTTCCAGCTGCTCTTGGTATTTTCATGGTAGTTTTAGTAGAAAATTTAGGAATGCCCTCTTGGATGTGGGGTGTTTTGTTTTTTGTGCCAAGAATTGTTGATGCTTTTTTTGATCCTATCATGGGATTTATATCAGACAACACAAAATCGGTTTGGGGCAGAAGAAGACAGTATGTTTTTATTGGTTCCATAATTATGGGGATCGCATTTATAATTATGTGGCAATTGCATAGAGAAAATAGTGTAAATTATAATTTTGTTTTTTTCCTAACATGGTCACTTATTTTCCATATTGGTCTTTCAATTTTCAGTGTTCCTTATGTAGCAATGGGGTATGAAATGAGCGATGATTTTCATGAAAGAACAAGTATTATGGCAATCTCTCAATGGATTGGTCAGTGGGCTTGGGTTATTGCTCCATGGTTTTGGGTAGTGATGTACGATCCTTCTTGGTTTCCAAATGCAGACACAGCTACAAGAACATTATCCATTTGGGTCGGAATCATATTTATGATATTAGCTATGGTTCCAGCAATATTTATTAAAAGTAAATCAACCCAATTCGATGATAGTTTAGAACCCTTAACTTTTAGAAATATTGGAGGAAGTTTAAAAGAAATTTTAATTAGTTTTAAAGAGGCATTTGGCAATACCCCTTTTAGAAAACTCTGTATTGCTACTTTCTTTATTTTTAATGCCTTTAATACCGTTGCAGGTTTTACCTTCTTTATCGTAGTGTATTATTTATTTAACGGAGATACGGGAGCAGCAGGGATTTGGCCAACACTTTTTGGATGTGGAGGCGCTTTAGCAACCACTTTTATTGTTATTCCTATTGTGGCTTGGATTGCCAAAAAAATGGAAAAAAAGAAAGCTTTTTTGATTTGTCAAGGCATATCTATTTTAGGATATATATTGTTATGGTTTCTTTTCATTCCCGGAAAACCATATATGTTCTTGTTTGCTTTACCTTTCTTTTCTTTTGGAATAGGAAGTTTATTCACTTTGATGATGTCAATGACAGCCGATGTTTGTGACATGGACGAGTTAGAATCAGGCAAAAGAAGAGAAGGGGTTTTTGGAGCCATTTATTGGTGGATGGTTAAGTTTGGATTTGCTATTGCAGGACTATTAACAGGAGTAATCATGTCGGCAGTGGCTTTTGAACCGGGTTCTTCAACACAAGTAGAAGGTGCAGTGACAGGCTTAAGACTTTTCTTTTCTGGTGTTCCTATTATTGGAACTTCGATTGCCATGTGGGTGATGTGGAATTATGACTTAACAGAAGAAAAAGCTAGAGCAATAAAAAAAGAATTAGACGACAGAAAATCAATATTGAAATAATAATTCTTCGGCATACCTTTCTAGGCAAGTTACTTTCTGTCAATTGGGCAAAACAGAACAATGTCGAAATTTTCTATTTTTATTCATTTGACGAATCTTGGAAAGTAGGTCCAGAAGGAGAAGTAGGAGCTTATTGGGGTCTTTGGGATAAAAACGAAAAATTGAAATTCTAATTTTAGAGTATAAACAACTAATATAAAAGGACATTTTAATAAATAGAATGCGCCAAATAAAAAAATGAAAAAAAACTTAATGAAAATAAATACCCCAATTCAAATCTTATTCACATTGTTTTTAATTAGTCAATTGTGTTTTGCTCAAGTCGATGTGGTTTACAAAGATTTAGTGTGGTCAGATGAATTTAATATAAATGGAGCTATTAATGCTTTCAATTGGCATCATCAAACGCAATTAATTGCTGGTACTAGTTGGGCAAATGGCGAAGAGCAACATTATACCAATCAATTGGCAAACTCGTTTGTAAATTCTGGAAACCTAAACATAGTTGCAAAAAAAGAACCTTTTTTTGACCAAGGAGTTACTAAACAATACACTTCCGCCCGATTAAATTCAAAATATGCCTTTAAATATGGACGTGTCGATATTCGTGCCAAAATTCCAAAAGACGCTGGTACTTGGCCTGCATTATGGATGCTAGGTAAAAATGTAAATGAAGATGGTGGTTTTTTTGATTCTCAGTTCGGAAATACTAGTTGGCCTGCTTGTGGTGAAATTGACATATTAGAACACGGAATTACGCGTTCTAAACCCGATAATTATATTCAAAGTGCTATGCACACACCATCCTCATCAGGTAATACTAGTGACATTGGAGGTGTGGTTGTAGGAGATAATATTGCCGAAAATTATCATATATATTCTATGAATTGGTCTCCAAACCAAATTTCATTTCTTTTGGATGGAGTAGTTTTTTATACCTATAATCCATCAAACAAAAACGCTAGTACTTGGCCATTTGATAAAGAACAATATATCTTGTTAAATATTGCTATGGGTGGTGTTGCAGGAACAATACCATCCAATTTCACACAAGCAACGATGGTAATTGACTATGTAAGGGTGTATCAAAACACTACTACTGACACTCAAAAACCTACAAATTTTACCGCCTTAGTTGGTCAAATTACAGGTTCTACCGTAGCACTTTTACTGAATGCATATGATGATTCAGGAAATGTGACTTATAATGTAACGTATGGAGCCAATGGTGCAACTTCTACTTTTAGTCCTTCTGGAGTTCAAAATTCATTTGTTATCTCAGGTTTGTCACCCAATACTGATTATACATTTTCTGTTTCGGCATCGGATGCATCAGGGAATACTTTTGTAAATAATCCAATTGTGCTAAAGGCAAGAACTACAGTAATTTTAGATTGTGCAGGTTCCGATACCCAAGCTTCTCAAGGTTCATTCTCATTGGGTTACAAATATGCTTTCGAAACTTTAGGAACAAGTGTTAAATTTACTTTCGAAATGTTGGATACCGATAAGTCAGGAGTCAGTAATGCTTATTTATTTACACAATCTCCTTTTTCAGAAACGAGTATGGGATCTCCAGTATCAGGAAAGGTTTTCACCAAAACTATAGATGGATTTTTGTATGGTTCAACTATAAGTTATGCTTGTAAATTTGCTTATTCCGGTGGGTCATCTGTAACAAAATATATTTCTTATGTAGTGGGTAGCAGTTGTAATTTAGGAATAGAAACTATTTCTGACTTTCCTCAAACATACTATCCTAATCCTGTTGAAAACAAGTTGAATTTAATATTAAATGATGATCAAAACCAAATTAGGGTAACCGATATTTTAGGCAGGACTCTTTTCGAAAAAGATGTGAAAGGCTCTTATAGTATTGACATGAGTGATTATAAATCCGGAATGTATTTTTTGAAGATAAAAAATTCACAAGGAATTCAAGAATCAAAAATAATAAAGAAATAGAGAATTTCTATCAGCGAATTAAAAACAAAAAAAAGCCTATTTTGGCTTTTTTTTGTTTTTAAACCCTCCTAGTGAATTTTTTTACTGATTTTCTTTTTTTGGTATTTTATTAGAATAGTTAATTATATTAAATATTTACAAACTTTAATATAATTTATTTTTTTAAATATATGATAAAGAGTTTATTAGGTTTTTGTTTGATGTGTTTTTGTATAGCTATTTTTTTTTTGGTTATTTTTATTTTTATTTATAATTTAGTGGTGTTAAATTTATATATTAACTAACCAAAATCTAGAAAAATGAAATTAAAAAAATTACTTATTTTTTGTTTTTTTGCTCTTCTTTATTCCTTTAGTGGACAAGCTCAAAATACATCCGTAAAGGGTAAAATAAGAGACGATAAAGGGATGCCTATTCCTGGGGCGAACATTCAAATTAAAGGAACGCCGAAATCAACATCATCGGACCTCGATGGGAACTATCAAATTGCAACAAGTTCGGATGCAATTTTAATTTTCACCTACATTGGGTACACTAAACTTGAGGAACCAGTAAAAGGAAGAACTCTTATTGATGTTAACTTAAAACCTGATCAACAAGATCTGAAAGAAGTTGTTGTCATAGGGTACGGTTCTCAGAAAAAGCGTGAAGTTACAGGAGCGGTTTCAGTAGTGGATAGTAGGACTTTAGACATCCTAAAACCAGTTAGAATAGAACAAGCATTACAAGGAACAGTTTCTGGGGTTAATGTAACTACATCTTCGGGTTCGCCTGGTGCTGGATTAGATATACGTATCCGTGGTATCGCTACTAATGGAGACGCTTCGCCACTTGTTATTATTGATGGATACATCGGAGAATTAGGGCTGTTAAATCCTAATGATGTAGAAAGCATTACAGTACTTAAAGATGCCCAAGCTGCTATTTATGGTTCAGCTGCTGCCAATGGAGTTATTTTAGTGACCACAAGAACTGGTAAAAAAAATAGTAAAGGGAAGCTTTCATTTAATACTTACACTGGATTTCAAGAAACGGCCAAAACCTTATCTACTTTAAATGCTACTCAATATGCAGCTTTGCTAAATGAAAGTTATGCTAATGGCGGTAAAACTGTACCGTATCCTATATTAAATTCAAATCTTGGCAAAGGAACCGATTGGCAAAATGAGGTTTTTAATAAAGGTGTCCCAATTATTAGCCACGATTTAACCTTTTCTGGAGGATCGGATAAAATTACTTATTCGGTAAGTGGTTCACATTTAGACCAAGAAGGAATTATTGGTGGAGCTAAATCTGGTTTTTTAAGAAATACAGCAAGAGTTTCCTTGAATGCTGACGTATCAGAAAAATTAAAATTAAAATCAAATGTTATTTATACCTATTTTAATAGAAGAACCTTATTGGAAAATGGAAATGCATCGGTACTTTTAAATGCTGTAAATGCGCCATCAACAATTAAACCGTATGATACCAATGGCAATTACGCTATATTTCCAGGAGGTAATTTAGGAAACGAAATGATTAATCCACTAGCGCAAATTGACAATACGTATAACAATTTTAATTTTAAACAAATCAGCGGTAATTTTGGTCTAGATTATAAACTATTTAAAGATTTTGTAATTTCTAGCAATCTAGGTTTTAAATCGGCGAACAGTGAAGGTAAAACTTTTGCGAAGATTGTTGATTATGGCAGTGGAAAGGTGTTTAATACCCCTAGAAGTTCTGTTTCTCAAAATGCGGTGAATGATAATAATTATTCTTTTGACCTTTTTGCAACATATACTAAAACTATTGCTCAGGATCACAAGGTTGTTGCAATGGTAGGAAATACCATTTACAAAGAATACGGTAATGGCTTGTTTGGTACAGGTTATGATGTTCCTAATAATTCATGGGATTTTGCTGATATAGCTATAGCAAGAGGAGCGCCACCAGTAGGTGTAAATCCATCGGGTTCATACGTGTACGACGAAAGAAGATTATCATACTTCACGAGAGTTCAATATGACTATAAGGGCAAATACCTTTTGTCAGGAATGTATCGTCGTGATGCATCTACCAAATTCGGTCCTGGAAATAAAGTTGGATATTTCCCCTCGGTTACTGCAGGTTGGTTAATTTCTGATGAAGGTTTCTTTGGAGAGTCTAAGATCATCAATTTCATGAAACTAAGAGGAAGCTACGGAATTGTTGGTAATGACAGAATACCAAATAATGGTTATATTTCGCAGTTGTCGGGTGAATCTACCTATGTTTTTGACAACACTTTAGTCAATGGAGTGGCGACAGGGCAGATTCCTAATGAAAAACTAAAATGGGAACAAGCCAAAAAACTTGATATTGGGTTAGATGTCAATTTATTAGACAATAAAATAAATATCGTAGCTGATTATTTTATAGATACAAGAGAAGATTTGTTAATTCCGTTGATTCCAGTATCTGGAATTCTTGGAGGAGCAGCGCCGGGGTCATCTAATCCGACAATTAATGCGGGTACGGTAAAAAACGAAGGTTTTGAGTTTGCTATAAACTATAAAAATAAGTTTTCAGAAAACTTCAGTATGAGTTTAGGATATAATGTGACGCTACTAAAAAATAATGTTACTGAAATAATTGGAGCCGATTTTCTTTCTGGGGGTGTTTTTGGAATTGGTCAGCTACAACCTTCAAGAATGCAAGTGGGTCATTCAATAGGCTATTTTTATGGGTTGAAAACGGATGGAATTTTTCAAAATCAAGCGGAAGTAGATGCTCATCCTTCACAATTAGAGGTAGGAGCGAATGCAGCTCCTGGAGACCTAAGATATGTTGATGTCAATGGAGATGGCAAAATAAGCTTTGATGATAGAACTGATATTGGTGATCCTGTCCCAGAAGCTACTATGGGTTTCAATGTACAACTTAATTATAAAGGGTTTGATTTTTCTCTTTATTCTTTTGCTTCTGTTGGGAATAATATGGTGCGTAATTATGAAAGTATCTCTGATGACGCTAATCGATTAACTTATGTATTGGACAGATGGACTGGCGAAGGATCAAGTACTACAGTTCCTAAAGTGAGTACTGGAGCAAACACTAATAGAGTATTTTCAGACTATTTTGTCGAAGATGCTTCTTATTTCAGAATACAAAGTGCCCAACTAGGCTATTCTATAAATTCTAGTTTTATTGAAAAATCAGGTATATCTAAACTAAGATTGTATGCAGGGGTAAATAATTTATACACTTTCACAAAGTACAAAGGGTATGACCCAGGCGCTTCTAATGGGCCTCTTAATGCAGATAATGTTTCTAGATCAGCTATAGGAGCGGGAATTGATGATGGTTTTTACCCTATACCTAGAACCTATCTATTAGGTTTAAATATTAATTTCTAAAAATAAGAAATATGAAAAAGTACATTTATATAACAATAGCAACTTTAGCAATCTTTGCAACGTCAGTTGTTTCTTGTAACGATGATTTTGTTGAACGTCCTGTTAAATACTCCATTGACTCGGAGAATTATTTTAATTCAAAATCCGATTATGATCAAGCTTTAATTGGGGCTTATGATATGTTACATTCCTCCTTTATCAATGTTTTGATGGGCGAAATAGCTTCTGATAATACCTTTGCGGGCGGAAATGGGCCTAATGACGTGCCAGGATATCAATCCGTTGATGATATGATTCACACGCCTGTAAATGCTCAAATAAAACAATTGTGGGATTGGATGTTTGCTGGGGTGCAAAGAGCTAATTACATCCTAGAATTCAAAGATAAAATTGATTTTGAGGGTAAGAATCAACTGATTGCTCAGGCCCGTTTCCTTAGAGCCTATTATCATTTTGAATTGGTAAAATGGTTTGGTGGTATTCCAATGAATGGTGATAAACGATTTTCTCCTGGCGACGAAAAATCCATACCACGTTCTTCGGTTGATGAAGTGTATGCCTCAATTGAAGCGGATTTAATATTTGCTTCTGAAAATTTGAGTGTGGCCCCTGCACAAAAAGGAAGAGCAACTAGTGGTGCAGCATTAGCATTACTAGGAAAAGTGTATTTGTATGATAAAAAATACACTGAAGCTGCTAGTACTTTTGAAACTTTAATTAATACAGGTAATTATCGTCTAATACAAACGTCAGATTTGACTCCGCAACAAATCACAGATGGATTATCTCCCTTTGGAAGCATTTTTGAGGAAGCTGGAGAAAATGGTCCAGAATCTGTTTTTGAAATACAGTATACAGAAGTAGAAGGGGGTAATTACGGACAATTACAATATGTTGAAGGTAATGTGGCAGCCGGATTTGCAGGCCCTTTTGGTTATGTAGGACCTACCTATGCCGATGGAAACAATTTTAACCTTCCAACACCAAAAATTGTAGGTGCTTTTATAGCTGGTGATACCAGAAAAGAAGCTACTATTTTAGATATGGCAACTTGGCTTCCTGCGCATCCTGGGTCTAGTTACACCAAACAACATGAAGACACTGGTTTTTTTAATAAAAAATACATACCAAGAACGAGAAAGCCAGAAGCAGCAGGTGATGTTAAATTAACCAGTCCAAATAATTATAGAGCTATTCGCTACGCTGATGTCCTTTTAATGGCCGCTGAGGCAAATTTTAGAAAAGAACTAAAAAATGTTGGCAAAGCTCAAGATTATTTAAATCTAGTTCGTGATCGAGCTTTTGGTGATGCTTTACATCGTGTTGTTGTTTCAGAACAAGCAATTTGGGATGAAAGAAGAGTTGAACTAGCAGGAGAAGGGCATCGTTTCTTTGATTTAGTAAGAACTGGCAAAGCAGCTCAGGAAATTCCTGGATTTGTTGCTGGAAAAAATGAATTATTTCCTATTCCTCTTGAAGAAATTCAATTCTCAGGCAGAAACTGGAAACAAAACCCTATTTATTAAAAAAGTATAGTTATGAAAAATATAAAATTTATTTTTGGTTTCGTATTCTTAATAGCTCTTGCTATAGGATGTACGGTAGAGGGTATCGATGATGATACCTCATTTTTAGATTCTGTTACGGCACCTAGTAATGTGGTTGCTTTTTATAATATTACTCAGGACAATTCGGGGTTAGTGACCATTACCCCTAATGGTGAAGGTGCCGAATCATATGATATATATTATGGTGACACTACCGCTACACCTGTAAATGTAGCCCAAGGTAAGAGTACTTCTCACATTTATCCAGAAGGGACTTATTCTGTAAGAATAATAGCTACAGGTATTACGGGATTAAAAAAAGAGGTTACTCAAAGTCTAATAGTTTCCTTAAAATCCCCTGAAAATTTAGTAGTTACAATTACTAATGATTTGGTGGTTTCGAAAAAAGTAAATGTTAAGGCAACAGCCGATTTTGCTACGATGTTTGACGTTTATTTTGGAGAACCCGGTAAAACGGCACCTGTGTCTGCTAATATTGGCGAAACAGCTTCCTATATCTATGCTGCTGCTGGTAGTTATACGATAAAAATAGTATCGAAAAGTGCAGCAATTAAAACTACGGATTACTCAACTAGTTTTGTTGTGACTGAAATTTTTCAGCCAACAATTTCTGCTCCAACGCCGCCATTAAGACAAGCTTTTAATGTGATTTCAATTTATGGTTCAAAATACAGCAATGTGGCAGACAGTAACTACTTTCCAGATTGGGGACAAGGTGGGCAAGGCAGCAGTTGGTCGGAATTTGACTTGAATGGTGATAAAATGTTAAATTATATAAAGTTAAGTTATCAAGGAATTAATATTGGTTCAGCTATTGACGCCTCTTCTATGGAATTTCTTCATATTGACGTTTGGTCTGCTACAAACATGTCAATCGATATCTATCCACTTCCAGATGGTATTATACCAGCAAACGAAAGATTTGTAACTAAAACTTTGGTTGGCAATCAGTGGAATAGTTTTGATATTCCAATGACTGCTTTTACAAGTCAAGTTTTACCAATAAACAATTTAAAACAATTTAAGTTTGTAGGAGCGCCATGGGCTACTGGAACTGTTTTTGTAGATAATCTTTATTTCTACAAAGGACCAATAGAATCAATTCAAATGCCTATTGATTTTGAATCCAATCTATTAACTTATACTTGGGGTGGTTTTGGTAGTGCTACAGCAAGTGTTATTGCTAATCCGGACAAGTCAGGAGCTAATTTATCTAACAAAGTGGTTAAAATAGACAAAGCATCTGGAGCTGAGGTTTGGGCTGGTGCTAGTTTAAATTTAGGCAGTTCGGTTAATTTTACTAAAGGCACAAAAGTTTCTATTAATGTTTGGTCTCCAAAAGTGGGAGCAAATATATTATTCAAAATGGAAGATTCTAAATCTCCAAAAGACGGAAATGGAAACCCATCAGTTGTAGTAGAAGTAGTAGCTGTAACCACGGTTGCTAATGCTTGGCAAGTACTAACATTTGACTTAACAAGTTTTCCTGCTTTTAGCTCAGCCAATTCCTATGATAGAATCATTATTTTTCCTGATTTCGGTGTAAATGGCACTGGTACAAACTATTATTTTGATGATATTAAACAATTTTAATAAAATATAAAGATGAAAAATTTAAAATATTTAATCACTTTTCTTTCACTTGTGCTTGTTTTTAGTAGTTGTGAAAAAGAAAACTATGAGTTTGGAGCCATTATAGCTCCAACTAATTTGACAATTACACCTGAGATTGTAGGTAAAGATGCTAGTAATCCATTTGGAGATGGATCTGGGGTAGTAAATATTACCGCTAAAGCAGATAATGCAGTTTCATATAAATTTACATATAATGGTGTAGAAAAAGTAAAAACATCAGGATACTTGCCGTATAATTTTGGAAATACAGGTGTTAATAAATATATCATAACTGTAGTTGCCACTGGAAAAGGGGGTATTAGCACAAGTGAAACAGTTGAGTTTGAGGTATTGGTCGTATATGAACCACCAACAGAATTGGTTACGATCCTAAATGCCAATAGTTCGAGAACTTGGAGAATAAAAGCAGAGGCGAATGGCCACTTTGGATTAGGTCCAGTTGGTGGTTTGATAGTTAATCAATATTATCCAGCTCCTGCAAATGTAAAAGCCAATACAGGTATGTATGATGACCGTTTTACTTTTAAATTGGATGGTAGTTTTTCACACGATACAGGAGCTGATGGTACAGTTTTTGGTCGTAAAACATTAATTGAAGAATTAAACGGTCCTGGAGGTACAGGAGATGGTGGCGATATTCTTCAATATCCTTATGCTAGTTATTCTGGACAGTATATTTTAACAGCTCCTAATGGTGTTGAAACTATAACCCTTTCAGGTCTTGGTTTTATAGGTTATTATATAGGAGGTAGTCATCAGTATAGAATATTTAAAAGAGAGGCTAACGAAATAGTTTTAAGTACTGCCGATGGTAATAATGAATTTGAATGGTGGTTTGTACTAGTGCCAGCTGAATAAATTATAGACTTTAAAAAAATAGGAGCTAAATTATTTAGCTCCTATTTTTTTATATAAAATTATAAATTAAATATTTACTAAATGCTAAATTCTTTTCTTAAAAACAAAAAGCATCTTACATTATTAATAGCACTAATTCTATTAATTTCTTGTAGCTCTTCAGACGGAGGTTCAAACAATGATTCAGGAACTATGCCTTCTAATCTTACAGTAACAACTGAAATTTCAGGTATAAGTAATGATATCCCAAATGGTGATGGAAGTGGTATCGTTAAATTCAATATTAATGCAACAAATGCTACGTCTTATAAAATTTCGTTTGGTGATGGAAACGTTCAAGATTTTACTAGTGGAATAATAGATTATACTTATAAAACAGCAGGAACTTACAGCTATATAGTTAAAGTAACGGCCTATAATGGAACAAATGCTATTAGCACATCTGTTACAATAAGTATAAATGTTACTTCTGTACCAGTATGGTCTGATGAATTTAACACCAATGGTGCTCCAAATTCTTCTAAATGGGGTTTTGATATAGGAACCAATAATGGTTGGGGAAATGAGGAAAAACAAAATTATACCAACCGATCAGATAATGTTAAAGTTGAAAATGGTTTTTTAAAAATTATCACAAATAAAGAAGATTTTCAGGGCAGTAATTACACCTCGGCTAGACTTTTGTCTAAAGGAAAATTTTCTATAAAATATGGAAAAATAGAATTTAGAGCCAAACTGCCTGCTGGTGGTGGAACTTGGCCTGCTCTTTGGATGTTGGGGGATAATATAGGAACTGCAGGCTGGCCTGCTTGTGGCGAAATTGATATTATGGAGCATGTAGGGAATCAACTTAATAAAATATTTGGAACACTTCATTATTCAGGTCGATCAGGGGGAAATGCAGATTCTACGACTAAAATAATATCAAATGCTACTACTGAGTTTCATATTTATTCTATAGACTGGAGAGCCACTTCGATTAATTTTTATATTGACGGAATATTGTTTAAAACTGTCTCAAACACATCTAGTTTGCCTTTTAATCAAAAGTTTTTTATAATTATTAACTGTGCCATAGGAGGTAATTTTGGTGGTGCAATAGATGCTAATTTTGTGTCTTCTACTTTTGAAATAGATTATGTAAGAGTGTATAATTAATTTATAAAAAATTTAATTTTTAAGTCTTGTTAAATTAGCATAACAAAAAACTCCATTATTTCTAATGGAGTTTTTTTTGTGGGCGATGAGGGGTTCGAACCCCCGACCCCCTCGGTGTAAACGAGGTGCTCTGAACCAGCTGAGCTAATCGCCCTTTCGGGTAACAATTCCTTTCGTTATTGCGTGTGCAAATATACAGTACTTTTTGAAATTGACAAGTAAATAAACAAAAAACTATACTATTTCTGCTACTACAAATGTACTTCCACCAACAAATATAAAATCTGATGGCGTCGCTTTTTTTAGAGCATGATTATAAGATTCTGAAACTGAATTGTATACTTCGCCAACAAGTCCAAATTTAAAAGCTTTTTCTTTTAAAACATTTTGGTCAAGACCTCTTGGAATATTGGGTTTACAGAAGTAATATTGAGCTTTTATTGGGAATAACGGTAATATTTCGTCTAAATCTTTGTCATTTACCACTCCTAAAACGATGTGTAAATTATCATATTTTTCTTTTTGAATTTGTTTCATCACTATTTCCAGTCCGTTTTTATTATGCGCTGTATCGCAAATAATTTTTGGAAATTCTCCCAGTTGATCCCATCTTCCTTCGAGTCCCGTACTGACTTTAACTTTTAACAATCCCTCTTTTATATTGGAATCTGTAATTTTAAATATTGAATTAGCATTCAAAATTGCAATGGTTTGAAGCACCGTTTTCTTATTGTGTATTTGATAATCTCCCAATAAATCCGAAGGATATGTTTTGAAAATTAATTCCGAAGCAAAGTAAATATCGGATTCATTTCCAATGGCTTTAGTTAAAAAAACAGATTTTGTTTCAGGAGTGTATTCTCCAATAACTACGGGTATTTTAGGCTTTATAATTCCCGCTTTTTCTCCTGCAATGGCTTCGAGTGTGTTCCCTAAAAATTGGGTGTGATCTAAACCAATATTGGTTATCACAGAAATAATAGGTGTAATTATATTCGTAGCATCCAGTCTTCCGCCCATTCCTACTTCTATAATGGCAATATCAACTTTTTCTTTGGCAAAATATTCGAAAGATAAACCTACGGTCATTTCGAAGAAACTCATGTCGTTTTCTTCAAAAAATGATTTGTATTTAGTAATAAAATCAAACACAAATTCTTCCGAAATCATTTCGCCATTAATTTTGATGCGTTCTCTAAAATCCTTTAAATGCGGTGAGGTGTACAAACCAACTTTATACCCAGCTTCCTGAAGTATAGAAGCCAACATGTGCGAAGTAGACCCTTTGCCATTGGTTCCAGCAACATGAATGCATTTTAGTTTTACTTGTGGATTGTTGAGGTGATTTACCAGTAAGTAGGCATTGGTTAAATCTTTTTTGTACGCCGATGCACCTTGCAATTGATACATGGGCAATTGATTAAATATCCAGTTTATAGTTTCTTGATAGTTCATTTGTTTAATAAAAGCGTGGTGATTAAAATATTTTTTAGTTTTTTTAGTTTAATACTAAATCGAAAAGTATCTTTGATTGCAAAATTGAAATAATTTTTAGAATTAATGTGTAAAATAATATTATATGTTTAGTTTAATACAATTACAAGCTGATACTATTGCCAATGCAGCAAACAATGCAGTGATTGAAAACATCGCTCCTCATACCGAAATCTCTGTTTTAGAATTTATTTTAAAAGGTGGTTTTTTCCTGATTCCGATTGCTATATTATTGTTTTATACATTTTATGTCATTATTGAACGGTATTTATATGTGAATAAAGCATCTAAAATTGATACTCTTTTGATGAGAGATGTGAGAGATCACCTTAATTCTGGTAATATAGATTTGGCTCGTTCGATTGCCGAAAGGAGCAACACTGCTTCAGGAAATATTATTAAAGAAGGAATTATTGTTATTGGAAGACCAATCACTGAAATAGAATCGAATATGGATCGTGCAGCCGATATAGAAATTGGCGAAATGGAACAACATCTTGGGCATCTTGGACTTATTGCTGGGATTGCACCTACTTTGGGTTTCATTGGAACTATTTCGGGAGTTATCAAAATATTTTATAGCATTTCGGTTACTGAGAACATTAGTATTGGTAATATTTCTGGCGGATTATACGAAAAAATGATAAGCAGTGGTGCTGGACTTTTGGTAGGTATTATTGCCTACAGTGGGTATCATTTGTTAAACGGAAAGATTGATAATTTTGCCTTAAAAATTCAAAAGCAAATTCTAGAATTTGTCAATATTATTCAAAAATAATAGCCAATGTCCATAAAACGAAAAAGAAGGTTTCATGCCGAAGTGGCCACTTCATCATTGAGTGATATTATGTTTTTCTTGCTGTTGTTTTTTCTAATAATATCTACTTTGGCTAATCCCAATGTGATTAAAATGACTTTGCCAAAAGCGAAATCAAACGATAAAACCAACAAGCAGTATATCAGTTTATCCGTTACCGAAGACAAGAAATTCTACATCGACAAACAGCCCGTTTCTTTCGAAGAATTAGAAACTACGTTGATGTCGAAAATGAATACCGAAAAAGACCAAACTGTTATTGTTAGAATTCCATTTAATTTGCAAGTACAGGATTTAGTCGATGTGCTACAAATAGGAGTAAAGAACAACTTGAAATTTGTGATTGCTACTAGTCCGAAGTGATGAATTAATTATATAAAACAAAATGCCTCGAAATATCGAGGCATTTTGTTTTATATAATTTTGATAAACTTATTCCAATTCAAATTTGCTCTCCAAACCTTTGTCAGAGCTCCCTCCAACCATAATTCTGAAAGTCCCCTCTTCAACCAAATAATTTCCATCGTTATCAAAGAAACCTAATTCTTTGTCGGTTAGCATAAAAGTAGCAGTCTTAGTTTCTCCTTTTTTCAAGTCAATCAGTTCAAAACCTTTCAGTTCTTTTACAGGCCTAGCGAGACTAGCTACTTCATCTTGAATGTATAACTGTACGACTTCTTTTCCATCATAATTTCCTGTATTACTAACTTCGACAGAAATCTTGATACGTTCCCCTTTTGCAAAACTAGTTTTGTCTAGTTTGAGATTTTTATACTCGAATGTGGTATAACTCAACCCAAATCCAAACGGAAATTGTGGGCTGTTTTCTACATCACTATAATGTGACCAAAACACATTTTTTTCGCTATTTTTGGGCCTGCCAGTACTGTAATTATTATAATAAATCGGGCATTGACCCACGTTTCTCGGAAAAGACATCGGTAATTTTCCACTTGGATTGTAATCGCCATACAGTACTTGAGCTACTGCATTTCCGGTTTGTGTACCTAATTGCCATGCTTCAACAATTGCAGGAATGTTTTTTGCAGCCCAAGGAATTGCAAGTGGTCTACCGTTATTCAAAACTAAAACAATATTGGGATTTACTTTGAAAACTGCTTCTAATAATTCTTGTTGATTTCCTGTTAAATCTAGGTTGGTTCTACTGCGAGCTTCCCCAGATTGAAAACCATGTTCTCCTAATACCATGACTACAACATCGGCACTTTCCGCAGCTTTTTTAGCAGCATCAAATCCGCTAGTATCGGTTGTGTTAAAAACTAATTCTTCTACAAACGATGTTTTTCCAATGGTTAAATCAGTTCCTTTTTCGAATGTTAGTAGGTTGTCTTTGTATTGTTGCATTCCTTCGAGAACAGATACGGCGGTATTATCATCAGATGCAACTCTCCAACTTCCTAGCGGACTATTTTTATCATTTGCCAAAGCACCAATCAAAGCGATTTTTTGTCCTGATTTTTTTAAAGGAAGTATCGCCTCCCCTCCCGAATTATCGGAACTCCCCGAAGGAGAGGGAGCGTTTTTTAAAAGCACAATCGATTTTTTTGCCATTTCCAAAACGCCTTCATTGTTGGCTTGACTTCCTAGAGATGCTTTTTCGCGTTTTTCATCGCAATATCTATAAGGGTCATCAAACAAACCTAAATCAAATTTTACGCGTAAAATTCTGCGAACCGCATCATCAACCAAAGCTTCGTTTACTTTGCCCGATTTGACCAAATTAGCTAATTCTGACACATAAAAATAGGATTCCATATCCATATCTGAACCTGCTATAACTGCTTTTGTAGTGGCATCTTTACTGTCTGAGGCATAGCCATGTTTAATCATTTCACGAATTGAACCCCAATCTGAAACTACAAAACCATCAAATTTCCATTTTCCTTTTAGAATATCTCTTTGCAAAAAGTTATTTCCAGTAGCAGGAACCCCATTTAATAGGTTAAAAGCGTTCATAAAAGTTCGAACCCCAGCATCGGCAGCAGCTTTGAACGGAGGTAAAACAGTATTGTATAATTTAGAAATACTGACATCTACCGTATTGTATTCGCGTCCAGCTTCAACAAAACCATAGGCTGCAAAATGTTTGGCACAGGCTGCAATCGTATTTACTTTTGACAAATCAGATTTTGTATCGCCTTGAAATCCTGTAATTCTTACTGTTGCAATTTTGCTTCCTAAATAAGGATCTTCGCCAGAACCTTCCATAATACGACCCCAACGAGCATCGTTTACAATATCTACATTGGGACCAAATGTCCAATTTATTCCTGCTGACGAAGCTTCGTCTGCAGCTATTTGCGCTGATTTTTTTATGGCTTCCAAATCCCAACTTGCGGCTTCGGCTAGCGGAATTGGACTCAACGTTTTGAAGCCGTGAATTACGTCTAATCCAAAAATCAACGGGATGCCTAATCGGGTTTCTTCCACTGCAATTTTCTGCACGGCTTTTACTTTTTTTACGCCACTAACCGATAGCATAGAACCTACCCATCCTTTACGTAAATGATTGTATTTTTGTTCCGCATTGCCTCCTTTTGGTGCTGGCCCTGTCACTTCCCAAAAACCATTGTATTGGTTCATTTGCCCCACTTTTTCGGCTAGAGTCATTTGTTTTAATAACAAATCGATACGTTCCTCTGTTGGTTTATTTTTGTCTAAATAGGATTTGTCTTGTGCGTTTGTAATGCCAAAAGTTAATAGGGTATAAAACCCGATGAATAGTTTTTGTTTAAGGATCATTTTAATTCAAATTGAAATTATAGATAATCTTGCCTACTTGCTTTTCGGGCGCATCGCCACTGGAACTCCATTTGGTGTTCATAGCAGCCATTTTAGCTTGGTCTTTCAAGCATTTTGCAGTAATTGTAGTGCCTCTTATTCCCGCAACTGCATTTGTAGTATTTCCGTTTTTATCGACTGTAATCTCTACTACTACTACTCCAGTTTCGTTGCTGCAATCACTATTAGGTTTAGGTTTAGAAATCGCTTTTCTGTTTCCTAAAGAATACCCTGTTCCATTTCCTGAACCTCCGCCTGTTCCAGCACCATAACCACTTCCTGTTCCAATGCCATTACCAGTTCCATTTCCTCCGCCTGTTCCCCCACCAGAACCTCCAGTGCCGGAATAGCCGTTAGAGCCTAAACTTCCGTTTGCTTTTCCTTTGTTGCCCGCTGTTTTGTCATCGCCATCACCGCCTTTGTTAGAGCCTTTTAAAATACTCGATAAGGCATCGTTTGTATTGTTAGAAACCTTGGGTTTAACAACAACAGGTTTTGGTTCTTCTTTTACTATTGGTTTAGGGTTTAGCGGTTTTTCCTTTTGAGAAATCACGACACTTTCTTCTGAGGTGTTTTCTTGGGATAAAATAGCTTCTTCGGGAGTGTTTTTTGTTGTAGTTTGCTTGGCTTTATTCTGAACGTCTAAAACCTCACTTTTATAATTGGCTCCTGAACCTAAATCACTGTCTCCAAAATTGATGCTAACGCCACCGCCACCTCCACCACCAGTTAATTCTTCTAAGTTTGCAGGAGGCCAAAAGCGAATAAAAAATAAAATCAATAATAGTGTTCCAAATAATAAAGTGGAAATAAATAATGATTTTTTTTGATCTGATGAATCTGTAAAACTCATTGGTAATGGATTAATCTGTTTAGATTTAATTTATCGAAGCTTTGCTTCGTTTTTTTTTGCCACGGATTTCACGGATTTTCACAGGTTTTAGGATTGTAAAAATTTGAGTAATTAGTGTTATGCAAAAAACTCCTTGCTTTGCCTCGAGAAAGTTTATTTGTGCTAATTCTAAAAACGTCGAAATGTACTAAAAATTGTTGTTAAATTAAATGTTTACACTTTACTTTTTAAGCTTATTTTTAATCCCAAATAACCAATAGTTCCCGCTACTAAAGAGGATAGTATAATTACAAATTTTGTGTTATTGATAATGGTTGCGTCTTCAAAAGCTAACAGCGTTACAAAAATAGACATTGTAAAGCCAATTCCACCTAAAAAGCCAACGCCAAGGATTGATTTCCAATTTAAGTCAGATGGAAGTTTGCAAACCCCTAATTTAACAGCTAGTAAACTAATCGCAAAAATCCCTAAAGGCTTACCCACAATGAGTCCTGTAGCAATTCCTATGCTATAATGCTCCGTTAGAATTTCTCCTAAATCTCCGTTTAAACTAATCGCGGTATTGGCGAGAGCAAACAAGGGAAGTATAAAAAAAGCTACTGGCTTGTGTAAAAAATGCTGTAAAATATAAGAAGTTGACTTTTCGTCTCCATTTCCAAACGGAATGGCAAAAGCTAATAAAACACCTGTTACTGTTGCGTGAACACCCGAATGGAGCATGAAATACCACATGAGAATTCCTCCGATTAAGTACGGAATTAAGTTTCTAACTTTTAATCGATTAAGAATAACTAAAAAGCTAAAAATCCCCAATGAGATTAAAAGGTTTGTCCAAAGTAAAGTTTTGGTGTAAAACACAGCAATGACTAAAATAGCTCCCAAGTCATCAATTACCGCTAAGGCTGTTAGAAATATTTTTAGAGAAACAGGAACTTTTTTTCCTAATAAAGACAAAATCCCTAATGCAAAAGCAATATCAGTAGCCATTGGGATTCCAGCTCCTGATTGAGTTGTCGTTCCAAAATTAAAATATATATACAGACCTGCTGGGACTAACATTCCGCCCAAAGCTCCAAAAAAGGGTAAAAGAGATTTTTTTATATTTGATAGTTCTCCAATGTACATCTCTCTTTCTAATTCTAAACCAATGAGTAAAAAGAATAGGGTCATTAACCCATCATTAATCCAGTATTCGATGGATTGACCTTCAAAATTGGTGTGCCAAAAATGAAGATAAGTAGTGCCAAAGACAGAATTAGCTATAACTAATGAAATTAAGGTACAGGCTAGTAAAATTAAACCAGCTGCTTTTTCGCTTTCGAAAAATTCATCGAATAATTTTGACAATTTTCTGTCTTGCCATTTTTTTTTCATAACGTTTTTTCATAAATTATCCCAGAAGAATGATCTTCTTTGGCGCCAGTAACACTGCTTAATACATTAATCTCGTTGCGTATTTTTAAAACCCCAAGCAGCGCAAATATTAAGGCTTCTTTATATTCTAAAATGGTAGTTTCTGGAATTATAATTTGCATTTTGGGCTTATAAAATTGTATTCTTTCTATTAAAAAGTCATGATAAGCCCCGCCACCGGTAATAAGTATTTTGCTTTTATTGTTGGGCAAAACAAAAGCAATTTGCTGGGCGATATGTTCTACGAAAGTAGCTTTTTTATCCTCAATTGCAATTTCATATTTTTCTATTAAAGGTAAAATAATAGTTTTTACAAATTCAAAACCTAGTGATTTAGGAAATGCTTTTTGATAATAGTCTAAAGCATTTAGATCTTCTATTAGTTTGGTGTTTATTTTCCCTGAACGTGCTATTTTCCCTTTGTCATCATAATCAAATCCTAATTGATTGGCATAATAATTCAAAACGGTATTCACGGGCGAAATATCAAAAGCAATACGTTTGCCTTTTTCTTCAAAAGAAATATTCGAAAAGCCACCCAAGTTCAAACAATAATCATATTCCGAAAACAAAATTTGATCTCCAATGGGTACCAATGGCGCGCCTTGTCCGCCCAATTGTACATCTTGAACTCGAAAATCACAAACAATGTTTTGTTTTATCAGTGTAGCGATTTCGGGTAAATTACCAATTTGTAAGGTGTGCCCATTTTGGGGTTGGTGCAAAATAGTATGTCCGTGTGAACAAACCGCATCAAGAGCATCGATTTTGTTTTTTTTTATAAAATCAGTAATAATTTGGGCTAGGAGTTTGGTATATTCTTGATTCAGGTTGTTTAATTCCGATTCCGAAAAATTAACAGCCAGTTTTAGATTGTTTATCCAGGAATTTGTGTACCGAATAGTTTCGCATTCTAAAATAGTAAAGTCCCATTTTTTAGTATCGATTGTAAAATGTATGTGTGCTAAATCGACGCCATCCAAAGAGGTTCCAGACATCACTCCAATAACATTATAATGCTCTTGCTTCATTGTTCAAATTTACAATCCGAAATTTACAATTTTAATATTATTGTGATTCTTTTTATACTATTTTTATAAAATAAACATTTATACGCTATAGCTATGGATTTTAGTCTAACCGAAGAACATTTGATGATTCAACAAGCCGCACGTGATTTTGCTCAAAACGAATTATGGGAGGGAGTAATTGAAAGAGATGAAAAACAAATTTTCCCAACCGAGCAAGTCAAAAAAATGGGACAACTCGGCTTTATGGGTATGATGGTAGATCCAAAATACGGAGGAAGCGGTTTGGACACCATTTCGTATGTTATTGCTATGGAAGAAATCTCTAAGGTAGATGCTTCGGCTTCGGTGATTATGTCAGTTAATAATTCGCTTGTTTGTTGGGGTTTGGAAGAATTTGGAACCGAAGAACAAAAACAAAAATGGTTGCCGCTTTTGGCTTCAGGCGAAATTCATGGCGCTTTTGCCTTGAGCGAACCCGAGGCTGGGAGTGATGCTACATCCCAAAAAACTACCGCCATCGATATGGGCGACCATTATTTGGTTAATGGCACTAAAAACTGGATAACTAATGGCAACACGGCTTCTTTTTATTTGGTGATTGCGCAAACCGATGTTGAGAAAAAGAGTAAAGGAATCAATGTTTTGATTATGACGCGAGATATGCCTGGCTTCACGGTGGGGCCCAAAGAACAAAAAATGGGTATTCGAGGGTCTGACACCCATTCTTTACTTTTTAATGATGTGAAAGTACCCAAAGAAAATAGAATAGGAGAAGAAGGTTTTGGTTTTAAATTCGCTATGAAAACTTTAGCAGGGGGAAGAATCGGTATTGCTTCCCAAGCTTTAGGAATTGCCTCCGGCGCGTTTGAATTGGCTTTAAAATATTCGAAACAAAGAAAATCTTTTGGGACTGAAATTTTTAACCATCAAGCCATTGCTTTTAAATTGGCTGATATGGCAGTAAATATTGAAGCTGCCCGTCATCTTTGTATGAAAGCAGCATGGGACAAAGACAATCATAAAAACTATGATATGAGTAGCGCTATGGCAAAACTATATGCATCACAAGTGGCGATGGATACTGCTGTCGAGGCAGTTCAAATTCACGGCGGAAATGGCTATGTAAAAGAATATCATGTAGAACGCATGATGCGTGATGCCAAGATTACTCAAATATATGAAGGGACTTCTGAAATTCAGAAAATTGTAATCTCTCGCGGTTTGATTTCATAAATAATTGTAGCCTATTTCATGAAAAAATCTATTCAAAAGTTAGTGCTAAAATCTATTCAGAAATCGATAGGTTCTTATTTCAATATGGCTTCATTCACCCATCCAAAATGGGTCGCAAAAAAGGGATTTGTTCTGTTTTGTAGCCCAATGTCACCAAAGTTAAAAAAGCATCAAAGTGATTTTCTAGCCACAGGAAAAGATAGTCTTTTAGATTTTGAAACTAAAAAAATACAAACCTATAAATGGGGAACTGGATCTAAAAAAATCCTTTTGATACATGGTTGGGCAAGTCATTCTTTTCGCTGGAAAGCCTATATTGAACAACTTGTGTCACATGATTTCACAGTTTATGCTTTTGACGCCCCCGCCCACGGATTGTCAGAAGGCAAAATTTTACATGTAGTTTTGTATAGTAAAGTAATGGATTTGTTTTTAAAACAAAACACCGATATAAAACATATTATGAGTCATTCTATCGGTGGATTTGCTACTATTTATTGGCTTTTTCAAAATAAAGAAAACCCTATTAAAAATGTTGTAATTATGGCTGCTCCGGGCGAAGCTGATGATTTTTTTAATTTTTATCAAGCAACTTTAGGACTGTCTAATCGAACACGTCGAATTATCAAAAACAGGTTTATCGAATTATTAGAACAGGAACCTAATTATTTTTCTACTGTTTCATTTGCAAAATCTTTAGCTACTAAAAGTTTGATTATTCATGACAAAGAAGACAAAGACACTGCCTATCAATATTCTGTTGCCCTACACGAAAATTGGAAAGAAAGTAAATTAATTTTAACCGAAGGTTTAGGGCACGCCTTAAAAAGCAAAAAATTACAAACAGAAGTGATACAATTTTTATTAGAAAATTAAATAGCTAATATTTTTTTTTCGGACAAAACAGAAATAAACTACCTCGGGGCAGAGCCCCTGGAGGTATTAAAAAAAAACAAAGATTTCACAAATTTGCACAGAAAAATCTGTGTTAATTTGTGAAATCTGTGTCAAAAAATCGAAGCAGAGCTTCGAGAAATTAAACCTAAAGAGATTAAATTTTTTTACCAAAATCAGTATATTTACCCAAATATTCTGAATTATGTCCGAAGAACTGAAATATTGGTATTTGCGCGATCATAAATTGTTTTGGACATTGAGTATGTCTCAAGTTAAGCAGTTGTGCATCATCACAGGGTTTAAAAAAGCCAAAAAGGGGATATTATTTACTTTTCTTCTTCTGATGTGCCTCGTATTTTTTTTACTTAAAAAAGGAAATATATAAATTGTTGAAGTCTATGAAGACGGCAACGAAACCATCAAAGACATCATTCAAAAAGGCGATTTGTTTGGCGAATTGACATTGGAAAACGATAGAAATTCAAACGAATACGCCAAAGCACTTACCGA
This sequence comes from Flavobacterium sp., assembly GCF_046155325.1. Classification (GTDB taxonomy): domain Bacteria; phylum Bacteroidota; class Bacteroidia; order Flavobacteriales; family Flavobacteriaceae; genus Flavobacterium. The sequence continues at coordinate 27,890 of NZ_JBJXDQ010000153.1, forward strand.
TGAAGTGGCAATTTGTAGTTTCTTGATGTCGGACTTTGAGAATTTAATGTTACAATATCCTAATTTGGCATTGACCTACACCAAGTTTGTTGGGTTAAAAATGAAACGCATCAAAAACAATTATTCGAATTTGATGTCTAAAGATGCCAAAACCCGTTTGAATACTTTTATCAAGGAATGGGCAGAAAAAGAAGGCAAGAAAGACGGAAATAAAGTCACTATCGAAAACTACTTAACCCAAGCCGATATCGCCAAAATCATTGGGACATCCCGCCAAACGGCAACCCAATTGCTCAATGAAATGGAAGAAAAACAACTGATTTTTTACACCAGAAAAGAAATTTTGATTGATGATATTACGAAGTTGTAAAGCTTTCAGGCTAAAAGCACATCCATAATCAAGTCATAAAAAATTATGCATTTATGAATTTAAATCAAATAACAGTTCCTGTTCTAGATGTAGAAAAAGCCATAGTTTTTTATGAAAAACTGGGATTAAAATTAATCGTTTGTTCTTTGCCTCATTATGCCCGTTTTGTATGTGAAGACGGGAATACAACTTTTTCCCTGCATCAAGTACCACAATTGCCAAAAGGAGAAGGCGTTTGGGTTTATTTTGAACTCCATAATTTGGAAGATAAAGTATCTGAATTGCAACAAAAAGGAATTGTTTTTGAAGCACTTCCTGCCGATCAGCCTTGGTTGTGGCGAGAAGCAAGACTGAAGGACCCAGACAATAACCAAATCATCTTATATTTCGCAGGCGATAATAGGGTAAATCCACCTTGGAGAATTGAATAATATCTCAATCATTTCAATTGAAAATTTGTAACTTTAAACAAACAAATGCAATGAAAAATCCAATCCCGATAGACCGCACTGCAATCCTAAAAATATACAAACCCATTGATGCGCAAACGCACAAAGGCATTCAGGGTCACGCTTTGTTAATTGGTGGCAGTTATGGCAAAATTGGAGCGATGGTTTTATCCTCGAAAGCGTGTTTGAAAACTGGTTGTGGATTGGTCACCGTATTTATGCCGCGATGTGGTTACGAAATCCTTCAAACTGCCAATCCAGAAGTGATGGTTTTGACCGATGTTCAAGAAAAATACATTTCGAAAATAGAATTTGATTTCGTGCCCAAAGCCATCGGAATTGGACCCGGTCTAGGGCAGGAGTTGGAAACCCAAAATGCATTTCACGAATTTCTGACTAATGACAAAACGACTTTAGTTATTGATGCTGATGCGCTGAATATTTTGTCCCAAAACAAACAATGGATTTCGTTGTTGCCTCATAAAACCATTCTTACGCCACACCCAAAAGAACTAGAACGACTTATAGGGAAATGGAATTCAGATGCCGAGAAATTCGAAAAAACGATCGCTTTTTCAAAGTTGCATCAACTCATCATAGTGATGAAAGGCGCCCCAACATTTATAATTGACGGTGAAATAGTATATGAAAACACCACCGGAAACGCCGCTTTGGCAACAGCTGGAACTGGCGATGTTTTAACCGGAATGATTACTAGTTTGTTGGCGCAATCTTACGAACCCATTGATGCCGCAATTCTGGGTGTTTACCTCCACGGATTGACTGTCGATATAGCCTTGCCCGAAACGGGTTATCAATCCTTTGTCGCTTCGGATGTTATCGCGAATATTGGAAAAGCGTATTTGAGTTTGGAGAAATAAATTAATTGAATCACACCCAACGGGTTAGTATTGACAAACTTTAAAAAGATATTTGTTGGATTTTTTGTCATTTTCATCGGTTCTATTCCGTTGGGCTATTTGAATGTGATTGGTTTTGATATCTATAATAAACAAGGGCTTCAGCCAACATTTTTTACTTTTTTGGTGTTATTTCTATTGAGCTTTTTGTTATTTATTTCACCCTAATTTTTGCCAATAAATTAACATCCAATAAATAGCTAACCAAATATATTGAAGGATTTTCGGTGATTTTCATTTTTACGTTGGCCTATATTTTATACTTAAGTGAAGCCTCAGAGACAATTTATGTTGCCAAAATTCAGTACTCACCATTTGTTTTAGGAATTGTATTGTGTGGCTTGAATTTTATTCAAATTCCTTTTTGGACCAGTTGGAACCTCTATCTTTTGAATGGAAATTACATCGAAGTTTCCAAATCAAGAAAATATTTTTATTTTTTTGGGACTGTTTTTGGGACTTTTGTGGCATGTTGGTGTTAATTCTTTCGCTTCATTATTTTGCTACAAACGTTAAATTTTTAGCCCAATAACTCCTGTAAATCATTATTTCGTTAGTGTTTGTGGGACTTGGAATTTTTCAGGCTATTAAATTTTATAAGAAGTATTGGAAATAAGAAACAATTCTTTTGTTTTAGTATCTTTACGACTATAAATTTAGTACATGAAAAACATCATCATTACAGGAACTTCTCGAGGAATAGGTTATGAATTAGCCTTGCAGTTTGCCAATGCAGGACACAATGTGTTAGCTATTTCCAGAAAAACGCCTCAGGCACTTATCGAACATCAAAATATTAGCTGTCTTTCTGTCGATTTGTCTGACGAATCTGAAATCAAAAAGGTTAAAAATTTCCTTTCACAATCCTGGGCAACAGTAGATATAATCATTCACAATGCCGGAAGTTTAGTATTCAAACCTTTTGCTGAAACTACTCAAACTGATTTTTCAACTATTTATAAAGTCAATGTTTTTGGCGTTGCCAATTTAACTCGGGTTTGTTTGCCTTATTTACAAAAAGGAAGTCATGTAGTAACCATCAGTTCGATGGGAGGTATACAGGGAAGTCTTAAATTTGCGGGATTGGCTGCTTACAGTTCGAGCAAAGGAGCTGTAATTACCCTTTCGGAACTCTTAGCCGAAGAATACAAAGAAAAAGGAATTGCGTTTAATGTTTTGGCTCTTGGCGCTGTTCAAACCGAGATGCTTGAAGAAGCATTTCCGGGGTATGAAGCGCCAATTTCGGCTGTGGATATGGCCAATTATATTTTTGATTTTGCGTTGACTGGAAATAAATATTACAACGGAAAAGTGTTGCAGGTTTCATCAACTAATCCTTGATTAAAGTTTCAAAAATCAAATCACACAAAGATGAAACAACAAGACGCCATACAATTATTCGAAAATAAAAAAGTAAGAACGGTTTGGGATTCCGAGCAGGAAAAATGGTTCATTTCTATTATTGATGTGATTGCCATTTTGACCGAAACCGATAGGCCAAGAAAATATTGGAGCGATTTAAAGTCAAAGTTAAAAAAAGAAGGAAGTGAGTTGTCCGAAAAAATCGGACAACTGAAAATGCAATCATCTGACGGGAAATTTTACAAAACAGATGTCGCTGATACAGAACAGCTTTTTCGATTAATTCAATCTATTCCTTCTCCAAAAGCAGAACCATTTAAACTTTGGTTGGCACAAATTGCATCCGAAAGATTAGACGAAATGCAAGATCCTGAACTCACTATTGATAGAGCTTTAGAGCAATATCTACAATTGGGATATTCTGAAAACTGGATAAATCAGCGTTTAAAAAGTATTGAGATTAGAAAAGAACTCACTGACGAATGGAAAAGTAGGGGTTTAAAAGAAGGACAACAATTTGCAACTTTAACAGATATTATTTCAAAATCTTGGTCTGGAAAAACGACCAAAGAATATAAAGTTTTGAAAGGGTTAAAAAAAGAAAATCTTCGGGACAATATGACAAATACCGAATTAATATTAAATATGCTAGCCGAAGCATCGACCAAAGACATATCACAAGCAGTAAATCCTAAAACTTTTGAAGACAATAAAAAAGTGGCAAAACAAGGCGGTAATGTTGCCAAAGTTGCAATGAAAGAACTCGAAGCAAAAACAGGCAAAAAAGTGGTTACAGAATTAAACGCCAAATCTTTATTGGAATCTAACAAGAAAATTGATAATTGAGCGAAACCCTATCAAAATACCTGCCAGAACATTCTGTAAAACCAGTTTTTGAATTGATTGTAGCCAATCAAGTGCATCTTAAAATCGTTAATGAACGGGTAACTCGTCACGGCGATTATCGTATGGGGATGAGTGGAAAACACGAGATTACCGTTAATGCTAATCTAAACAAATACCGATTCTTAATCACCTTAGTTCATGAAATAGCTCATCTGGCTGCTTTTGAAAAATTTGGGCCTAGTATAAAACCCCACGGAACGGAGTGGAAACTCACTTTTCAGCAATTGATGTTGTCTTTTATTCGACCAGAAATATTCCCACATTCGGTTTTGTCCTTGGTTGCCAATCATTTTAGAAACCCCACTGCTAGTAGCGATACCGATGCCCGTTTGGCTTTTGCCTTGAAACAATTTGACGAACGAAAATCAGATATTTATTTCATTCACGAAGTGCCCAGCGGCAGTATGTTTCGAATTAAAAACGGACGAATTTTTCAAAAAAACGGACTTCGTGTTAAACGTTACGAATGTTTAGAAATCAAAACGGGAAAATTGTATTTGTTTAATGCTAATGCTGAGGTAGAAATTATACCAGGTTAATTCCATTTGACTTTACGAAATCGTTATTGATAGAAAGTAATAGGTATTCTGTGATTTATTTCTATTTTATTGTGTTTATATAAATATATTTGCACTGACGATTGAAAGATGGTAAATAAAAAAAAATGAACAAAGATTATTACGCAATTATAATGGCTGGTGGAGTAGGGTCTCGATTTTGGCCAGTAAGTACCACCGAATTTCCTAAGCAATTTCACGATATGTTAGGTTCTGGACAAACTTTAATTCAGAAAACCTTTACTAGATTATCACAATTGATACCCGTTGAAAATATTCTGATTTTAACTAACGAAAAGTATAATAATCTGGTTTTAGAACAATTGCCAATGGTGAAACAAGAGCAAGTGGTATTAGAGCCAGTATTGCGAAATACTGCGCCCTGCATACTCTACGCATCGTTAAAAATTAAAAAACAAAATCCAAATGCTTTTGTTGTTGTAGCGCCAAGTGATCATATTATTGACAATGAAAAGGCATTTACGGATGATTTAGAGCGTTGTTTTGATTTTTGTTCCAATGAAAACGCCTTGATGACCCTAGGAATTCAACCTACTTTTCCAAATACTGGTTTTGGGTATATCGAATATGATAAAACGGATACTAATCCAATCAAAAAAGTAAGTCAGTTTAGAGAAAAGCCAAATCAAGAGACAGCAGAATCATTTCTAAAAAGTGGAAATTTTCTTTGGAATGGAGGAATTTTTATTTGGAATATAGCATCTATTGTTGAGGCTTTTGAAAATTTTCAACCTCAAATGAATGCTTTGTTTTTGAAAGGTTGGGATAGTTATAATACACCATCTGAAAAAGAGTTTATAGAACAAAACTATACCAGTGCCGAGAATGTTGCGATCGATTATGCGATAATGGAAAATGCTCAGAATGTTTATGTTCTCCTTGCTAGTTTCGATTGGAATGATTTAGGAACCTGGGGTGCTCTATATGAAAAATTGGATAAAGATGAAAATAAAAATGCAGTGGTCAATGCAAGTGTTTTATTGAACAATTCTAGTAGTAATGTAATTTGTACTTCAAAAGATAAATTAGTAATAATTGACGGACTAGAAGATTTTATTATAGTCGATAAAGACAATGTTTTATTAATATATCCTAAAAAGAAAGAACAAGATATAAAAGGCATAGTAAGTCAACTCATAAAACAATAAAAATAAAAAAAGCGAAATTTTAATATTCACTTTTTTTATCCCTTCAAATAAGCCTCTCTAACTTTTTTAAATAAATTAGAAGAGTATACAAATTCGACAACAGCTTGGTTGTCAGCGATAAAAATTTCTTTTTTTGTCCCTTCCCAGGCTTTTACACCATTTTTTAAGAATAAAATTTTATCTCCAATCTCCATCACCGAATTCATGTCGTGGGTATTGATTACGGTGGTTATATTATACTCTTCGGTAATTTCGTGAATAAGATTATCTATCAATGTGGCAGTATTTGGATCTAATCCTGAATTGGGTTCATCACAAAACAAATACTTAGGATTGTTGACTATTGCACGAGCAATAGCAACTCGTTTTTGCATTCCACCCGATATTTCCGAAGGTAATTTATGGTGAGCATCAATTAGATTCACTCTTTTAAGTACAAAATCTACTCGGTCTTGAATTTCTGATTTAGAATTTTCAGTAAACATTTTAAGCGGAAAACCTACGTTTTCGGCAACGGTCATGCTGTCAAACAAGGCACCTCCTTGAAAAACCATTCCTATTTCGGTTCGAAGTTCTCTCTTTTCGTCTGCTGTTAATTCAGAGTATATTCTACCGTCAAACGAAATTGTTCCTACTTCAGGTGTGTGAATTCCCAACAAACTTTTTAACAACACTGTTTTTCCAGAACCACTCTGGCCAATAATTAGATTTGTTTTACCTGTTTCAAAAAGAGTAGAAACTCCTTTTAATATACTGTTATCATTAAATGATTTTTCTAAGTTTTTTACTTCTATCATTGTGTTAAAAGTAATTGAGTTAAAATATAATTTGTCAAAATAATCATAACCGATGTCCAAACAAAAGATACTGTACTGGCTTTACCTACTTCTAAAGCCCCACCTTTCATATAATAGCCATGAAAAGAAGGTATAGTGGCGAGTAACAAGGCAAAAACAAAAGTTTTTATAAAGGCATAAACGACATGAAACGGGATAAATTCTTGTTGTATACCACCTATAAATTCAGCACTTGTTCCAAATCCACCATAAACCGCTGCAAACCAGCCACCAAATATGCCAAGAAACATGCTAATTCCAATAACAAAAGGGTATAAAAGGACGGCAATTAATTTTGGAAATACTAAATAATTAAGAGAGTTAACACCCATGACTTCTAAGGCATCAATTTGTTCAGTAACCCTCATTGTTCCAATACTGGATGTTATAAAAGACCCCATTTTTCCGGCCATAATTACCGAGATAAAAGTGGGTGCAAATTCTAATATTACAGATTGTCTTGTAGCAAAACCAATCAAATATTTTGGAATTAATGGATTGGTTAAGTTCAATGCGGTTTGTATGGCTACAACGCCTCCAACAAAGAATGAAATAAAGGCCACAATACCAAGAGAATCAATAATTAAATCATCAATTTCCTTGAAGATAAGACCTCTCATTACAGACCATTTGGTAGGTTTGTTGAAAATTTCTTTCCACATTAAAAAATATTTTCCTATCTGCGATAAATAGCGAATGAGCATGATTTTTTAAGTATTCAGTTAACAGTTCTTAGTATTCAGTTGCAAATATAGGTATGCAAAAATACTCTATTTTGTTGAAATTATAGACGTTGTTTTATTTACAAAAGGATAAATTTTTGAAACAATTTCTCTTTCATCTTCCTAAAGCGATATTTTCTTATGAATGAGGCTTGTTCCTCGGTAACTAACAGTGGTTTTTGTGCTGATTTTGCTTTACAAAAACCTTGTAAATAATCTATAAAAAGCAAAGGTCTCTTTTTCATCATGGCCAATTTTGCCGAAGCAATGGCAGTAATCAAAATACCATACCCTAGGGTGTAAAAAGCTTCACCCTGTTTGAAACGTGCTGCTTTGTTGTAATTTGCTCCTGTTGGTTTTAAATGCTTTACGATTAAAGAAGAATCAGTAACCACTTTCCAATTATAAAATTTCGCTAGTAATTCGTCTACTGTGTCCCAACCCATAGCGGGTTTTAAACCTCCAATTTGTTTAAAAGTTTCTTTTCTATAGGCTTTGAGTGCGCCTCGTATGTGATCTTTGTCGGTCAGGTTTTCTAGAATCCAATCACCATTTTTTTCGATATAACAAAATCCACCCACCATTCCAACTTTCGAATCCGATTGAAAATGTTTAATGATAGTTTCGAAATAATTGGAAGGAAAAATCAAGTCGGCATCCAGTTTTACGATGATATCGTAATTATTGTCCAAAGTTTCAAATCCTTTATGAAAGGCTTGAATGACTTTGCTTCCTGGCAAATGAACCGCACTAGAGGTTTTGTTTACCAAAGAAATAAAGGAGTGTTCTTTGGTAAAAACTGTAACTATTTTGGCTGTTTTATCTGTTGAATTATCATTTACAACCACTACTTTTTTGGGCAAAACTGTTTGTTCTACTAATGATTGTAATGTCAAAGCAATAAATGCTTCCTCGTTATAGGCAGGTATGACTATATAGTAATTCATATTCTCGCAAAGTCGCATTTTATTTTTTAACTTCTTCAAACTTCCTGCTTCAAACTTCAAACTCTTTCGGCATAAACGATATAATATCTAGGCGTAAAATATCGCAACAATGGACGAAAACCAATTTTTTTTACAGGATGGGTAAATTTTTCTCTATCGATGATTTTCCAACCTGTTTTTTCTAATAACCAGTCTAATTGCCAATCTTCAAATTCATGGTAATGCCTGTCCCACATATCGGTTTTACTGCGATACGCAGGAGAAAACCACAATCGTAGCGGGATGGATATCAATAATTTTTTTGATTTAATCTCATTTAAAACAGTGTATGGATTTAGTAAATGTTCAAAAATTTCGAATGCTGTAACCACATCATATTCTTCTACTTTTAAGGCAGTTTGATCCACATCGATGTCTTCGCCAATGGTGTTTACCACTCGATAGCTATTTTCTAACATTATCTTAGAAAATGGATTTGGAACACCCAAATCAAGGATGATTTCAGAGGTAGAAATGTGTTTTTTTAAAAAATATAAGGTGTATCTAAACCTTTTATTGGGAAACGTTTTTTCGTACATTGTCATTGAGAGGAACGAGGCAATCTCTCGTTCTTTAGTTTATTTGATTTTAAAAATTAAGGTTCAAAATTCTCATTTATGATAACTTTAAACCTTAAGCTTTAAGCTTTTAATTTTTTAATATTTGTAGACGAAAGCATTAATATTCATACCTGCACCTACAGATGCAAATATAATAACATCTCCTTTATGTAATTCTTGATTTTCTATTTTTCCTTGAATTAATAAATCCAAAAGGGTAGGTACAGTTGCAACGCTACTATTTCCTAACTCGTGAATACTCATGGGCATGATATCTTTAGGAACTGGTTTTTCATACAACTTATAAAAACGATTAATAATGGCCTCATCCATTTTTTCATTAGCTTGGTGAATAAGAATTTTTTTCACATCATCTATCCCATACCCGCTTTTGTCTAAACAACTTTTCATGGCTGCAGGCACTTCGATTAGTGCAAATTCATAAATTTTACGACCAAACATTTTGATGTATTTAGTGTTAGGATCTAAGTCTTGATTGTATGATTTTCCATAAAACAAATACCCAACTTCGTCAACAGTAAAAGTGGCACTTTCATAAGATAATAATCCGCTCTCATCATCTGACATTTCTACAATTGTTGCACCCGCTCCGTCTGAATAAATCATAGAATCTCTATCATGCGGGTCTGTAACTCTCGAAAGGGTTTCGGCTCCTATAACCAAGCATCGATTTGCCATTCCTGATTTGATAAATGCATTGGCTTGTAACATCCCCTCGATCCATCCAGGGCAACCAAAAAGGATGTCGTATGCCACACATTTTGGATTTTTTATTTGCAATTTGTGTTTCACCCTAGAAGCTAAACTCGGAATTATATCCGATTGGATTGTCCCATATTTCACATCACCAAAATTATGTGCAAAAATGATATAATCGATGGTTTCTGGGTCAATACCTGCGTTTTCGATTGCTTTTTGAGAGGCTAAAAAGGCTAAATCAGAAGTGTTTTGGTCTGGATCGGCATAACGCCTTTTTTCAATTCCAGTTATAGTCTTAAATTTACCTATTACAACCTCATTTGTATGACCAAAAGGTGTTCCATTGTCATTCAAAAAAACATGTTTACTAAAGTCTGTATTGTCAACAGATAGTTCTGGAATATAACTTCCTACACCTGATATTTTTATTTTCATTCGTTTTCTATTGAAGAGCTAGATTATTTTATACTTGAAAAATAAATGTAGCAATAAAATTTAATAGGCATGCATACAATTTAAAAAAATATCAATTTTCGGATACTTTTTTGTTTTTAAAAAGGTTTTTGAGCTATTTTAATTTGCATAATTGTTGCAATGCTCAAAGCTTGTGTTTTTATTTTTTCAGCATTTTTTCCAACAAAATTTTCGTCAACAGTAGTAAAAAAATGATGGAGCCAAATTTTGAACAATTCAGGATTTAGAGGCTCTACTTTATTAATATTCAAATGAATATCGGTTAAGTTATTAGTGTAACCTCCAGTTCCGAGTATGGTTTGGGACCAAAAAGCTACAAGAATTTGTAAGTGTTCTTCAATTTTTATATTAACGACATCTGTAAAAATATAGCTAATAGAATTGTCGGTTAAAAGTTTTTGTAAAATTCGTCTACTAATAGGTATAAATCGTCTTGGTTTTGAATGTCGTTCATTTTAAATTAGTTACCATTGTCTTATAAAGGTTTTACCGAAGAGCAACTGGTTAAATTTGGAATATGTATTTCACAATTAACTTTCCATATACGCCTCAATTGGTGCACAAGTACACACTAAATTACGGTCTCCAAAAGCGTCATCGGCTCTACGAACACTTGGCCAAAATTTGTTTTCCGCTATATAGTCTAGTGGGAAAGCAGCTTGTTCTCTGGTGTATGGAAAATTCCAAATATCGGCAGTGAGCATCGCTAAAGTGTGTGGAGCATTCTTCAAGATATTATTTTTATCTTCAAGTGTTGCAGCCTCAATTTCTTTTCGAATCGAAATCATAGCATCACAAAAACGGTCTAATTCTTCTAGATTTTCACTTTCGGTAGGCTCAATCATCAAGGTTCCTGCCACAGGGAATGAAACCGTTGGCGCATGAAAACCATAATCCATCAATCGTTTGGCAATATCAGTAACTTCGATGCCGCGTTCCTTGAATGGGCGACATTCTAAAATCATTTCGTGAGCGGCTCGACCCATTTCGCCAGAATACAAAGTGTCATAATGACCATTTAGCTTTTCCTTGATGTAATTGGCATTTAAAATCGCAATTTTTGTTGCTTCGGTAACACCTTCAGCTCCTAACATCGAAATGTAACCATACGATATTAAGCATGCCAAAGCCGAACCCCAAGGAGCAGCCGAAATTGCTGTTATGGACTGTTCACCTCCTGTTGGAATAACGGGATTTGTTGGTAAAAAAGGCACTAATTGTGGCGCAACACAAATAGGACCAACACCTGGCCCTCCGCCGCCGTGAGGGATAGCGAATGTTTTATGTAAGTTTAAATGACAAACATCTGCGCCAATGGTAGCTGGATTGGTTAATCCTACTTGAGCGTTCATGTTGGCGCCATCCATATAAACCTGACCTCCGTTATCGTGAATGATTTGTGTGATTTCTATGATGGTACTCTCAAAAACACCATGAGTGGATGGATAAGTTACCATCAAACAAGATAAATTTGCTGCGTGTAAAATTGCTTTTTCTCTTAAATCTTCAACATCAATATTTCCGTTTTCTAATGTTTTGGTTACCACGACTTGCATTCCCGCCATGGCTGCCGATGCAGGATTCGTTCCATGTGCCGAAGATGGTATTAAAGCAATGTTTCGGTGATGATCCCCGCTTGATTGATGATAAGCCCGAATAACCATAAGTCCTGCATATTCTCCTTGCGCACCAGAATTGGGCTGTAACGTAGTCCCTGCAAAACCTGTAATTACATTTAATTGTTGTTCAAGTTTAGATAACATTTCCTGATATCCTTGAGCTTGATCTAATGGCGCAAACGGATGAATATTGTTCCAAAGTGGGTTGCTTAATGGTAACATTTCGGCTGCTGCATTCAATTTCATGGTACAAGAACCCAACGCAATCATAGAATGATTTAAAGCTAAGTCTTTTCGTTCCAGTATCTTGATGTAACGCATCAAAGCAGTTTCTGAATGGAATTTATTAAACACTTCGTGTTTTAAAAAGCTGGATTTTCTTTCTAAATTAACTGGAAAATGGTTAGTTTCAGTCAGTTTTTTAATTGAGTTTGCCTGTTTGTTGTTTGCATTTGCAAAAACAGATAGAATTTTATTTATATCAGCAATATTGTTAGTTTCATTCAATGAAATAGAAACTGTATTTTCGTCAATATAGTAGAAATTGATTTGGCTTTCTTCGGCAATTAAGCGAATTTTTTTGGCGTCTGTTTTGACAATAATAGTGTCAAAAAAAGCAGTGTTAATTTGTTGAATCCCCAATTTTTCTAATTCATTCGCAAGTGTAGCAGCCAAAGCATGCACTTTATTTGCAATATATTGTAAGCCTTTTGGTCCATGATATACGGCATACATACCAGCCATAACCGACAACAATACTTGAGCAGTACAAATATTTGATGTTGCTTTATCCCGTTTGATATGTTGTTCACGAGTTTGTAAAGCCATGCGCAAAGCTCGATTACCATCAGTATCTACTGTTACCCCAATAATTCTTCCAGGCATGCTTCGTTTATACTCATCTTTGGACGCAAAATAAGCGGCATGAGGCCCGCCATAGCCTAATGGAATTCCAAAGCGTTGTGTTGTTCCAACGACTACTGCAGCTCCCATTTCTCCGGGAGGTTTAAGTAGTGCAAGACTCAAAATATCAGCAGCTACGGCAACTTTTATTTCATTTGCAGTTGCTTTTGCTATAAAATTGCTATAGTCAAAAACTTGCCCAAATTTACCAGGATACTGGAGTATGGCTCCGAAAAATTCAGTTGAAAAATCAAAATTTTCATGATTTCCAACTACTAATTCCACACCAATGGGAGTAGAACGAGTTTGTAAAACCGATACCGTTTGAGGTAAAATTTCCTCTGAAACGAAAAATTTACAAACATTATTCTTTTTTTGATCACGGGAACGAACATCAAATAATAAAGCCATCGCTTCTGCGGCAGCCGTACCTTCGTCAAGAAGTGAAGCATTGGCAATTTCCATTCCGGTTAATTCGATAACCATAGTTTGGAAATTTAAAATGGCTTCTAAACGACCTTGAGCAATTTCAGCTTGATAGGGTGTATAAGCGGTATACCATCCCGGATTTTCGAGAATATTTCTTTGAATTACCGCCGGAACAATAGCTTGGTTGTATCCCAAACCTATGTAGGATTGAAACATTTTGTTCTTTGATCCTAATTGCGAAATATGATTAAGATACTCATATTCTGTCATGGGAGGATCTAAAACTAAAGGTTCTTTTAGCCGAATGTTATCAGGAAAAGTTTCATAAAGCAACTGATCGATAGATTCAACACCAACGGTTTTCAACATATGTTGAATTTCGTTTTCTCTAGGTCCAATATGTCTTAAAGCAAAAGCATCTGTTCTCATGTATCGGTAAAAAAGAAGTAATTTTTTAAAAGTGCAAATTTATGGATTATAATCATAAAAAATAGTTGTTCAAACTGTTCATTTTAATGAATCTTTCAACTAAAATCGTTAGTTGTTAACAGTGTTGGTTATTTTTGTAAAATGAAAATTTTAAAAAAAATAATAGATTTTTATATTGACGCGAGTATTCACGTGGCTTTTTCTTGTTTTTCGTTCGTTCAAATTACCTTTTTAAGTTTCCATATTTCAGAAAGTAAGGCTGTTTCTTTTTTTGCCTTTTTTGGCACTATTGTAGGTTATAATTTCGTGAAATATGATGTTTTGGCTAGAATCAAAAAAGCACAAATGCGAAAGGAGCTTAAAGCAATTTTAATTTTGAGTGTTGCCTCATTTATTGCTGTTGGTTTTTGTTTTTTTCAATTAGAACGAATGACTCAATTTGTTTCGATTTTAATACTATTTCTGACTTTATTATATACACTTCCGTTTTTTCCAAACAAAAAAAATGCTAGAAATTGGGCGGGTGTTAAGATTTATATTGTGGCTTTATGTTGGTTAGGAGTGACGGTTTTTTTACCTCTTTTGAATGCTAATTTCCCACTTGATTTACATGTTTATTATTATGGAATTCAAAGGTTTATTCTAATTTTTGTACTTGTTTTGATTTTTGAAATTATTGATTTATCCAATGACGATCCTCGTTTGCAAACTGTTCCGCAGCAAATAGGAGTGAAGCGAACTAAAAATCTGGGATATATTTTATTGACAATTTTTTGCGGATTAGCGTTTTTAAACAGCAATTACAATGATAACTTTCAATTACTACCATTGATTTTTGAAATTGGTATTGCCATTGCCATTGTTCTTTTTTTGGCTTTCGCCAATGAAAAACGTTCTAAATATTACACTTCTTTTTGGGTGGAGAGTGTCCCGATTTTATGGTGGCTAATTACTATTTACTTTCAAAAATATCATATTTAGTGAATGTATTCACTGAAAAACATACAAAATCAGTGAATACGTTCTCTAAAAAGGCATAATATCATTGAAAAAACCTTTAAGAGAATTAAGCTCAAAATCTTAATCCTCTTCAATTTATTAATGGTTTATTGTTTTAAAATTTTATAAAAGTCCAGCCCTTTTCAACAAAGCATCTGCTTTTGGCTCTTGACCTCTAAATTTTTTGTATAAATCCATTGGTAATTCGGTGCCGCCTTTGGATAGGATATTGTCTTTAAATTTAGTGGCAATTTCTTTATTAAAAATTCCATTTTCTTGAAAATAAGCAAAGGCATCGGCATCGAGAACTTCGGCCCATTTGTAGCTGTAATATCCTGAGGAATAGCCACCTTGAAAAATATGAGAGAAAGAAACCGACATGCAATTTTCGGCAACATCAGGGTATAAAGTGGTGCCTGCAAAAGCGGATTTTTCGAAAGCTTTTATATTGGTAATTTCAGTTGGATTTTGACTGTGAAAAGCCATGTCTAAAAGGCCAAAACTAATTTGACGTAAGGTAGCCATGCCTTCCTGAAAACTAGCACTTTCTTTGATTTTTTCGACATAGTCTTGCGGGATAATTTCACCTGTTTGATAATGTTTGGCAAAAAGTGCCAAAGCTTCGGGTTCATAACACCAATTTTCCATTATTTGACTTGGCAATTCTACAAAATCCCAATAGACTGAGGTACCCGATAAACTAGGGTAAGTTGTGTTGGCTAACATCCCGTGTAATCCGTGTCCAAATTCATGAAACAAAGTGGTTACTTCGTTGAAAGTGAGTAGCGAAGGTTTGCTTTCAGTAGGGGGTGTAAAATTGCAAACATTAGAAATATGAGGTCTTTCGTTTATGCCATCTTTGATAGATTGCGATTTGAAACTGGTCATCCAGGCTCCATTTCGTTTTCCTTTTCTTGGAAAAAAATCGGCATAAAATACCGCTACAAATTCACCAAATTCGTCTATTACTTCATAGGTTGTAACATCGGGGTGGTATTTATCGATATCAAAAATTTCGGTAAATTTTAATCCAAAAAGTTTTCCAGCAATAGTAAAAGCACCATTTAAAACGTTTTCTAGTTGAAAATAAGGTTTTAGCAATTCATCATCTAAATTGAAGAGTTTTTGCTTCAACTTTTCGGAGTAATAAGCACCATCCCATTTCTCTAATTGGTCTATTCCGTCTAATTCTTTTGCAAAAGCTGTCAGTTCTGCAAATTCTTTCTCAGCGGCAGGTTTTGCTTTAGCCAATAAATCATTCAAAAAAGTTTTTACTTTTTGGGGATTTTGTGCCATTCTTTCTTCCAAAACAAAGTCTGAATGAGTTGTGTAACCTAATAAATTGGCTCTTTTATTACGTAATTTAGCAATTTTTAAAGTTATTTTTTGATTGTCAAATTCATTATTTTGAAACCCTTTTTTCCCAGCTGCAATAGCCATTTTTTTTCGCAATTTTCTATTGTCGGCATAGGTCACAAACGGAATATAACTTGGGTAATCCAAAGTAAATAACCAGCCTTCTAATTCTTTACTTTTAGCCAATGATTGAGCGGCTTCAATGGTTCCTTCGGGAAGTCCTTTTAGGTCATTTTCGTTAGTAATATGTAGTTGAAAATTATTGGTTTCGGCCAATACATTTTCACCATAAGTAAGCTTTAGTTTGGCTAATTCAGTATCGATTTCACGTAATTTTAGCTTGTCTTCTCCCTTAAGTAGCGCCCCATTTCGGGCAAAACCTTTGAATTTTTTTTCTAATAAAGTAGTTTGTTCAGTGTTCAGCTTTAAACCCTCTTTTTGCTCGTAAATAGTTTTGATTCTTTGGAACAAATCTTCGTTTAAAGTGATGTCATTACTAAATTCAGTCAGCAATGGTGATACTTCTTGGGCGATTTTTTGCATTTCGTCACTCGTTTCTGCTGAATTCAAATTAAAAAATATAGAAGATAATCTATCTAACGCATCTCCTGAAAAATCTAATGCTTCGATAGTGTTTTCGAAAGTGGGTTTTTCGGGATTGTTTATGATACTATCAATTTCGGCTTTTGCAGCAGCAATGTTTTCTAGAAAAGCAGGTTTATAATCGTCAAGTTTGATTTGCGAAAAGGGAGCAGTATTGTGTTTGGTTTGAAATTTTTCAATTAAAACTTTCATAATAATAGCACTATTTTTATTTTGAACCATTAAGATTCTGTGATTTTATTTTTTTAAATTTTCGGATGATTTGTTTACAGTTTCTTTGAGTCCTTCTTTGTAGGCTATAATTTTATCCAAAACGCATTTGTCGGATGTTCCGATAATTTGTGCGGCAAGAATCCCCGCATTTTTCGCTCCGTTTAAGGCAACGGTGGCTACAGGAACACCCCCTGGCATTTGCAAAATAGACAAAACGCTATCCCAACCATCAATAGAATTGCTTGATTTTACAGGAACACCAATTACAGGTAGGGGAGACATCGAGGCAACCATTCCCGGTAAATGTGCAGCTCCACCAGCGCCAGCGATAATTACCGAAATTCCACGAGTGTGTGCGTTTTTACTGAAATCAAATAATTTTTCGGGCGTTCTGTGTGCTGAAACGATATCGACTTCGGTTTCTATATCAAATCCTTTTAAGATGTCGATGGCCTCTTGCATGACAGGCATATCCGATATACTTCCCATTATTATGGCTACTTTACTCATTGTTTTTTATTTAAAGATTAAATGATTGAAAGATTTAAAAATTAGTGTTGTAATCTTTAAATTTTTCAATCTTTAAATTTTTTAATTATTTAGAAATTACTTTAATACTATTCTTAACTTCTTCGGCTATTTTCCGGGCTGTTACCATATCTTGGTTGACAATAGTGACATGTCCCATTTTGCGGAATGGGCGAGTTTGTTTTTTGCCATAAATATGAGGAGTTACACCATCAATAGCCATTATTTTTTCTATGTTTTCGTAAACTACATTTCCTGAATACCCTTCGGAACCCACTAAATTAACCATAATTCCAGCCACTTTACTTTCGCAATTTCCTAAAGGCAAATCTAAAATAGCACGCAGATGATTTTCAAATTGCGAGGTATAACTTGCCTCGATGGTGTGATGACCAGAATTGTGAGGTCTCGGAGCTACTTCGTTAACTAAAATTTCATCAGTATGTGTTTGAAACATTTCAACGGCTAACAATCCAACATGATCAAAGGCTTTTGAAACTTCTAAGGCTATTTGTGTCGCTTTTTGAGCTACTTTGTCATCAATTCTTGCTGGGCAAATTACATATTCTACCTGGTTTGCTTCGGGATGAAATTCCATTTCTACCACAGGATAGGTTTTTACTTCGCCTGAAACATTGCGAACTACAATTACTGATAATTCATTTTTGAATTCAACCATTTCTTCAGCAATACATTCTACATTGGGTAAATTAATTAAGTTGTCAACGGTTCTAACTACTTTTACGCCATTGCCGTCATAACCAAACTCAGTACATTTCCATACAAAAGGCAATTGGATTGCAGATTGCAGATTGCAGATTGCAGATTGCAGATTTTGCAAATCTGAATATCTTTCGAATTTTGAAGTTGGAATACTATTATTTATATAAAATTCTTTCTGGATACCTTTATTCTGAATTAGTTTTAAAGTTTTTGGAGAGGGGTATACTTTTACTCCTTCCGATTCTAATTGTGTTAAAGCATCAATATTAACCAATTCTATTTCGAAAGTTAAAATATCGACTTGTTTCCCAAAATTATAGACAGTCTCAAAATTCATTAAATCACCTTGAAAGAATTTATTGCAAGCGATTTTACTTGGAGCTTCGTTGCTCGGGTCTAATACATAGGTTTGAATATCAAATTTGCGAGTTTCAAACAATAGCATTTTGCCGAGTTGCCCGCCTCCTAGAATACCGAGTTTAAAATTTGAAGAAAAATAGGTCATTATTATTAAGGTTGCTTCACTTGATTGATTTGACTAATCAATCATAGGCAAATATAAAAATATTCAACAATAGTCTGTTACTACTTTTGTTTTTTGTCTGTTTTTAATTAGATATAGTATAAGAACATGTTGGGTGTAATTTAAATTTGATATTTATATAACACATAGCATCATAGTTTTAATTGATTTTGCAAAGGCGTTTCACTATATTTAATAAAAAAATAGCTTTCTTAATCCAAAAATTGGGCTAGCTAACTTTTTTTTCTATGACTCTAGCCTGTACTGAGCTTTGCCGAAGTGTGGTTAAATTTTTTATTAATCACACCCAACGGGTTATTTTATTCCTTCTTAATTTATTCCTATATATTAAGGTATAAATTTAGTAGGTAATAGTATTGCACTATTGTTAATCATTTTTTTTGTTTCTTTTTTAAGATATTTTAATTTTAATTGTTTGATTTATAAATTTAATTATTTTTTATTTTTATTGTAAACTTTTAATACAATTTTAGTTTTGTGTTTAATTTTAATTAAGAAAAAACTTACACAAAAAAAATTAAAATGAATTCAATCGTAAATAATTGATTTCAAGACACTTAAATAATTTTATTTAATTATTCTGACACACTTTTTCTTATGTGCTATATTAATTTTGTGTATTTCATCGATTTCTAATGTATTTTAGATTGTTTATTATAAATATTTATTGTTATTTTGTTCAAAATTTAAAAACTATAATTATGAAATTAAAATTATTATTTTTTATGGGTATTTTATCCGTATTATTTAATACGGTGAACGGTCAGAATACCGCACCGGTTTTCCAGGTACCTCCATCTAATAGGTTAATTTGTCCTGGATATGTAGCTGCGAATACACAATTTCAGGTTACGGATGCTAATACACCTGCGGCTAATTTAGTAACTACAGCTTCTGCTGTTGGTGGTCAAAATGTTACTTTTAATTTTACACAAGATCCTACAGGTATTTTGCGATCTATTGATGTAACACCTGTGGGTCCAATTGTTCCGGGGATTGTAACGGTAACAATACAATTATCCGATGTGGGTGCGCCGACTCCAAATCTATCAACTAATGCAGTATTTACTATAAATTTTAATGATAGTACTGATCCAGTTATTAGTACAACGTTACCTTTGCCTAACATAATAAAAAATATTAGTTCAGGTGCTGGTTGTAAATTTACTATTCCAGATTATAGATCTTTAGTTTCTGCTACAGATGATTGTGGAGGTGTTGTTATAACGCAATCCCCTGCAGCTGGTTCAGAGTTGTCAGTAGCGAACAATGATGTAGTTACAATAACTATAACTGCTACTGATGATTATGGAAATGATGTTTCAACTAGTTTTGATGTTACTTTAAAAGATGTAACAAATCCAGTATTTACTTCATCACCTACTGATAGTAATGTAAATGTTAATTCTTTAGATTGTACTTTTACAATCCCAGATTATGTAGTGTTATCTTCTGCTACTGATAATTGCGGGACTTCAACTATAACACAATCACCTCTATTAGGTACTGTATTGTCAAATCATAATACTACTCAACTTATTACATTGACAGCTGATGATGGTAATGGAAATACAGCTACATCAACTTTTACAATTACTTTGAAAGATGTAACAGATCCAGTATTTACATCTACGCCTGCTGATGCAAATGTGAATCTTGATGCTGATTGTGAATTTTCGATTCCTGATTATGTAGTGTTAGCTTCTGCTACTGATAATTGCGGTACTCCAACTATAACACAATCGCCAGCTGCAGGTTCTATAGTTTCGGGTCATAATACAACACAACTTATTACGCTAACTGTAGATGATACTAATGGAAATACAGCTACATCAACTTTTACAATTACTTTAAAAGATGTAACTGATCCAACTATTACTACTGTCTCAGATTTTGATG
This sequence comes from Flavobacterium sp., assembly GCF_046155325.1. GTDB lineage: Bacteria > Bacteroidota > Bacteroidia > Flavobacteriales > Flavobacteriaceae > Flavobacterium. Next base: position 48,166 of record NZ_JBJXDQ010000153.1, read on the forward strand.
TAGATATCAATTCAACTAATTGTGATTTTACTATTCCTGATTATACAGGTTTAGTTACTACTTTTGATAATTGTGGAGCTGTTACTGTAACACAATCACCTGCTTCAGGGACTTTGTCGGGTCATAATACTACGCAAATTATTACTTTAACAGCTGATGATGGTAATGGAAATACAGCTACATCAACTTTTACAATTACTTTGAAAGATGTAACAAAACCAACAATAACTCCTTCAGGTGATGAGGAAGTATCTAATGATCCAGGTCAATGTGGTGCATTGGTAACTGTTTCAGCTACGGCTACTGATAATTGTACAAGTCCTATTTCTCCAATGGGAGTAAGAAGTGATGCATTGGATTTAAGCGCTGCATATCCAGTAGGAATAACTACTATTACATGGAATGTATCCGATGATAATGGAAATTCTGCTATTCCTACTACACAGACCGTAACGGTTACAGATGATCAAGCTCCTGTTTTTGCTTCTGCATTTCCAGATTTAACTGTAAACAATGATCCTGGATTTTGTAGTTATGCGACTAATCAGTTGCCTGTTCCTAGTGTAA
>NZ_JBJXDQ010000154.1:0-3245 GCF_046155325.1 Flavobacterium sp.
TATAAATTTTAATATAATTCAATTTGAAATAATTAAATTTTAACTCAAAATTATAATAAGTATTAAAAATTATCGATTTATCTTACTTTCTCTCCCCTATTTGTTGTCTCCACATCGCATAATACAAGCCTTTTTCCAGAAGTAATTCCTCATGTTTACCTTGCTCAATAATTTTTCCTTGTTCCAATACAAAAATTGTATCGGCATGCATAATCGTTGAAAGTCGGTGCGCAATCAAAACCGTAATCCTATTGGAGTCTGAAATAGTTCTAATAGTAGAATTAATTTCTTCTTCGGTAATCGAATCCAATGCCGAAGTAGCTTCGTCAAAAATTAATAAATTGGGGTTTCTTAAAATAGCACGTGCGATAGACAATCGCTGTTTTTCGCCTCCTGACACTTTTATTCCGCCTTCGCCAATGGTCGAATTTAATCCATCTTGCGCGCGTTGCAATAAGGTTTTACAACTGGCTCTTTTTAAAACATCATGCAATTCTTCATCGGTTGCTTCGGGTTTTACGAACAATAAATTCTCGCGAATCGTTCCCGAAAATAATTGGGCGTCTTGGGTAACAAATCCTAATTGTTGACGCAACTCTAATAAATCAATAGCGGTAGATTTTATCCCATTATACAAAACTTTACCTTGTGCTGGCGGATACAATCCCACTAACAATTTTACTAGAGTGGTTTTACCCGCGCCAGAAGGGCCAACAAAAGCAACGGTTTCGCCTTTTTTGATAGTGAAATTGATATTCTCAACAGCCGGAAAATGAGCAGTTTTGTGTTTAAAACTCACATTCAAAAATTGTAGTGATTCAATTTTAGCTATTGATTTTGGATTTTCAGGTCGGTACTCTGATTGGGTATTCAACAAATTTTGGAAGTTTTCTAGAGATACTTTGGTTTCGTTTCGAACAATTATAAACGAACTTAATTCTTGTAGTGGATTAAAAATAAAGAAAGTAAAGAAAACCATCGTCAATAAATCCCCAACTAAAATTTTATCGCCAAATAAAAAATAATACAAAGTAAAAACCACACAAGTTCTCATTAGATGAACGGTTGTTCCTTGAATAAAACTTAAACTGCGAATGAATCTGATTTTTTGTAATTCAAGACCTAATATTTTTTGAGTATTGGAGTTCAACCTTTGCTCTTCTTGTTGCGTTAAACCCAAACTTTTAACTAATTCTATGTTTCGCAAACTTTCGGTTGTAGAGCCTGCTAGAGAATTAGTTTGAGAAACTATTCTGCGGGATATAATTTTTATCTTCTTTCCTAAAAAAGAACTTAAAACAGCTATGATTGGAGCCGAAATTAAAAAGATAAAAGAGATACGATAATCAATTCTAGAAATGTAAATGATAACAAAAACAAAACCTACAATGGTTTGAAAAATTAAGGAAATAGACAACGTAATCAACTTCTCGGAATCGGTTCTAACTTTTTGCAATCTGCTCAAAGTTTCGCCACTGCGTTGGTCTTCAAATTCTTCATAAGGCAAATCCAGTGATTTTTTAATTCCGTCAGTATACATCTCCGCACCAGTCCTTTGAATGACAATATTAGTAAAATAATCCTGAAAGTTTTTGGTTAAACGCGAAATCATTGAAACTCCCAACGAAAGCATCAACCAAAAACCAACAGATTTAATAAAACCGAGTTCGTTTCCTTTGTATTTAGCAATACCCACACCACAATCCTGCATCAATTTACCTGTAATAATCGAATCGCTCAAACTGAAACAGATGTTGATTGCTGCCATTATTAAGGCGAAAAACAATAATGTTTTGTGTTGTTTTAAATAGGAATATAATAGGTTCATTTTATAAATTTTAAAATGGCAAAAATAAGGAATAATTAAGCAATTTCTAGTTAACAATGTTATTTGATTGCTATTTTGTATTTTTGAATATTAAACCCATTTCGAATGAACTTTACTACCAAAATTTCGATTCTAAAATCGACTCAACCCATTGATTATAGTTCTAAATTACTATTGTTAGGTTCTTGTTTTGCAGAAAATATGGGAGATAAATTAGAGTATTTCAAGTTCGAAAATACGGTGAATCCCTTTGGTATTATTTTTAATCCCGTTTCTATTGAAAGGTTAATAGAAAGAATTGTAAATGAAATTGAATTTACCGAAAAAGACCTTTTTTTTCACAACGAGCGTTGGCATTGTTACGAAGTTCATTCGGATTTGAGTCATGAAAACAAAGACCAATTTCTTGAAAATTTAAATGCTATTCTCGAATCAACAAATAACCAAATAACACAATCCACACACCTTATTATTACTTACGGAACATCCTGGATTTACAAGTTGAAATCGACCAACGAAGTAGTAGCAAATTGTCATAAAGTGCCACAGGCAGCATTTGAAAAAGAAATTTTATCTTTAGAAATTCTCAAAAAATCGATTCAAAACACGATAGATTTAATTCAAAAAGTGAATCCGAACTGCAGTTTTATTTTCACCATTTCTCCTGTTCGCCACCTCAAAGACGGTTTTGTAGAAAATCAACGAAGTAAAGCGCATCTTATTACTGCTTTGCCATCTGCAATCTATAATCTGTCATCCGCAACCTACTTCCCTTCCTACGAAATCATTATGGACGAATTGCGCGATTATCGTTTTTATGCCGAAGATATGTTGCATCCGAGTCAAGTGGCGATAGATTATATTTGGGAGCGATTTTCAGAGACTACTATTTCCTATGAAAGTCATTCGGTTATGAAAGAAGTCGAAACGATTCAAAAAGGATTAGCGCACCGACCTTTTAATCCAAACTCCGAAAGTCATCAGCAATTTTTGTCAAAACTTGAAGAAAAAAAGGCTTTGATTCAAAAGCAATTTCCCAAAATTATTTTTTAAATTTTATTGATTTTATAACATTAAACCTTTGAGTTTAATTATTAATTCCATCAATTATATTTTTTTCGTAAAAAAAATAAAGAAATTTATCTGATTCTCGATGCAATTTTCTATTAAAAATAAATCGGATTAGCTAAAATTTATTTCTTAATCTCCCCGGTTCTCTTATCAAATCCATACGGACAATGACGACAGCCATTTTTACAACAATAGCCTTTTTTTAAATGGTACTTTTCCGTAAAACATTTATAGCCTTCAGGGGTAAAATAAAAATCTTCTCCTTCGATTAAATTATTTTCTTTACTTTGTTCGTTCATAGCTGCAAATTTAAAAACTTTCATTAGTATGTTCCTAATTGTTAGTC
>NZ_JBJXDQ010000155.1:0-41989 GCF_046155325.1 Flavobacterium sp.
GAAGCGTCTAAATTTTCGCTTACTTTTTTATAGAATTTTTCCATTCCTCCAGGAAATTCGGCTAGTTTCTCTAATTCGTTTAGTTTAACAATTAACCTTTCGTTATTGTTTTGTTGTTTTAAACTAATAGTTTTTCTTTTTTTGATGGTATCTAAATTGTTTATTTCAATTGACTTTAAGGCGGTTTTGTGATTTGTAAATTTATTTTTCGAATAGCAATTTGATGTAATTAATATTGTGCTAATCAAAACACCTAAATACAAAGACTTGTTCTTTATAGAACTACCGATTTTTTTTGATAATGATTTGATGTTTTTCATGTTTTTTTGTTTTTAGATTTATACTTATTTTGTTTAAATGTTAAGTTTATAGTGTAATTAATTTACATATTGATAATATAAAAATAGCAGCGCAAAAGCGCTGCTATAATGAAATGTAAAGCAGTTAAATTAATCTAATTGAATCGAAATAGGCAAGCTATAAGCTGTTCTAACTGCTTTTGAATTTATAATACCAGGAGTCCATTTGGTTTTTAACGATTTCAAAACTCGAATGGCCTCTTTCGCTAATCCATAACCTGGATTATTTCTTACTTGAATATCTGTCATGCTACCATCTTTTTCAATAATGAAATTTACTATTACTCGAATAGATTCTGAGTTTTCTATTTCTGGTTTTTCAAAATTAGTGCCTACATAGGAGTAGAATTTTGAAATACCACCGGGAAATTCAGGCAGTTTATCTAAGGCAGTGGCTTTAACAACAGTATTTCCAAAGTCTGATGGTTTATTAAACTCTCCACCACTTGAGCCTGAGTAAGGATTTATTGCTGTTGTTCCTTGAGCATCTGATGCAGTTGTAGATTGATTAGTAAGCTCCTTGTTGGTTGTGATTTCAGGCAAAGGTTCTGTAGAATGAACAATTTTTGGATTTATTAAGTTGTCTTTTGTAATTGGCACTTCAGTAGTTTGACTTTTTACTTCTGGTAAGATATTTTTTTTTCTTTCAGTAATATATACTCTTGTAACTGTTAGTACATTATCAATAGTTGGCGGGATTGCAATCTCAGGTTTTGTTAGGTTTTGAGATGACAAAGTAAATTTTAAGAGTAATCCTAATGAAGTCACTAGTAAAACACCAATAAATAGAGCAGTTAAAGAAGATTTTACATAATCTTGGCGCAATTGATACGCTCCATACTCTTTGTTTCTGTTTTCGAATACTAGATTAATCCAGCCGGTTTCGTAAATACTTAATTTTGACATAATTCATATAGTTTATGGGTTAAGTATTTTCAAATCATAAAAAAGCTGTTTTGTTCTATAACGAGAAGTTAGATGATTTTATTATGAATAAATTGGGAATTTTAGTGTAGCTTATTTTAAATAAATCAACGATTTTCCTGAATAATCTCTGCCAATAATTTTTTAGCGCGAAGTAATTTTATTTTAACATTACTCAAAGGTTCGTTAATTTTATTGGCTATTTCTTGATAACTCAATTCTTGAAAATAGCGTAACTGTATCACTTCTTGGTAATGTGGTTTGAGTACTTTGATAAATTGTAGTAATCTAGAAAGATTTTGTTCTATGATTAATTCATCTTCTGCCGATGGACTTGTGTCAGCAATGTTGTAGGCTTGCCGGTTCTCGTCATCGCTGATTTCAATAAATAAGCTGGATTTATTTTTTCGTAATAAATCAATATGAACATTTTTGGCAATAGCAATTAACCAAGTGTTGAACTGAAATTCAGGGTTATAACTAGCTATTTTGTCAAAAGCTTTCGAAAAGGTTTCAATGGTAATATCTTCGGCAGTGGTTTCATTCTCAGTGCGTTTGAGCATAAAACCATAAACATCATTCCAATAAAAATTCAATAGAAAAGTAAAGGCAGTTTGGTCTCCATTTTTAGCGTTTTCTATTTGAGAATTTATTTCCAATGGACTGGTTTTGAGAAAATATTAGTGATAAAGATATTGAATTGAGTGAAGATAACTACTATTTCAATTATTGGAAACCAAAACATAACATCTTTTTCTTTTAATTTTCCCGAGGCAAAACCTAAAGTAATCCATGAAAACAGATAGCGAAAAACAATTATACTCGCTACTGCTATCCACTGGTATTGAAATGCTAATAGAATGATGGCTAATAGCACAAAGAACAACTGTGATACATAAAACACTGTTAATCTAATCTTGTCCAATGGTTTGTAAAATTCTGAGGTAGTAAGATGCCTTCTTTTTTGATTAAACCAATCCTTAAAAGTAGTTTTTGGTTTTGAATAGGTAAAACTTTCAGGAGCATAACAAATGGTTGTGTTTTTATTAGTAGCTACCTGATTGATAAATAAATCATCATCTCCTGATCTAATTTTTATATGATCTATAAATCCTCTAACATTAAAAAACTCTTCTTTTTTATAGGCTAAATTTCGACCAACTCCCATATATGGATATCCCATTTTCGACCAAGAAAAATATTGAATTGCGGTCAGCATGGTTTCAAAACGGATAATTTTATTGAGAAAGGAACCCGCTATTTTTTCATGAGCACCATAACCCAAAACAATGGTTTTGTTCATAGTAAATTGTGAACTCATTTGAGTAATCCAATCTTTAGAATTTGGATAGCAATCGGCATCGGTAAATAATAGATAGTCTTTTTTAGAAGCTTTTATTCCTAGGGTCAAGGCATATTTTTTGTTTCCCCAAAATGCTTCATTGTTTTCTACTTTGACTAATCGTATATTGGGATATTGTTTTTCGAATCCTTCAAAAATTTCTAGCGTATGATCGCTCGAAGCATCATCAATTAGTATAATTTCAAAATTTGGGTACTCTTGTTCCGCTAGTAACGGAATAAACGCTATCACATTATCTGCTTCATTTTTGGCACAAACAATTACAGAGATTCCAATTTTTTTTGGAGTTGATTTTTGGGCTTTAGCAAATGAAAATTTCCCGAATACTACTAAATAATAAAAAAGTTGAATGGCAACAATAAAAATAAAAAAGTAAAAAGTAATAGTCAACATTTGATTTTGGCTTTTTTTAATCCCGATCCCGAAACTTCGGGACGGGAGTGCAAATATAATTATCAAATCTTAAATATTCATCCTCATTTGAAAATTAGTTTTTTAAAAAATAATTTCAAAATCTAAATTACATTTACTTCGGCTTCTATTTGAATACCATAGGTTTTGAATATCGTTTCTTGGATGTTTTTAGAAATATTCAAAATTTCTTGGCCTGTTGCATTACCATAATTTACGAGTACCAAGGCTTGATTTTTATGTATTCCGGCATCGCCAAAACGTTTTCCTTTAAAACCCGCTTGCTCAATAAGCCAACCTGCAGGAACTTTAACTTCAGTTGGGGAAATTTCAAAATATTTCATTTCTGGAAATTTTTGATGAATTTTTTCGAAATCAGTTTTTAAAAGAATTGGATTTTTAAAAAAGCTTCCACTATTGCCCAATTCTTTTGGGTCTGGTAACTTGCTTTGGCGAATAGCAATAACAGCATTGCTAACATCTATTATAGTTGGATTTATGATATTTGCTTTTGCTAACTCTCCACTAATATCTCCATAAGAAATATTAATAATGTGATTTCGTTTGGTTAGTTTAAAAACTACCGAAGTGATAATATACTGATCTTTAACTTCGTTTTTAAATATGCTTTCTCTATAGCCAAAATGACATTCGGAATTGGTAAATGTCTTTATGTTTTGATTATCTATCCGAATGGCTTCACAAGAAATAAAAGTGTCTTTTATTTCTGCTCCATAGGCACCAATGTTTTGAACGGGTGTTGTTCCAACATTACCAGGTATAAGTGACATGTTTTCGAGTCCGCCAAAATCATTTTCGATAGTCCATAATACAAATTCATGCCAGTTTTCACCAGCTTGAGACTCGACCCAAACAAAGTCTTCGTTTTCGGAAATGACTTTTTTACCCTTCAAATCAATATGAATTACCAAAGCATCAATATCTTTAGTCAACAGCATATTACTACCTCCGCCAAGTATAAACTTTTTTTCAGTATTGTTTTCTATCAAAATAGTTTTTAATTCTAATACATTTTGTACGGCTACAAATTGTTTTGCACTAGCTTCTATACCAAAAGTGTTGAATTTTTTTAAAGAAAAATGAGTTTGAATTTCCATAAAATAGTAGGGATGTTTGATTAATTTAGTTTTGACAAGTCAATCAATTCGTGGTATTTATCGGCTATGATTTTCATATTAATGGTATAGTTTACATGATTTTCAACAAATTTTCTGTTTTGAGAAACAGCATTTATCCGATGTTCTTTATTTTCGAATGCCCAAAGAATCTCATCAGCCAACATTTTTGAATCGTCAATAGTTATTAATTGACCGTTTTTTCGATGTTCAATCCAACTTTTATTAGCAATTATATCAGTTACTATTGGATAACAATTTGATGCCATCGCTTCAAACAATGAAGCCGAAAGCCCTTCGGTAATAGGCATGCTAATATAAAAAATGGATTGTTGTAATACCTCTGGTAATTTTGTGTTTGGAATTAAACCAGTGAATTCAACTTTGTTTTCGATATCGAGTTCTTGAGCTAATACTTTTAAAGAAGAGTTAAGTATTCCGTCACCTACAATGGTTAATTTGAAATCTATTCCTTTTTGGTTCAAAATTCCAAAAGCTTTTAGTATCGTATTATGTCGGTATTCAGGCATTAAAGAGCGAGTCACGATTGCCGTTATTTTATGGGAAGGGTTATGCTTTTTATTTGCAAATTTTGTAACATCAATTCCTTTTGGCAATACTAATACTTTATTCATATCAACTCCCATGGCTTTCATAGAAACGGTCATTACAGGACCCCAAGCATGAATTAAGTCCGCTTTCTTAAAGGCATACCGTTGAATCATTTTTTTTAAGGGAATTGAGATTCCATTTTCTGGCCATAAATCGGTTCTGCCTTGTTGGGCAATAGCAATTGGTTTTACTCCGGTTAATGCTGCCAAAAAACCATAACTTGTTGTTCTTTCGGCAATAATCATATTGGGTTGTTGTAATCGTATTAATTTTTGAATTTGAAATGGTGCAAAACAATATTCTAAAACCCGTAAAAGTCGACTGAAAAAAGTTTTGTTGGGAGTTTTTAATTCCCATGTAATAATGTCAAAATCGCCAAACTCTTTCAAACCATTCATCCAAGTTATAGCATCGGCACGATATGTTTCACCCAGAAAAAGTATTTTTCTTTTTTTCATTTGTATGAATTATTCGTCAGCAGTTAAGGCACGATTCATGAAATCGTTTAAAGGTTTCAAAAGGATTAATTTCTGACACGCTTTAGAAACAAAATCGTTTTCAAGAATTTCTTCGATATTAAATTTCTGAGAGGTCTCGAAGCTTTTTAATTTTAGGTATTCAATGGCAGGATGTTCTTTTTCATAACCACGAGGCGGGTTTTTGAGAACATTAGTTTCGTTTCTATCAAAATCACCAAATATTTTTTTGAAATTTTTAGCAGCTATTATTTCATCTAAATCTTCATAAAAATAAGCTATTTCTTTGCGTATTTTTTTTAAATCTTGGGATTCAGGACAATAAAATCCACCAGCGATAAAACTAGTTTGCTTTGCAATATGAATATAATATCCTGCACGATTATTTCCTTTGTAACCACTTGATAACCAAACTCCTAAATGGTCTTTATAAGGTGATTTGTCTTTTGAAAATCGAATATCACGATTAATTCTAAAGGTACAATTCTTGACTTCGAGCATTTCTAACGAAGGATCAAGTGGTTTCATAGTATCAAGAATATGAGCTACTAATTGATGGTAGTCTTTTTTAAAAACTTCGTATCTCTTTTTATTTTCTAGAAACCAATCCCGATTGTTATTTGCTTTTAAATCATCAAGAAATTGTAAGCTGTCTTTTGAAAGCATAATGAATTCGAATTTAGATATTATTTAGGCTAAAATAATAAAATTTCATTTGGAATTGGAAATTAATAAACGGCAAAAAAATGCTACAAATTAAAAATTTTATAAATCTGATGCGTCGATTTCACAATATTTTCGGTTCTTTCGGGATGCGTATCTGAAATAAATAATTGTCCAAAAGTATCGCTATTCACCATTTCAACGATTTTGGCTACCCGAAATTCATCAAGTTTGTCAAAAATATCATCAAAAAGCAAAATCGGTTTTAGTCCACATTGGTTTTTTATAAATTCAAATTGGGCTAGTTTCAGCGCAATCAAAAACGATTTTTGTTGTCCTTGTGAGCCAAATTTCTTTATCGGATGGTGGTCAATTTCAAAAGATAAATCATCTTTATGAATTCCAACACTGGTATAATGTAAAGCTCTATCTCTAGTAATGTTTTCTTCTAAAAGAGTTAGTAAATTATTATCGAATAAATGACTTTGATATATTAATTGTACTGTTTCTTCAGATCCAGTAATGGCTTGATGGTGTTTGTTGAAGATTGGAATAAACTGATTTATAAATTCTTTTCTTTTTTCAAAAAGATAGCCAGCATAACCATCGAGTTGTTCATTATAAATAGAAAGTGTATCAGTTTCAAAAACATAATTCACCGCAAAATACTTTAATAAAGCATTGCGTTGACTCATTATTTTTTGGTATTGTATTAGTTGTTTAAGATACTCAGAATCCAACTGTGAAATAACGCCATCCATAAATTTACGTCTGGTTTCGCTTCCCTCAATAATCAAATCGCTATCTGAAGGAGAAATAATAACCAAAGGAATAAAACCAATATGCTCCGAGAATTTTTCGTAAATTTTACTGTTGCGTTTTAATACTTTTTTTTGACCTTTTTTTAAACTGCAAACAATTTGTTCGTTTCGGTCATTGATTTCAAATTCACCATCAATAACAAAAAATTCTTCTCCATGTTTTATGTTTTGTACTGCCTGTGGATTAAAATAACTTTTTCCAGTGGCTAGATGGTAAATGGCATCTAAAGCGTTCGTTTTTCCTATCCCGTTTTTCCCAACGAAACAGTTTATTTTGCTAACAAATTCATAATTTACCTCGGAAAAGTTTTTATAATTAAAAAGTGAAATTTTTTTTAAATGCATTTGAAAGGCTTGGTATTATTGAGATTTTGTCTCTTTTTTTTTATTGGGTGCAAATTATTGAAAAATATCGACAAAAGAGGTTTTAGATTTGAATAAAAATTATATTTTTGCCACTCACTAATATAAAAATGTAATGGCAACTTATAATAAAAGAGGATATAGAGCACCAAAAGAAAAAGAAGTTTCTGAAGGGGTCGAAACAAATAATAATATTGATATAAAAGAACTTGAAAAAAGCAGTACTACAGCAGGTGTGTTTTCGGCTTTAGACGAGACCGCATCAAAAACAGAAGATTTTGTAGCTAGAAACCAAAAAATAATTATTGGATTTGTAGCAGCTATTGCCTTAATTACTGTAGGTTATTTAGCCTATCAAAAACTAATTGTAGCGCCTCAACAAGAAGAAGCTTCAAATGATATGTTCCAAGCGCAACAAAGTTTTCAAAAAGCTGTCGAAGGAGTTTCAAGTGATTCCTTATATGCAGTTTCATTGAAAGGAGCTAAAGGTGGAATAGGTTTTGTTGAAATAGCTGATAAATATTCAGGAACTGCTGCAGGTAATTTAGCCAATTATTATGCGGGTATTGCCTATTTAAACACAGGTAAATACACTGAAGCAATTGATTATTTAGGGAAATTCAAATCTGAAGATGCCATATTAAGTGCTCTAGCGAAAGGAGCTATAGGTGATGCTTATGCTCAAAAGAAGCAACCTAACGAAGCTCTTGAAAATTATTTAGCAGCAGCTGAATCAAATAAAAATGATTTTACTACGCCGCGTTTCTTGTTGAAAGCTGGTAAAACAGCTTTGGCATTAGGTAAAAAAGAAGATGCATTAAAATATTTTACTGATATAAAAGACAATTTTGATGCAACCCCTGAAGCTGCTTCTATTGATGTTTTAATTGGTTTAGCACAATAAATTAATTTAAGTTGCTAGTAAAATTATTATTATCAAATTTATTTTGTAATTTTAAATAAAAAGATGGCAACGATACATAAAAACTTATCCGAATACGATAAAAACACAATCCCAAACGCGAAAAATTTTCGGTTTGGGATTGTTGTTTCTGAATGGAATGACACCATAACCGAAGGGCTTTTTAATGGTGCAATTTCAGGATTTTTAGAAAACGAAGTACCTGCTGAACATATCATCAGATGGAATGTTCCGGGTAGTTTTGAGCTTATTTATGGAGCAAAAAAAATGCTTCAAACTCAAAATGTAGATGCCGTAATTGTTATAGGTTGTGTGATTCAAGGGCAAACCAAACATTTTGATTTTGTTTGCGAAGGCGTTACCCAAGGCATCAAAGATTTGAATGTACAAACTGATATTCCTGTTATTTTTTGTGTTCTTACCGATAATACCATGCAACAATCTATCGATAGGAGTGGAGGTGTTCACGGAAACAAAGGAACTGAAGCGGCAATTGCTGCAATAAAAATGGCTTATTTAAGACAACAAGCCTCAATAAGTCATCAGATAAAAAATCAGCCTTTATTATCATCAAGTCCATTGCAGATAGAAGGTCTACCATTATTAGAGGAATAGTTTTTTTTTAAATCAATATTACTTTTTAAGACAAGAAATTCAAAATTAAAAAAACTCTTGCTTTTTGTAAAATAAAAAAGCAAGAGTTTTTTTAATGTACTATTCTAGATTTTCAAAAATTAAAAATTAGTGGTGGTAGGCGGTGTTGTGTAATAGTCAATATACTGACCATTACCATTTGAATTCCAATTAGATTTAAATATAAGATCTGTACCTTCATAACCTTTTAAATCTCCAGAACCATTGTTATAAATATTAGCTATTAGATTATATGATTCTAGCCCTGAGGTTATAAGCATGTCTAAATTATAGTCATTTGAGCTGTTTTTAACCCAGTCAAAATCAATATTCATAGCTACACCAGAAGTCACATTAGTACTTAAATTTAGTACCCAATGTCCTGCAGATCCATCTATGTTTTCCCACCCATTAATGGTATAAAAGATTACGTTATTTTGTTTTACTGTATAGCTATATAAATACTGGGTAGCACTAGTATTACCAGTATAAGTAATGGTATATCCTTCATAAACCCAGGTAGTGTCTCCAGTAGTTTTGCTAGTAGTTCTTGATGCGGGTCTAGAATTTGTAAATCCCTCTCTAATAGCCATCATAGCAATCATATAATTAATTTCATCCGAAGTCTCTGGTGATTTTGTTTGTAGGCTAGAAGGTATTTTTGCAGTTAAATCAGCCGATGTTAAGGTAGTTGTGTCAGAACTGGCATCATCATCTTTACTACAGCTAGAAAAGGCTAGTGTAAGCAACAACATAAGCGAATAAATTACTTTAAATTTTTTCATAATTAATTAGATTTAATTGCCTACTCTATTTTACCCTTTTTGGCGTACTGGTGTTTTTTGAAATGTACGGTTTTTGTGCTAAAATTCATTAAAAAATTTTTATTTTTTTTATTGAATTAATTATGCTATAAATCCCAATAGAAATTACTTAAATTTGTAAACTTTGGGCTTAGGATTAAAAATCTGTAATCTAAAATCTGTAATCTAAAATCTAAAAATGTCGAGTATTATTCAATTACTTCCTGATCATGTTGCCAATCAAATTGCTGCTGGAGAAGTCGTGCAGCGACCAGCTTCGGTAGTTAAGGAATTACTCGAAAATGCTGTTGATGCCAGAGCAACTGATATTAAATTAATTATTAAAGATGCTGGAAAATCATTAGTTCAGGTCATTGATAATGGTTTAGGAATGAGTGTTACAGATGCTCGTTTGTGTTTTGAAAGGCATGCCACTTCAAAAATTCGTAATGCTGAAGATTTATTTACTTTAAACACAAAAGGATTTCGTGGTGAAGCTTTAGCCTCTATCGCTGCCATTGCACATGTTGAGTTGAAATCCAAACAAGACCAAGAGGAACTAGGAACACATATTGTAATCGAAGGCAGTAAGTTTGTTTCTCAAGATGTAGCAGTTTTGCCAAAAGGAACTTCATTTTCGGTCAAAAATTTATTTTTTAATATACCGGCTCGTCGTAATTTTTTAAAATCGGATACCGTTGAATACCGCCATGTAATTGATGAATTTCATCGTGTTGCCTTGGCACATCCTAATATCTATTTCACATTTTATCATAATGGAAGTGAGATGTTTAACTTGCCACCTTCTAGCTTAAGACAGCGTATTGTAGCTGTTTTTTCAGGAAAAACAAATGAAAAGCTAGTTCCGGTGAATGAAGAAACCGAAATCCTAACCATTCAAGGCTTTGTGGGTAAACCTGAGTTTGCAAAAAGAAATAGAGGCGAACAATTCTTCTTTGTGAATGATCGATTTATTAAAAGTGGGTATTTACATCATGCTGTAATGTCAGCTTATGAAGGGATTTTGAAAGACGGTGCGCAACCTAGTTATTATTTATATCTTCAAGTGCCTCCTAATTCGATAGATATTAATATTCATCCTACTAAGACAGAAATTAAGTTTGATGATGAATCTGCATTGTATGCCATGCTACGTGCTTCAATAAAGCATAGTTTGGGACAGTTTAATGTTGCACCAATATTAGACTTTGAACGTGATTCAAACTTAGATATTCCTTATCATTATAAAAATTTGGAAGTTGAAGCACCAAAAATTAAATTAGATGGTGGTTTTAATCCGTTTTCTGAACAAGACAAACCCAATAAACATTTTGCCAATTCAACACACAAAAAGCAAGAATTAACCGCTAATTGGGAAAGTTTGTACGTAAATCTGAATAGCAATAATCCAGAATTAGACACTATTTCATTTAATAATGAAGAGGTAAGCTCATCCTTATTTGATAGTGACGATGTAGAGCAATTAGTTCACAAAACCCACCAGATTCATAAAAAGTATATTGTTAACCCCATAAAATCAGGGATGATTATTGTAGATCAACAACGAGCACACCAACGTATTTTGTATGAACAATTTCTATCAAATATTACGTTTAATTTGGCTTCAAGTCAGCAATTGTTATTTCCGTTACATTTGTATTTTTCAAAAAGTGAAATGTTATTAATTGAAGAATTAAAACCCCCATTAACAAATACAGGTTTTGTGTTTGAAGAAACAAATAGTGATAGTATTGTCATTTCGGGATTACCTATCAATGTTTCTGAAACTGAAGCTTCAGTCGTTTTAGAAAAATTATTTAGCGATTTGCAAGATGGTATTCCTGAATCTAGTTATAGCCAGAATGATACGATTGCCAAATCTATGGCGCGAAGTTTAGCTATAAAAACAGGTACTTATTTAACTCAAAAAGAACAAGAGAATTTGGTCAATGGTCTTTTTGCCTGTAAAGATCCTAATGTTTCTCCATTTCATAAACCAACTTTCATCACGATGCGTGTGGAAGATTTAGACAAAAAATTTGCCTTATGATGAATGTTACACCGGTTGTAAAACAACTATTAATTATAAATATCATCTTTTTTATTGGTTCTCAATTAGTGCCAGTTTCTTATGATTTATTTGCCCTTGTTTACCCTGAAAATAATAGCTTTAGGGGTTGGCAGCTAATAACTCATATGTTTATGCATGCTCCATTTCCTAATATTTCTCATGTTTTATTTAATATGTTAGCACTATATTCTTTCGGTAGTACTTTAGAACAATTTTGGGGAGGAAAAAAACTCTTATTTTTTTATATTTCTTGTGGATTGGGAGCGGCTTTGTTACATGTCGGAGTCAATTATTATGAAATCCACTCATTATTATCTGATGTTGCTAGTTTAAATTTATCTGCTTCTGAAATTCATCAATTATTAAATGCCGATTACAGTATTCTTTTTGACGAAAAAGGAAAAATGATTTCGGGTGAAATTAATACTATTTTAGAGAGAGTGAAATGTAGTCAAGAACAATTTAACAGTATTGCACAAGCTTCAATGATGGTAAAGTCAACAGTAATAGGAGCTTCGGGAGCTATATATGGTTTGCTGGTTGCATTTGCATTTTTAATACCTAATGCTGAGTTAGCATTATTATTTATTCCAGTTCCTATAAAGGCTAAGTATTTTGTGCCAGGACTTTTAGCCATCGATTTGTTTTTAGGATTTAAAGGCGGGTCAATTTTTGGTGCAGGAAGTACAGGAATTGCACATTTTGCTCATATTGGTGGAGCTATAACAGGGTTTATTATGATGTGGTTTTGGAAGAAAAATGATTTTAATAATAAGCGTTGGAATTAAGTCCAGATTTCAGATATAAGATTGTAGATTCTTGCATTAAACTTTTTAAACCTCTAACCACAAAATGAGCAGTATACTAGACGACTTGAAAGCACAATACAAATTCGGAGGAATTGCCCAGAAATTAATCTTTTGGAATATTGCTGTCTTTTTGGTTTCGTTGTTGTTTTTTTATCAATTTAATACAGGTTCATTTAATTTTCCGGATTGGATTGCGCTATCTTCTGAAACTAATGTTTTTATATTCAAACCATGGACATTATTGATCTATTCCTTCTTCCATGATGGTTTTGGACATCTGTTTTTTAACATGATGGTATTGAATTTTTCTAGTCAATTGTTTCTTACTTTTTTTAACCAAAAGCAATGGTTAGGTGTCTATATTTTGAGTGCTATATTTGCAGGTATTGTCTTTGTTTTAAGCTATTATTTTTTGAATCTTAATGCTTCTATTGTTGGCGCATCGGCTGCTATTATGGCTATTTTGGTGGCTACTACCACTTACAGTCCATTGATGAATGTTCGATTGCTGTTAATTGGAAACGTGAAGTTGTGGCATATAACAATGGTAATCCTTGTAATCGACTTGATGCAGATTCGAATGGATAATACAGGGGGTCACATCGCTCATTTAGCTGGTGCTTTTTTTGGTTTTGTCTATGTCAAATTATTAGAAAACGGAACTGATTTGAGTGCAATAGTATCGAACTCAATCAATTTTTTTGTTAATTTGTTTTCTGCTTCTCGTTCAACTCCCTTCAAAAAGGTGCATAAGAATTATAAAAAACCGATCGGAAGGGTAGTTTCAAAAATTATTACCAAGGATAGGAAGCAACAACAAGTGGATGAAATTTTAGACAAAATAAGCCGTTCAGGATATGATTCTTTATCAAAAGATGAAAAAGATTTTTTGTTTCAATCAGGAAAATAATTTTTTAAAAGTTTAAACTTTTTAAACAAATGGACTCTTAAACTAAATGCAATGAAAAACCTTTCTTGGTTTAATAAACTGATGTTTTTGTTGAATATAGTTCTCACTGTATCGACATTCATTGCTTATGTTTTACCTTTTTTGGCTCCAAAAGTTTTCCCTATTTTATCAGTCCTCACTTTGTTTATGCCGTTGTTTTTTATTTTAAATGGCTTGTTTTTTTTGTATTGGGGACTTCAATTCAAAAAAAGAATGATTTTATCAGGATTAGTGCTTTTGATGGGTATTACATTTATAACTAAATTTTATAAATTTTCTTCTAAAGAATATATAGAAGACGAAAAAGATTTTATTGTAATGAGTTATAATGTGCGTTTATTCAATGTTTTCAAATGGTTAGATAGAGATGATGTACCTTTGAATATACTTTCTTTTATTAATGAGAAAAACCCAGATATACTTTGTATTCAAGAGTTCTCGAATTCTGCTAATATTGACTTAAAAGTCTATCCTCATCGATACATATTAATGGGAGGAAATAAAATAAAAACGGGTCAAGCTATTTTTTCAAAATTCCCAATTATCGATCAAGGTAATATTGTTTTTCCAAGGTCTAACAACAATGTCATTTTTGCGGATATTAAAAAGGGAAAAGACATCATCAGGATCTATAATATGCACTTGCAATCGATAAAAATTTCACCCGATGTTAATGAAATACATGATAATTTAGATGTTATTAACCAAGGAAAATCGCAGAAATTATTCAATAGAATTAGTATCGCTTTTAAACAACAACAGCAACAAGCCGAAATTTTGAAAGAGCACAAAAAAGACTGTCCATATCCGATAATTATTTGTGGAGATATGAACAACAGTGCTTTTTCTTATGTGTATAGAAATATAAAAGGTAAGTTAAAAGATGCTTTTGAAGAAGCAGGAAAAGGTTTTGGAGCAACCTATAAATTCAAATACTATCCCGCCAGAATCGATTATATTTTTGCAGATGAGAATATGAAAGTGAAAAAATTTGAAAGTTTTCCCGAGTTTGAAAATTCAGATCATTACCCAATTATGGCAAAATTGTCAATGGATTAGTGGAGTTTTAATTCCTATTTTTTGATTCTTTAAATAATCTAAAGCATACCTTCCTTCATTGAAAATTAAATCTAAAACACTTAGATTATTCAAAAAACCGTGTTTGTCATAAAATACTTGCGTGTATATTTCAAACTGTGAATTGTCTTTTTTGCCATTGGCTAGAGATCTAAAATCAACAAGGGTTTTAGAATCTAATTCTTGAAAGTATTCTGAAGTTATTTCGTATTCCAATTTCATTCGCAAACATTTTGAGGCTATAGCTATGGTTTCAAAATTCAAATCCATTAAAAAATTCTGTTTCTTTTCAAAAATTGGGCGAATATCATCTTCAAAATATTCAAAAAAAGGAGAACTTCTATAGGCTGCTTCTAATGATTTAAAATGTTGTTTTTGCCAGTCAAAATCGTTTTCTATCCTAACATCTTTTGTTTTTTGGTGCGCCTCTTTCGAATGTTTAATAGGAATGTTTAATATTTGAATTCCATTAGGACTATAGATATAAGTTCTGTTTCTATTGGTTTGTTTCTGAAAATTATCCTCCATTTCGAAAGTAATATTCTCAGCTTGAGACATTGTTGCAAAATGACTAATCGATGGAAAGTAAGTGGGATGGAATAGCGTTTTCATTTTTTAATTGTTTAAGATTTAAGGTTTAAGGTTGTTGCACAAACCTTAAACTATTTTAAACTTTTAAACCTTTATGTTTTTCTCTTTTCTTTTTTTCCAAAAATGCTCACCAATAAAATACCCGACTAATGCCAATAAAAACCATCTAAAATAGGATTGAGGTTGACCATCACCGCCAACGGTAGTGAATAATCGATTCCATCTAATTTTATCTATCCCTTTGCCATTGGTGTCCCAACTCATCCATATAAATACAGGTTTTCCAACGATGTGATCTGCAGGGACATAACCCCAATAGCGGCTATCTTCAGAATTATGGCGGTTGTCTCCCATCATCCAATAATAATCTTGTTTGAAAGTATAACTTTTTGTTTTAATCTCATTAATGTAGATGTCACTCCCTTTAATTTCTACTTTATTTCCTTCATATTCAGTGATTATGCGGCTATAAAAAGGTAGTGTTGTCAAATTAATAGCTATTGATTTTCCTGCTTGTGGTATATAAATAGGCCCATAATTATCACGATTCCATTTATTGATATGAGGAAAAACACCACTACCGTACTCAGTTCCATGCTCAACACACCTTGTGACAGATATTATTCCAGGAACATTTTTCATCCTTTCAGCATTTTCAAAAGTTAAGGCAGCTATTCCAACAGTGTCTTTTTGCTCACTTACATAATTAATTCCGTCAGTGATATCCATATCTTTAAATAGATATTCAAAATTGATAGGTGTTTTTCCGTCTAATGTAATTCTGTATGAATATTGCGGTTTTGCTCTTTCGGGTAAGGCTAATATTTTTCCGTTAATATAAACGATACCATCTTTTATTTGTAAACTATCGCCATGAATACCCACACAACGTTTTACATAATTTGATTTTTTATCAATAGGTTTGTCAATATGTCTTCCTGATGGATCCCTAAAAAAGTAAACGGTATCCAAAGGCCAGTTGAAAACTACTATATCACAATTCTTAATTTTCTCCATAGCTGGTAATCTAAAATAGGGTAGTTGAGGCCATTTGAGATATGATTTTCTTTTCAGCAACGGAATTGTATCATGAACCATAGGCAAAGCCACAGTAGTCATTGGAACTCTTGCGCCATAATTTACTTTACTCACAAACAAAAAGTCACCTACTAATAGTGATTTTTCAAGAGACGAAGTGGGGATGGTGTAGGGTTGAATAAAATAGGTATGTACAATTGTAGCGACAATAATTGCAAACAGAAGTGAACTAATTGTATCTCCTGTTTTTGTCTCAGATATTAAACTTCTGTCGGTTCTGTGTATTAATTTTTGAGTGTAACTAATATAATAAATGTAGAAACCAAATGTGGCTATGCCTAAAAAAGTATCTACCGAAGATCGTTTTCCAAAACTTCTTAATGTCTCGATCCAAATAACGGGTAACATGATTAAATTTATGATTGGAATAAATAACAATAATGTCCACCAAGTAGGTCGACCAATTATTTTCATTAATACAATTGAATTATAAACCGGAATTGCAGCCTGCCACTTTTTTTTGCCTGCGGCTTCATATAATTTCCAGGTGCCTAAAAAGTGTATTACTTGAATAATCAAGAAAAAAACAAACCATTGATATAGTGTCATAATAATTTAGATTTCAGATTAAAGATTTCAGAATTGGTTGAATAGAATTTAATTTAAAACGTCTTTCATTGTAAAAACCCCATGTTTTCCAACAATCCATTCGGCGGCAATTACTGCACCTAGAGCAAAACCATCCCGATTGTGAGCGGTATGCTTGATCTCGATGCTGTCTATAGGAGAATTATAAGTTACGGTATGTGTTCCAGGAACTACACCAATTCTTTTGGCTACAATAGGAATTTTTTTCATCAATTCATTATCGTTAGGGTTATTTGATTCAGGAGTTTCCATAATCCAATTGGTGTAATTGCTATTTTCAATGACTCCTTTTGCTAATGAAATAGCGGTTCCACTTGGAGCATCAAGTTTTTGGGTGTGATGAATTTCTTCCATATCAACTGAATAAGATTCGAATTTAGCCATCATTTTCGCCAAATACTCATTAAGTTCAAAAAAAAGATTAACTCCTAAGCTAAAATTTGAACTAGAAATAAACGCCCCATTTTTTGCCTTACAAAGCGCCACCATTTCATCATAATGTTCTAACCAACCTGTAGTTCCTGAAATAACTGGAACACCAGCAAGGAAACAACTCGAAATGTTTTCTACTGCAACCAACGGTATGCTGAAATCAATAGCCACATCGGCATCAGAAAGTCCTTCATACGTATTAAATTCGTCTTTTTTCAAAACGATTTTATGACCTCTTACTAAAGCGATTTGCTCTATAGTTTGGCCCATTTTTCCGTATCCTAAAAGTGCTATTTTCATTTTTTATGCTTATTTATTAATCTCATTTTCTTATAACTATCCCTTTAGGAGTGTTATTTGAACTTAAAAATTATAATTTAAAGTAAGTGCTACATTTGCCCTAGATGTTACATCATTGGGGTAAATATTAGGTTTTACAGATAAGTTTTCATTTACGTTAAATTGTATTAATGCTGCATCAACATTGGCATCTATAATGTTTAATGCATAAAATCCTAAAATAAATAAAGCAGATAAGTCTCTGTTTCTTTGATAAAATTTTTGACCCGCAATCAATCTGCTATCGTCTAAATAAGAAAATTTATCATCGGTATAACCCTCTAATCTACGTTTATAAGCATCTCTATATTGGTTGTAATTTTTTTTACTATCAATGTAAAAATAAACACTTGTTGCTATTGCTCCATATACAAGTGGAATTTTCCAGTATTTTTTATTATAAGCTTGACCTAGACCTGGTAAAACAGCAGAATAAAATGCGGCTTTAGCAGGAGTTAAAGGGTCAATATTTTTAGATTTTAAGCTGTCTTTCGTTATTATTGTTGTATCTATTTTTCCTTGAGAAAAAACAAAAAAGTTTCCTAAAAAAAAGTAGAACAGTCCTATGATAACGATTTTATACACTATCCTTTAATTAACTTTATAATTCTGTTAAAGTCTTCTTCGGAATGGAACGGAATCGTAATTTTTCCTTTGCCATTACCCGTTATTTTAACATCTACTTTGGTATCAAAATAAG
This sequence comes from Flavobacterium sp., assembly GCF_046155325.1. GTDB lineage: Bacteria > Bacteroidota > Bacteroidia > Flavobacteriales > Flavobacteriaceae > Flavobacterium. The sequence goes on from NZ_JBJXDQ010000155.1 coordinate 18,141, forward strand.
AATTTAATACATTTTTTTGAGTATCTAAAGCTTTAAAGGACTCGGCTTTTACTTTTGCTGATGGTTTAGCTCCGCTCAGTTCTGCTCCGACTCTGGTTGGTTTCAAACTTTCTTGATAGTTTTTGACCAAGGCTTCTGTTTCACGTACCGAAAGATTTTGACTAACAATTTTTTGATATATATCGGTTTGTACGTCTTGGTTATCAATATTAATAATTGCACGACCATGACCCATACTGATAAAACCATCTCTGATTCCGGTTTGGATAATAGGATCTAATTTTAATAGCCTTAAATAATTGGCAATAGTGGAACGTTTTTTTCCTACACGTTCACTCATTTGCTCTTGAGTTAATTGAATTTCATCAATCAATCTTTGATAAGAAAGTGCAATTTCTATAGGGTCTAAATCGTGACGTTGAATATTTTCAACTAATGCCATGATTAAGGATTCATTATCGTTTGCAATTCGAATATAGGCAGGAACGGTTTTCAAACCCACTAATGTTGATGCACGAAGACGTCGCTCTCCCGAAATTAATTGGTATTTATTAAATGCTAATTTTCGAACCGTAATGGGTTGGATAACACCCAATTCCTTTATAGAAGAGGCTAGTTCTTTTAATGAATCTTCATTAAAATTACTTCTAGGTTGAAACGGATTAATTTCTATTGCTTCAATTTCAAGTTCAATAATATTACCAACCACTTTATCTGCATTTTTATCTGTAGCAGATTTGATATCGTTTTCAGGATCTTTTAGTAAAGCTGATAATCCTCTCCCAAGAACTTGCTTTTTTAGTGCTTTTGCCATAATCTATTTGCTGTTTTTTGATATAACTTCCTGGGCTAATTGCAGGTAATTATTGGCTCCTTTACTCGTAGCATCATAGTTTATAATGCTTTCGCCAAAACTAGGAGCTTCACTCAACTTTACGTTTCGTTGGATAATGGTTTCAAAAACCATATCGTTAAAATGCTTTTGAACTTCTTCGACGACTTGATTTGACAAACGTAATCGGGAGTCAAACATAGTCAAGAGTAAACCTTCAATATCTAAATCTTTATTATGTATTTTTTGAATACTTTTTATAGTATTTAACAATTTGCCCAAACCTTCGAGCGCAAAGTATTCACATTGAATTGGAATTATCACAGAATCGGCTGCTGTCAAAGCATTCAAGGTAAGCAATCCAAGTGATGGAGCACAATCTATAATGATATAATCATAGTCGTCCTTGATACTTTCTAATGCTTTTTTAAGCATATATTCTCTATTTTCCTTGTCTACCAATTCTATTTCGATAGCAACAAGGTCAATATGAGATGGAATTACGTCAACATTTGGGGCCGAACTCTTGATTATAGCTTCCTTAGGAGAATTGCTATGTTCTAGAATTTGATAGGTGCCTATTTCAATATTTTCAACATCAATTCCTAATCCCGAAGTGGCATTAGCTTGAGGATCGGCGTCTATAAGCAATACTTTCTTTTCCAAAACACCTAAGGAAGCCGCAAGATTTATTGAGGTTGTAGTCTTTCCAACGCCTCCTTTTTGATTAGCAATCGCAATGATTTTGCCCATTTATTTTTTTGAATTTTGAACGGTAAAAATACAATTTATTATCGTTTATGAAAATCTATTTTGTTAACATTTGTTAAGGTTTACAGATTAGATAATTGTGCCTTTATTTTTTGTTATTTTGTATCCAAAATTTAAAAATTAAATAAGCATTCTACTAACTATTTTTCTTTGCTTTTATCATCATTTCTAATTGATCCCAAAGTTCTTCGGGGATGGCTTCTAGCATATTAAATTCGCCTGCACCTTGTAACCATTCACCACCATCAATAACAATGACTTCTCCATTGATATAAGCTGAAAAATCAGAAACTAGATAAGCTGCTAAATTGGCTAATTCTTGATGATTACCTACTCGTTTTAGGGGCACTTTTTTAGACATATCAAATTTATCTGCTAAATTTCCGGGTAATAATCTATCCCAAGCTCCTTTGGTTGGGAAGGGTCCCGGAGCTATAGCATTAGATCGAATGCCGTATTTAGCCCATTCTACAGCTAGGCTCCTTGTCATGGCTAAAACTCCAGCTTTTGCTGCTGCACTTGGCACAACATATGCAGAACCTGTAAAAGCATATGTAGTTACTATATTTAAAATTGTAGCGGATGTTTGTTTGGTCTCAATCCAATGTTTTCCAAAAGCAAGCGTACAGTTTTTAGATCCTTTTAATACTATATCAAGCACTGTATCAAAAGCATTGGCAGATAATCTTTCGGTAGGAGAAATAAAATTTCCAGCTGCATTATTCAATAAAACATCTACTTTACCGAAAGACTTAATTACTTCTTGTAACATAGCTTCCACCTGTTCATAATGCCTAACATCACATTGTAAAGGTAAACATTCACCACCAGTTTCAGTTTCTAATTCTTTGGCAGTATTTTTAAGTTTTTCAATATCTCGAGAGGTGATAGCTACTTTAGCACCCAATTCCATAAAATATTTGGTCATTGCTTTACCTAATCCGCTACCGCCGCCTGTTACTACAATAGTTTTGCCAATTAAGGCGTCATCTCGAAGCATTTTTGCTGAAAAATCCATAGTTTTTATTTTTTAGAATTGTAAATATAAGAAAAAACTAGTATGCATGCATACTAGTTTTTTCTTATATTTTTGCTTTTTATACTTTAAAATTTCCTTTTTAGTCTTTTTGAATGATCTTAAGTATTTTGATGGCTGCATCGGTAATTTTGGTTCCAGGACCAAAAATTGCTTTTACTCCTTGATTATATAGTAATTGATAATCTTGAACAGGTATAGTACCACCTACAATAACAACAATATCTTGACGGTTTTGTTTTTGGAGATTTAAAAATATTTGAGGTACTAATGTTTTGTGTGCAGCTGCAAGTGAAGAAATTCCGATGATATGAACATTATTCTTAATGGCTAGTTTTACGGTTTCGTGAGCTGTTTGAAAAAGCGGGCTTAAAATAACATCAAAACCAATATCGGTATAAGCTGTTGCTACTACTTTTGCTCCTCGATCGTGACCGTCTTGTCCAACTTTAGCAATTAAAATTCGAGGAGAACTTCCATTTATTTTTATAAATTCTTGCGTCAGAAATTTTGCATTTATAAACTTTTCATCATTTTTTATTTCATACTCATAGACACCTTTTACTGTTTTTATTTGAGCTTCATATCTTCCGTAAACAGTTTCCAAGGCATAGCTAATTTCTCCGAGTGTTGCTCGGTTTCTTGCCGCTTCAATAGCTAATTCTAGTAAATTTCTATCTCCATTTTGAGCACATTGGGTTAATTTATGAAGCGCTATAATTACATTTTCTGTATTTCTTGATTTTTTGATTTGATCTAATAGTTCCAATTGTTGTTCGCTTACTTTTTGAAGATTGACATCAAGTGTTTTGATGGCGTCTTCATTTTTTAATTGGTATTTGTTGACCCCAACGATTATATCTTGTTCACTATCAATTCGGGCTTGCTTTCTGGCCGCAGCTTCTTCAATTCGAATTTTTGGAATTCCTGTTTCTATGGCCATTGTCATACCGCCCAATTTTTCGATTTCTTCGATATGCTTCCAAGCACTTTGTACTATTTCGTGGGTTAAAGTTTCGATATAATAACTGCCTCCCCATGGATCTACTGTCTTAGTAACTTTCGTTTCTTCTTGAAAATATAATTGTGTGTTTCTAGCTATTCTCGCCGAAAAATCACTGGGCAGAGCAATAGCTTCGTCCAAAGCATTGGTATGCAATGATTGTGTGCCCCCAAAAATTGCTGCAGCGGCTTCAATACAAGTTCGAGCAACATTATTAAATGGGTCTTGCAGGGTTAAACTCCATCCGCTAGTTTGGCAATGGGTTCGTAATGTTAATGATTTTGGATTTTGGGGATTGAATTGTTTCACTAATTTTGCCCAAATCATTCTTGCCGCCCTTAATTTTGAAATTTCCATAAAATGATTCATTCCAATTCCAAAAAAAAAGGATAGGCGTGGGGCAAAATCATCGATTTTCATTCCGGTACTAAGACCTGTTCTTATATATTCTAATCCGTTTGCCAATGTATAAGCTAATTCAATGTCAGCAGTAGCTCCAGCTTCTTGCATATGATATCCTGATATAGAAATCGAATTAAATTTAGGCATATTTTTTTGGGTAAATTCAAAAATATCCGAAATAATTTTCATTGAAGATTTAGGAGGATATATGTAGGTATTTCTAACCATAAACTCTTTTAAAATATCATTTTGAATAGTGCCAGATAATTGGTGAGGCTGAATACCTTGCTCTTCTGCAGCTACAATAAAGAATGCTAGAATAGGTAAAACAGCTCCGTTCATTGTCATTGAAACAGAAATTTCGTTAAGAGGGATTTGGTCAAATAGAATTTTCATGTCTTCGACAGTATCTATAGCAACTCCTGTTTTTCCAACTTCACCTAATACACGTTCATGATCTGAATCATAGCCTCTATGAGTTGGCAAATCAAAAGCAATCGAAAGTCCTTTTTGACCTGAAGCAAGATTTCTTTTATAAAATGAGTTGCTTTCTTGGGCGGTTGAATATCCTGAATACTGTCTAATTGTCCAGGGTTTACGATTGTACATGGTGGTATATGGCCCTCTTAAATAGGGAGGAAATCCTGCACCAAAATCAATATGTTCAAGATTTTCAATATATTGTTCACTATATTTCGATTGTAATGTAATGCCTTCAGAGGTGATGAAGTTGTTTTTTTTCAACGTCTCACTTCTCACTTCTAACTTTTCAATTTTTATATGTTGAAGATTTTTACGCATTATTGGTCTATAATTTTGAAAGTCGAGTTTTGTTTAAAACGTTTTTTATTTAAACCTTCTATAAGTCCAGAGCTTATTGAGGTGGCAGTTCCACCTAAAAAAAGTAAAATAGAGGAGTCATTTCCAGATGACGCAGAAATTGCAGAAGCTCCTATTACAGAAAACCCAACTATTAATAACCCAGTTTTGAGGGTTCCAAGTACCAAAGGCTGTTTTTTGATGCTTAAGATACTGTCAGTTTTAACTAATTTATTATCAATAATTAGTGTTTGATTGTCTGAAAAGTGAATCTTGCCCACATGCTTTTTTCGATCAAGTGTTCTAATTTTTACTCTTTGATTTTCAACAAATAATTTAATTTTGCCATTTTTAATATTGGTTATTTCTAGTGCTTTTCGTTGTGAAAACAAATTAAATGCAGTTAAAAATAAGAGCAAATAAAGTAGTGATTTCATATAGGTGAATTTTAATTTTTAGTAATTATTTTTGTGATACCCTAAATATTTACGGCTTTTTTATATGCTAATTTTTATATTTTTTTCTTCTTCAAGAAGTCTAATTTGTTCTATTTTTTCTGCCAATCTTGTTTCAAGAATAGGTTTAATTAGCGTTTTTCTGGGTTTTATTTTTAAAAAAGGAAATAATTCTAATTTGTCTTTCATTCTGTTTTTTGGATTAATATATTTATTTGTGCCTACTAAAATTTCTTTATTAGAATCGAATAATTCTTGTTCTTTATCAGCACTTTCTTGAATTTTTCTTTTGATTGTTCCATCATTTAGTTGTTTCAAAAAACCACCTTGAGCCTCTATGTCCTTAAATAAAGTTAATGCTTTATCTGCTAGTTGCTGTGTTAATGTTTCAATATAATAGCTGCCATCTACAGGATTAATTACTTTGTCAAAATGACTTTCGTTTTTAAGAATAAGTAATTGGTTTCTTGCTATTCGATCAGCAAATTCATTACCTCTATTATATAAGGCATCAAAAGGAAGGTTAATAATAGCATCAGCACCTCCCAAAATTCCGCTCATGCATTCAGTAGTTGTTCGCAACATGTTGATGTTATAGTCATAAAGTGTTTTGTTTCTTTTAGTTGGAGATACTATGATATGACAATCTAATTTATAGTCATACTCTTTTAAAATTAATTGAAAAAGTAACCTTAAAGCGCGAATCTTTGCTATTTCAAAAAAATAATTACTTCCTACAGAAACTCTAAAAACAATGGGTTTTTGAATAGCATTTATTCGATTTAAATATTCGTTGGCATGACTTAGGCTATAAGCTATTTGCTGGACCATAGTAGCACCTGCATTCTGATACAATCCAGAATTTACACTAATCAATGAGATGTTTTTTGTTGCTTTAGAAAGTAAATTTAAAGTTTCAAAATTATTTTTTTCTGGTGTAGTAAACCAATTTCCGTCTTTTGCTAAAAATCCAATTGGGTCAATGTTACAAAAGATTGTTGCTTTATTTTCTTCTGCTATGATATCAATTTCTTTAATCAATTCAATTGCTATAAAATCAAAATTGAAATACAATAGTATTTTTTCTAAAGGAATATTGTCTAATAGTTTTTTGATGTTAATTTCCTTATTTGGAATTGTAAAGCTAATACTTTCGGCACCTCGACGAATGCTGTCTAAGGCTTTAAAATTAGATTTAGCAACATCGTGAACAAAGATGTCTTGGCAAATTTGAAAAGAATTTGAAGGATTGCTAGAAAAAACATTGCCTTGAAATTCATCGTTGTGGTAAAATGGTTTTACTTGTATTCCTTCGGGTGAATTCCAAATTAAAGTATCATTATAGTCGGCACCATCGAGTTCAAACTGAATTCGTTGTTTCCACTGTTTTGAGGAAATGGGATCAAAATCATTGAATAGTTTATGCATTTAAAGATTTTAAACGATCTGTTTAATTATTTTTTTTTAATGTGTCGCCTTCAAATTCTATAAGATATATATCTTCATTTTCCTTTTTCATATAATATTTTTCACGAGCATATTTTTCAATATGATTAGGGTCTTCGAGAAGTTTTATATTCTCTTTATCCTTATTAATTTCTTCTTGATAATAGGTTTTGTTATCTTCGAGTTCTTGAATCTGTTTGTCTAAAATACGATGATCAAAATAGGAGTAATTATCTAAAAACACCATCCAAGCAGAAAAAAATAACAATACCCAAATGTATTTATTACTCAGGAATTTAAACCAAGGTTTATCTTTATATGAATTCATTTATTGTGATTTAAAAAAGCAAAGACTTAAAAATATTTTTTATTAAGGATATAAAATTACAATTATATATTTTAATATTTTTCAAAAATAGTCAAAAAACAAAATATTAAAAGTTTAAATAGTATGACATTTTGAACTACTTCAATTTCAAATAACTATAGTTTCTCATCAGATTAAATATTTTACTTGTTTACCAATTAGCTAATTTTCGGAATCAATTTTTATTAAGCAAATAAAATCTATTTTAATTTATTGAATATTAATAATTTTTGGTTTTAACATTAGAATAAAATAAATTTACTTTCATACATTTTTCTGTTATTAAATAATTATTTTTGCAACCTTATAAAAAGATATAATACTTTAAAATATTATGGTAAAAGATTTATTCGAAAGAATTCAAAATAATAAAGGACCTCTTGGAAAATGGGCTTCACAAGCAGAAGGTTATTTTGTTTTTCCAAAATTAGAAGGAGATTTAGGACCAAGAATGAAATTTCAAGGAAAAGATATTTTGAACTGGAGTTTGAATGATTATTTAGGTTTAGCTAATCATCCAGAGGTTCGTAAAGCTGATGCTGATGCTGCAATAGAATTTGGTGCTGCTTACCCAATGGGAGCCAGAATGATGTCTGGACATACTAAATATCACGAGCAATTAGAAGAAGAATTGGCTGCTTTTGTCATGAAAGAATCGGCTTATTTATTGAATTTTGGATACCAAGGAATCATGTCAACTATTGATGCATTGGTTACTCGAAATGATGTGATAGTTTATGATGTAGATGCACATGCTTGTATTATAGATGGGGTTCGTTTGCATAGCGGAAAGCGATTTACTTACCGCCATAATGATATAGCGAGTATGGAGAAAAACTTGCAACGTGCCACAAAATTAGCAGAAACTACTGGCGGTGGAATCTTATTTATCACAGAAGGAGTATTTGGTATGCGAGGACAACAAGGCAAATTGAAAGAAATTGTTGCAATGAAAGAAAATTACAATTTCCGATTATTAGTTGATGATGCACATGGATTTGGCACTCTTGGTAAAACAGGAGCGGGAGCAGGAGAAGAACAAGGTTGTCAGGATGGTATAGATGTGTATTTTTCGACATTTGCAAAGTCAATGGCTAATATAGGAGCTTTTGTGGCTGCTGATATAGATATTATTGATTATTTAAAATACAATCTACGTTCTCAAATGTTTGCCAAAGCTTTGCCAATGATTCAAACAATTGGGTCGTTAAAGCGTTTGGAATTGTTACGTAATTCATCCGAAATCAAAGATAAACTTTGGGTTAATGTCAATGCATTACAAGACGGATTGAGATCAAGAAATTTTAATATTGGAGACACAAATACATGCATTACGCCAGTATATCTTGAAGGAAGTGTTCCTGAGGCAATGGTTATGGTTAATGATTTGAGAGAGAATTATGGTATTTTCTTGTCGATTGTAATTTATCCAGTAATTCCAAAAGGAATAATTTTACTGCGTATGATACCTACAACATCACACACTCTAGCTGATGTAGAAGAAACACTTACTGCATTTGAAGCCATTCGTGAGAAATTAGAAAACGGTACTTACAAAGAAATAGCAAGTAGAACAAAAGTTGATTTAGATGCCTAATTCAACTTATAAATTTTTAAACACAAAACCCATCTCGTAGATGGGTTTTGTGTTTAAAAATTTAACCTAAAAGTCTTTCGTTTTTTATGCATAACAGGTTGAAAATTTTTCCATAGTAATTGTACTTTACTGTTTTCCTCCAATTCTGGATTTGTTTCAATATATTTAATACCACGTTTGGTAAAAACTTTGTGCATTTCTCTGAAAACAATCGCAGCAACTCCTTTGTTTTGGTATTCAGGATCAACACCGATGAGATATAATTCAGCATATTCGTTTTTGCGCATCGCATTTAATAAATGCAAAAATCCAAAAGGAAATAGATTGCCATTGGCTTTTTGAAATGCTTTCGAAAATGATGGCATTGTGATGCCAAAAGCAACCAATTTACCATTTTTGTCAATCGCACAATTAATAAAATCAGGATGAATGAAGGAAATATATTTTTCTTTGTAATGGTCAATTTGAAATTGCTGAATGGGTACAAACGATTCTAATTCGGCATAGGATTTATTGAGTAATCCAAACATTTCATCTACATAGGGTAAAATGGCTTTAGATGTTTTAAATGTCAATGCCTTTAATTGGTAGCGTTTTTCGATTAATTCTGATAACGGTCCAAATTTATCCATATGAATATTTTTGAACTCAATTTTATATTCATGCCATTCTGACTCTTTAGTGAAACCTAATTTTTGGAGATGTTCAGGGTAATATTCATAATTATAAATCCCTATCATTGTGGCCAATTGATCGAATCCATGGGTTAGCATTCCTGCCTTATCCATATTCGAAAAACCTACTGGACCTTCGATATATTCGAGGTTATTAGCTTTGCCAATTTCGGCTACATTGTTAATTAAGGCTTTTGTAACTTCAATATCATCAATAACATCAAACCAACCGAAACGCATTTTTAATTTTTTTTGCTCCTTGGTTTCTACCCAATTTATAATAGCTGCAATACGCCCAACAATGATGTTATTTTTATAGGCTAAAAAAAACTGGGCTTGTACCGATTCAAAAACAGGATTTTGTTTATCAAAACTTTTAAGTTCGTCTTTGATAAGAGGTGGCACCCAAAAATCATTGTTTTTATATAGAGAAAAAGGAAATTTTATAAATTTTTTTAATTCACTTTTGGTGATGGCTTCTTTTATAATTATCATTCTGAATTTACGATTTAGTTTTTCAATTTTCTTATTTTATACTATTAACTCTTATTTTTTTAGAAGGATTTCCTGGTAAAATAACTTCTTTGTAATTGGCATCATAGCGCCAAGAAAAGCCAAATCCACCATAAAGTATTGCGGGTGTGTTTTTTAAACTAGTACTGATTGAGGCATCAATTTGCATGTTTTTAGAAAGTAAATAGGCTGCTCCACCACGAATAATAGCGTCGCTATAAAAATCACTTTTAAAACCTTGATTCTCTATGAATCCCGACCATTTGGGGTTGAAACCTCTAGTTAAAGTTGCTATAAAGCCATAACTCGGAAAATCGGTGCCTATATAATCTGCGATGATATTGGTCACAAAAACCCATCTTCCTCCATCAAATTGATTTTGTGTAATCAATATGATTTTTGGACTAATACTAGCTTCGGGAGAGAAAGCATACGGGCTATCAGAGAATATCATGTTTGCCCCAAAAAATGCTGATACAGAAGGTATTAATTTGTCCCATTTGAATCTTTTATTGGCTTTCCAACTATCTATGTATACTTTTTCTTTGTAGTTTTTGTATCGGTCATAAATCAAATATTTTGCACCAAAAATAGTTTGTTTTAAGCCCGATCTGTCAGGGTAAATTAACGAAGGATTTAATTTTTCATATTGATATTGAAGGTCAGCAAATAATTCTAGTTTTTCTCTAAAAAAGCCAAAACGTAAAGTCATATCCAATCCGAAACCATTGGCGTCATAATTTAAAACAGCGTGTTTTTCTTGAATGCCATATATCCCAGTTTCAACTTGAATTACTGATTTACCAACTGAATATGCCGACATCGTTTCGCCAGGTCTATTAGAGTTTATTTGGTCTGTATATTGACTATAATGTATAGTTGGGATACTAAGTAAAGTTGTAGCTAATAGGGTTTTGATTTTGAACATGATGTTTTTGTTTACTTAAAAAGTGATAATGCTTTTTCAAATGTACTATATTTTATTATTTATTTAAGAAGGATAGTTTAATTTTGAACGATGGAATTGTTAATTTTGAAAAAAATTATTTGATTATGCAAACAGCTTCTTTTAATGGTTTTATAAAGACTTTATTTTACTTTATTGCTTTTTATTATATTTTTAAATTTTTGGCAAAATTATTTTTACCATTATTGATAAAAAAAGTTGTAGAAAAGGCAGGTGAGAATTTTCAACAACAATATCAAAACACTCAAGATAAGGCTTGGAATAAAACTACAAATAATGACGAAATTAGTAATGATAAAACCAAGTCTAAAAATCCTCGTGAAACAAAAAAAGTTGGGGAATATGTTGATTATGAAGAATTAGAATAAAAGCCCTATAACCTCAAAGCTAGTTGAATCCTCTTCTAGAAACATTAATATCTAGATACCACAAACCCAAAGCCATAAACTCAAAACCGATTTAATGAAACAACTTCAAAAGTTTTATCCACATGCTTTAGCCATTTTAGGTTTTTTACTTGTTTCTATAATTTACTTTTATCCAGTTTTGCAAGGGAAAAAGATTTTCCAATCCGATATTGCGCAATATACAGGGATGGCAAAGGAACAAATTGATTTTAGAGCTACCGAACATCAAGAACCCTATTGGACAAATTCTGCCTTTGGCGGAATGCCAACCTATCAATTAGGGGCCAAATATCCTCACGATTATATTGGTGTACTTGATGATGCAATTCGTTTTTTACCTCGTCCAGCTGATTATTTGTTTTTGTATTTTATAGGTCTATACGGTTTACTTTTAGTTTTAAAAGTAGATCCACTCAAAGCATTTTTTGGTGCAATAGCTTTTGGTTTTTCAACTTATTTAATCATTATTTTGGGAGTGGGGCACAATGCCAAAGCTCATGCTATTGGGTATATGCCATTAGTAATTGCAGGGATTATGTTAGTCTTTCAAAAAAAATATATTTTGGGTGGATTACTAACTATGTTTGCTGTTGCATTAGAGATTAATGCCAACCATTTTCAAATGACCTATTACTTATTGATTTTCTTATTGATTTTATCTAGTTATTTTATTTTTCAGGAACTCAAAGAGAAAGAATATAAATCGCTTTTATCTTCTTTTGGAGTTTTAGCAATAGCTGGAATTTTTGCAATTGGTGCTAATGCTACTAATTTATTAGCTACAGCCGAATACACGGATTTTAGTACAAGAGGTAAAAGTGAATTGACAATTAATGCCGATGGTACGAATAACGATGGAAAAACTTCCCTTACAAAGGATTATATTACTGAATACAGTTATGGTATAATGGAAAGTTTCAATCTTATTGCGCCACGACTTTTTGGTGGATCAAACAGTGAAGCTTTAGGTCAGGAAAGCGAAATGTATAATTTTATGATTGGTCAAGGAGTTCCCGAAGCTCAAGCAAATGATTTTGTTTCTGCAATGCCAACATACTGGGGTGATCAGCCTATTGTTGCCGCTCCTGCATATATTGGAGTTGTAGTTTTCTTTTTGGGTATTTTAGCTTTGTTTACGGAAAAAAGAAAAATAAAATATGTGTTCCTTTCTGGTGTTATTGTTTCATTATTACTTTCTTGGGGTAAAAATTTTGCATTATTGACGGACTTTTTTATAGATACCATCCCACTATACAATAAGTTTAGAGCCGTTTCTTCTATTCAAGTGATTTTGGAATTGTGCTTTCCTGTATTAGCTATTTTGGGTTTACAATCATTTTTCAAATTAGAAAATCAAGAACAAAAAAAAGGTTTATTACAAGCTGGAACATTTAGTTTTGGCATTATTGTTATTTTATTTTTATCAAAAGGAATGTTTAGTTTCTCGGGAGGAAGTGATGCTTATTTTTTAGAAAGCTATGGACCAGGATTTGTAGATGCGCTTAAATTGGATAGAAAAAGTTTGTTTAGTGCCGATTTGCTTCGTTCTGGTTTCTTTATTTTGTTGGTATCTGGAGTTTTATGGTTCTTTATCAAAAATAAATTGGCTCAAAATACTGCCATAATTATAATTGGATTACTTATGATTTTTGATTTATTTTTTGTGGATAAAAAATATGTATCGGGCAAAGATTTTGTAAACGCTAGAGAAGTAGAAGTTCCTTTTCAGGAAACGCCTGCAGATTCACAAATATTGCAGGACACCACACATTATCGTGTTTTTGAGGTCGATGGCAATATGTCAAGTGCCAGAACATCCTATTTTCATCAATCTATTGGTGGGTACAGTGCGGTAAAACCTCGAAGAATGCAACAATTGTTTGATTGCCAAATTGCTAAAAATAACATGGAAGTTTTGAACATGTTGAATGTGAAATATGTCATTCAAACCGATACTTCGGGTGTTTCTGTTCCAGCTCAAAACCCAAATGCTAACGGTAATGCTTGGTTTATCAAATCTTTGAAAACGGTAAGTTCAGCCGATGCTGAAATGAAAGCCTTGAATGATTTGGATACAAAAAATGTTGCGGTTAAGAGTAAAGATAAAAACCATAAAAATTTTGAATTGTCTTTACCATTCCAATCAGATAGTTTAGCATTAATGCAATTAATATCTTATAAGTCAAACCATTTAAAATATGTTTCAAATAATAAATATCTTGGTTTTGCTGTTTTTTCTGAAATGTATTATAAAAACGGCTGGAAAGCCACTATAGACGGAAAAGAAACTGAAATTTTTAGAGTAAATTATGTACTGCGAGGATTGCAAATTCCAGCAGGAAATCACAAAATAGAGTTTAAATTTGAGCCGAAAGTGGTAAAAACAGGAAGTTTAATTGCATTAATAAGCTCAGTTGGAATGTTATTTTTATTGATTGGCGGAATTTATTTTGAGAACAGAAAAAAGAGTTAAAAATAGATAAAGTTAATTTTGTAAATTTGAGTTATTATTTTTTAAAATATGAAATGAGCATAATCGATAAACGCTTAATAACGCCAAAGATGATGTGCGAATTACATATTGCAAAAAAAACAATAGATATTAACATATGAAAGCAACTACATTAAATCACGCGCATCCTTCTATAATGGAAGCCAGATATATAGAAGAGATTAGAAAGATGTCACCACAACAACGTTTTGAAAAATTGATGGCTATTATTGAAATTTCTTATCTTTTGAAAACCGCAAAAATAATATCAAAATAATTCAATGAATAGTCAACTAGTAGAGATTTGGAAATACTTGGCTTCAAATAAAGTTAAATATTTGACTATTGGCGGGTTTGCTGTAAATATCTATGGCTATGGACGAAATACGGGTGACATAGATATTTTTATAGAAGATTCAGTAAAAAATCGGGAAAATTTAAGATTAGCCCTAAAACAGTCGGGAATAGGTGATTTTAAAAATATGAGTACAATGCAATTTATTCCTGGCTGGACGGATATTACATTGAATTTTAATTTGAGATTGGATATTATGACTTCGGTTAAAGGTTTAGAAAACAGCTCCTTTGAACAACTTTTAGAAAAAGCTTATATCGTAGAAATTAATGGCGTCCAAGTTTATTTTTTAGATTACGAGAGTTTAATTATTGCAAAAAGAGCAGCGAACAGATTAAAAGATCAATTGGATATTGAAGAGTTGGAGAAACTGAATAATAGAAATATAAATTAATATTATGAAGGCATTATTCAGGTTAAAATCGTTTCAAAAGGTGTTTTTTTTTATGTTCTTGATAGGATTCATAATAGGGGTTTTGTATGGAATACATATTTTTATAAATAAACTAAGATATTATTCTATAATTCCATTTTTACCAGTTTTATATATCGTTACAAAAGGATTGTATAAAAACATTCCATTCTTAATCAATGACTTTAGGTCAATTTATGTGAAACAATAAATATTGAAACCAAAAAAAATTCTCATTATAACTTATTATTGGCCTCCAGCTGGCGGACCAGGTGTTCAACGTTGGTTGAAATTCGTGAAATATTTACCAGATTTTGGCGTTCAGCCAATTGTCTATATTCCGGAGAATCCAACTTATCCAATTGTTGACGAGAACTTGGTGAAAGAAGTTTCAGATAAAGCGATTATTCTCAAACACAAAATCTTTGAACCGTATCAACTGGCTTCGTTTCTTTCGAAGAATAAAACCAAAGAAATCAGTTCTGGAATTATTCCAAATCAAAAAAAACAGTCTTTTCTGGATAAAGTATTTCTCTGGATTCGAGGCAATCTTTTTATCCCAGATGCCCGTTTTTTTTGGGTAAAAACTTCGGTGGCTTTTTTAGAAGAATACATTTCTGAAAATGAAATTGACACAATTGTCACTTCAGGACCGCCACACAGTTTGCACCTGATTGGGCTACAATTGAAACAAAAACTTGATCTTAAATGGTTTGCTGATTTTCGAGATCCTTGGACAACTATTGGCTATCATAAATCCTTGCGATTGTCGAGCTATGCTGCAAAAAAACACAAAGCATTGGAACGCCAAGTTTTGAATACTGCCGACACAATTATTGTTACCAGCAAAACTACTAAAACTGAATTTCAATTGATTACCACCAAGCCGATAGCCGTAATTACCAATGGTTATGATACGGAAAAAGTCGAGAAACAAGCTTTGGATAGCAAATTTTCTTTGGCACACATTGGTTCCTTTCTTTCCGAGAGAAATCCGAAAGTGTTATGGGAAAGTTTAGTAGAATTGCTTCATGAAATTCCGGATTTTAAATTGCATTTGGAAATTAAACTAATTGGCGCGGTAAGTCAGGAAGTTTTGGAAACCATTTCTGGTTTTGGATTAAATCCGTATTTGAATAATTTAGGATATGTTTCTCATTCCGAAGCGATTGCTTATCAAAGAAAATCACAGGTGCTGTTGCTTATAGAAATCAATTCAGAAGACACCAAAAGTATTATTCCTGGGAAATTATTCGAATATATGGTTTCAGAAAGACCCATAATTGCCATTGGTCCAAAAGGTTCTGATTTTGCCGAAATCATAACCAATACCAACACAGGAGTATTCTTTGATTATTCTGATAAAGTAAAACTAAAAAGCGTACTTTTGGATTTTTACAATCAATTTTTGGAGGGAAACCTACAATCAAATGGAGTAGGATTACAACACTTTTCGAGGAGAAATTTGACCGATAAATTAGCACAACTTCTAACCTCTAACTTCTAACTTTATCAATGGGAATAGTATTAAATCAATCTTTAAAGAATACAATAATAACTTATATTGGATTTGGGATTGGTGGTATAAACACTATTTATTTTTATCCTGTTTTTCTAGGAGCAACGTATTATGCATTAACAAATTATGTTCTTTCTAGTGCTAATGTTATTATGCCTTTGTTTGCTATTGGAATGCAAAACACGCTTGTAAAATTCTATTCTCAATATAATACTAATGAAGAAAGATCTCGGTTTTTGTCGTTCACCGTTTTGTTCCCATTGCTAATTATTATTCCTATTTTAGTATTAGGCTTTTTCTTTTATGATGAAATTCTATACTTTTTATCCAAAAAAAACAGCATTGTTAAAATTTATATTTGGTTAATACCTTTTATTGGATTGTGTATGGCTTATTTCGAAATTTTTTATGCATGGTTGCGGGTTCACATGCATTCAGTTTTTGGAAATTTTATAAAAGAAGTAGTATTACGTTTGTTATCTTCTTTGTTAATGATTGGCGTTTATTATAAAATGATTTCAGTTGAGGGTTTTGTTTATGCTACAGCTTTTGTTTACTTTTTAGCTTTGTTAATAACCATGTTTTATGCATTTCATATACAAAAACCTGTTTTTCAATTTTCTATTCCTGATAATGCAAAAGAAATTTTAGTTTATACATTTTATATTATTTTGTCAGGTAGTGTGGCCAATTTACTTTTGGATGGTGATAAAATGATTTTGAACCAATACATGAAAATTGAGAATATCGCCTATTACTCTGTTGCTACTTATATCGCTTTAGTTATATCTGTTCCAAGTCGTGCTATGCACCAAATTGTGTATCCAATTACGGCAAAATTGATGCATGAAAATAAGCATGATGATATGAATATCTTATATAAAAAAACATCGATAAACCTTCAAGTTGTAGGAGGTTTTGTGATGCTTGGTATTTTTGTCAATATCAATCAATTGTATGAATTAGTTCCTGATGAATATAAAGGAGGAATTCCTGTTGTTTTTATGATTGGATTGTCTAAATACTTCGATTTAATTTTAGGGAACAATAATGCTATAATCTTTAACACAAAATATTATCGAGCTGTATTATTTCTTGGGGTGCTTTTAGTGGTATTGACTGTAGTTTTAAATATGATTTTCATTCCAATTTACGGAATTATTGGTTCTGCTTTTGCAACCTTATTATCAATAACTTTATATAGTTTGGCCAAATTACTTTTCGTAGTAAAGCGTTTAGATTTGTATCCATTCACAAAACAAACTATACATTCTTTAGTACTTACTTTAGTTTTATTTCTAGTGTTTTACTTCTGGGAATTTCCTTTTTATCCTATAATTTCAATAATTTTAAAATCTATTTTGGTAATAATCACTTATGTTTATTTAAACTATAAGTTTGTTATTTCTACAGAAATTAACGAAGTGATGGATACGATTTTAAGAAAAATGAAATTTATTAACTAATATATTTTAATATAAATTTTGATATTTTGAAGGATTTACTTCATTCATCATAGCATATACTTTTTCGAAAACATCTTCGGTCGAAGGTTTCGAAAAATAATCACCATCAGTACCATAAGCTGGTCTATGTGCTTTTGAAGTTAGTGTTTGTGGTTTACTATCTAAATATTGATAACCATCATATGTGTCTACAATTTGTTGTAAAATAAATGCTGAAGCTCCACCCGGAACATCTTCATCAATAACTAATAATCTATTTGTTTTAGCAATACTTTTTACAATATCTTTATTTATGTCAAATGGAAGAATTGATTGAATATCAATGATTTCACAATCTATACCAATTTCTAATAACTCTTTTGCCGCGCGTTCTACTAAACGCAGCGTAGAACCATAGGATACTAGAGTAATGTCAGTTCCTTTTTTGATAGTTTCAACTACTCCAATTGGTGTTTTAAATTCGCCAAAATTCAATGGCATTTTTTCTTTTATTCTGTAACCGTTTAAACATTCAATAACTAAGGCTGGTTCATCACTTTCCATCAAAGTGTTGTAAAATCCTGCCGCTTTAGTCATATTTCTTGGGACTAAAACATGGATTCCTCTAATTGCATTAATGATCATTCCCATTGGAGAGCCAGAATGCCAAATCCCCTCTAGACGATGTCCACGGGTTCTTATGATTAATGGCGCTTTTTGTTTTCCAACGGTTCTGTATTGTAATGTTGCTAAATCATCGCTTAGAATTTGAATCGCGTACAACATATAATCCAAATATTGAATTTCGGCAATAGGGCGTAATCCTCTTAGCGCCATTCCAATTCCTTGACCTATAATTGTAGTTTCTCTAATGCCTACATCGGCGACACGAAGCTCACCAAATTTTTCTTGTAATCCTTCCAAACCTTGATTAACATCACCAATGTTTCCTGCATCTTCACCAAAAATTAATGATTCAGGATATTTTGTAAAAATGGCATCAAAATTATCTCTAATAATCATTCTGCCATCCGTATCTTCTATTGCATCTTCTTCATAAACGGGTAAAACTTCTTGAGTAGAAAATACATTTGAACTCGATTCAGAGTGTAAATTGCTATTGAATTTTGGAGCTGTTTTCGCAATGTATTTTAAAATCCAATTTGATAATTCTGGCTTTGCAGATTCATTAATTACCAATCGCAATACTTTACGGGCAGTTACTAGTATTTCTTTTTTGAAAGGGTTTTTAATACTATCTAAATCAGAAGCATATTTTAGTATTTGATCTTTATTTTTACTCTCAGATGCTATTTTTACTAACAAAGAAACCAATTCTTTTTGTTCTTCAATAATTGGTTCAATAAATGCTTTCCAAGCTGCTTTCTTACCTTCTAAAACCTCTTTTTTAGTTTCTATATCAATGGCTTCAATTTCTTCTGGCGAAGCAATATTGATGGCGATCATCCATAATTTCATTTGGCGTAAGCAGTCATACTCTTTTTCCCAAGCCAATCGAGTAGCACTTTTATATCTTTCGTGTGAACCTGAACTGGAGTGTCCTAGTGGCTGTGTCAATTCTTCAACGTGAATTAAAACGGGAGTATGTCTTTCACGAGCTAATTCAGCTGCTTTTTCATAGGTAGCAATTAAATCGGCATAGTCCCAACCTTTAACTTTTAGTATTTCGATACCATTGGTATCATCTTCTCTTTGGTACCCTTTTAATATTTCTGATATACTTTCCTTAGTAGTTTGGTGTTTTGCATGTACAGAGATTCCGTATTCATCATCCCAAACACTTAAAACCATAGGAACTTGTAATACACCAGCAGCGTTAATGGTTTCAAAAAAAACACCTTCAGTTGTGCTGGCATTTCCAATGGTTCCCCAAGCAATCTCATTTCCATTATTTGAGAATTTTTCACTATTGGTAATGCCTGGTAATTCTCTATAAATTTTTGAAGCTTGTGCGAGTCCAAGTAATCTGGGCATTTGAGCAGCTGTTGGAGAAATATCTGCACTTGAATTTTTTTGTTTGGCTAAATTTTTCCAGCTACCATCTTCATGTAAGCTGTGTGTGACAAAATGACCTCCCATTTGTCTGCCTGCCGACATAGGTTCTTGAGCTATATCTGTGTGTCCATAAAGACCTGCAAATAATTGTTGGATTGATAATTCCCCAATAGCCATCATAAAAGTTTGATCTCTATAATAACCTGATCGAAAATCACCGTTTTTAAAAAATTTTGCCATTGCCAATTGTGGCACTTCTTTTCCGTCACCAAAAATTCCAAATTTAGCCTTACCAGTTAAAACTTCTTTTCGTCCCAAAAGACTACATTCTCGACTTCTAATAGCTATTTTGTAGTCATTCAAAATTTCAGTTTTGAAATCCTCAAATGTCAAGGCAGTA
Source organism: Flavobacterium sp. (assembly GCF_046155325.1). Taxonomy (GTDB): domain Bacteria; phylum Bacteroidota; class Bacteroidia; order Flavobacteriales; family Flavobacteriaceae; genus Flavobacterium. The sequence continues at coordinate 38,068 of NZ_JBJXDQ010000155.1, forward strand.
GTTGTTTTTTCTTCTATCATTTTGGAAGTGGTGATATTCAAGCTGCAAATTTACTTAAAATCTTAATATTTTCATAATATACTGTAAAAATAGAATTTAATTTTTGCTAAACTATTTTTGAATATTTATAAATTTATTGAATTTAATATATTGATTTGTATATTTTTTGTAAAATAGTTTAATGCAAAGTTGTTTTAAGTAAAATTAAAACCATTTTCGAGTAAATAGTGTTGTTAATGTTTTTGGACTAAATGTAACCATAAAACGTATTTTCTCGGAATAGTTTGACTGTCCAATTTCCCAACCATTATTTGAATATATTGGAAAGTATAACTCGAAGTAATCTGGAACTAAATTCAATCGAATTCCACTGTCATAAATAAATTTTTCTTTTATAAATAAATTTTTCAATAAACCAAAATCGCTATAAGCTTCAACCCAATTCCATATAGAAAAGCTATTATTGAAAGTTGTAATCCATTGATTTGCAAAAGGATTTTTAAGTTTTGATTTAAACCCGCCTTCGGCTTCTATATATTGCTGACTATAAATTCCTGTACTTTCTGACCTTCCAAAAAAGTTATAATCAAAAAGATAGTCGGTAGGTCGATCGGTAGCAAAACTAAAAAAATCTGAATCAGTCTTATTATAAAGGAAACTCCCAGTGAATAACCGAATTTTTAATTGCCTATTATCTTCAAAAAGTTTACGATATTCTATTTGACCCGATACTTTCCCGAATTTATTAGCCAATTGAAAATCGGTTACAAAACTTAAATGATTGGTGATTTCAGTTTTTGTATTGATATATTTCAAATTAAAAACCGAATAGTTTTCCTCGGAAGTATTGGTAATCAAAGAACTCTTTTCTCGGTTTACAGTGACATAACGTGCTAATATTATTTGTTTGTGATTGTCTCTAAAATTGGTTTCTCTAAAATGAAATTGTATTGCAGGATTTATTTTTAAATAACTAGCATCTTTCGCATAATGAAAATAAGATCCACTTAGGGAATATCTTATGTTAAATAAATTACTATTTCTTCTAAACTGATTGACAAAAAATAAAGCAGAGCCAGTTAACGATTTAGAAGTTGTTGAATAAGCAGGGTTGATATCAAAGTTAAAGGGTTTGTCTAATATTGTTCTATTGTGTAGTCTCATACCAGGTGAGATTCCATCATATAAATTGTATCCTATTGAGGGAACATATAAAATTTGATTGTAATTTGGATCTTCAAAATCCTTCATAAAAACAAATTTGATAGGTTTGTTGTTTGGGAAAAAGCCATCTGTTTTTAAGAAATTATTTCTTAAATTAAATTCGGGTACTTCATTCTCATAATTCAAAACGAGTCTATCAATCCCTTTTCTTTTATATGAAAAAGTACTGTCTGTATTTTTTGGATATAGCCATTCTTTAAAAACGATTTTATCTTTGTTTAATCCATATATAGCAATTGGAACTTTTATATTAGTTTTGTTATTCAACGAAAAATGGATACTATCTTTTGTTTTTGAAAAATTAGAAATCTTAAAATCAATGATGTCACGGGAGTCAATCATAGTTTTAAAAAACCAACTTATATCTTTTTTAGTATTAAACTTTAAAATTGTTTCAAAGTCTTTTTGACTAGTTTGTTGGTCTTTATTTTGATTATAAAAATCTAAAATACTTTTATTAACAGCATTTTCTTCAAGGTATTTAGAAAGGTATTTTAAACACAAACCAGCTTTGTATTTCCCAGCAATTTGTTCGTTAAACTTGATTAGTTGATTCTTAGAACTACCTAAAGCTTGATCCAGGTTTTTTCTAGCCATCAGCATATAGAAATAACTATACTGCTGGTTAAAATTCAATTGAGTTTGGCAGTAATTTTTTAAAGCACCAATTTCCGAAATTCTCCCCATCATTTTGCTTTCGGGGTAGTATTCATCAATATATTTCAACATCATATAGACTTGAATTCCGTCATAAATCCAATTGTCTTTTCTGGGATCTAATTTCAAGCTATATTTGAGATAATTGTTTAAATAAGTCTTTAAAAATTTGATTTCAAAAACAAAATCATCACTAAAAGGCCTTAAAAAAGAAGGTAATTGGTTTAAACCATAAAATGGATTTCGATCATAATCTACCTCAGAAACAGTTATTTTCTCATGAGGATATTTTCCAATATAGCGTTCTGTAAAATCTATTATGTTGTTGATAATAATGGCTTTTTCAATGTCATTTATTTTTTTCTCTTTTAAGTTAGTAACAACTTCAATTGAGTTGTTTTTAAAATTGCTAAAGCTTAATTTTGATTCTAAATAAATATTAAAATCAGTTCTGTTTTTGCCGTTTAATTCGTAAATAAACGAGTTTTCTATTGGTAATTTATTGGATATATTTAAATCCGAAATGAGTTCTATGTTTTTTGGAGTTTTTATTCTAATATCAAAATCTGATATACCATTTGCAATATCATCTAGATTATTGTTGTTGTATTGTACAAAAGCATGATTTTCATATCTCGATGGAGTTAAAAACCAGTTTTTGAGAATTATTTTTTCATTATCAACATATCCATACCGCGTAAATTTATTACTTGGAATCTTTACAATATAGGAGAGTACTAATTTTATTTTTGTATTAGGTGCTAATCTTTGTTTTAATTCAATAATTACCAAATCGGGGTTATTTGCTGTTCTTTTCCAAACCAAAGGAATTTTATCAGTGTTTTCTATTGAAATAATTTTGGTAAATCCTCTTTCTTCTTCATTTGAAAAATGAAAACCTCTATAAAATTCATCTGAAAATCGTTTCGCTAAAGGTGAGTTTTTTGAAGAATAGGCATTGTTCCAATCATTTAAAACTATATAGCTTATTGTATCTTTTGATTGATTGTAAAACTCTATTTCTTGATTTACTATTAGCGTTTTATTGTCTAATTTGACTTCAACATGAATTTGAGAATGATGTTGTGCATATTGTTTAGAAGCTAAAAACAACAGCCATAGTAATACAATAATTTTAAAGTTTGGTTTCAATTAGTTAGTTTAAATATTTTAAAATAAATACAATTTATAATCTAAAAATTCGGTGATAAATCGTATTTTTTATAAAATTTATCTAAGGCTTCAACTACCTCATCTGCAGTATCAACAATTTTAAATAAATCTAAATCTTCAGGACTTACGGTTTTCTCTTGTTCTACTAAGACAATTTTTATCCACTCTATTAATCCTGACCAAAAAGAGCTTCCAACTAATATTATTGGGAATTTTCCAATTTTTTTTGTTTGAATTAAAGTTAAAGCTTCAAACATTTCATCTAAGGTTCCAAAACCACCAGGCATCACAACAAAACCTTGAGAATATTTAATAAACATGACTTTTCTAACAAAAAAATAATCAAAGTTTAGGTTTTTATCAGGGTCAATATACGAATTAAAATGTTGCTCAAAAGGCAGCTCTATATTTAATCCAACTGAGGTTCCTTTGCCTAAATGTGCTCCTTTATTTCCAGCCTCCATGATTCCGGGGCCACCTCCAGTAATTATACCATAGCCAGCTTTACTTATTTTGTAGGCAATTTTTTCAGCTAAAATATAATATGGATTATTATGCTCTGTCCTTGCCGAACCAAAAATTGTGACACAAGGCCCAATTCTTGCCATGGTTTCAAAACCATTAACAAACTCTGACATGATTTTAAATATTGCCCAACTATCATTGGCACGAACTTCATTCCATGTCTTTCTTTTAAACTTATTTTGGATGACTTTTTCGTCATCATGTTCAAAATCTTCTAATCTCATTTTGTTTATATTTTATACTAATATAAATCTTTTTTTAAAAATTGAGCGGTGTAACTTTTTTTATTTTTAATAATTTCTTCCGGTGTTCCTTTGGCAACAACCATTCCACCACCTTTTCC
>NZ_JBJXDQ010000156.1:0-23172 GCF_046155325.1 Flavobacterium sp.
GTAAGTTTAACCTCGGAAGGAAAAACTTCAACAACAAAATGGATTGTAGAATAATTAAAAATCACTACTAACCAACTATTTTCAAAAATGAGGGCTAACTTTAAAAGTTAGCCCTTTTTTTATAGCTTTTGTTTGACTGTGCCTAAAAGAGATGAGTTTTAAAGATTCTGAAAATAAACTTTTAGAAAACAGGATAGTAAAGGATGGAAATATTCTATCAATTCAATTTATTTGTTTCATCTTCAAGATGAAGTGCTTTTACAAAAACTAAGCAATAATCAAAAATTTGCATTTATTAATTAATTGCAACAAATTATTTAATTGTCTGATTTTAAATGGTTTTTTACTAGGTAAAGACTTTGGACATTAGGACATTAAAACTTTCGACTAATTTAGCCCCTTTTAGTAAATGATTTAAAATTTAATTAATACCAATATCTATGAATTCTTTTTTTAAAAGTGTAATACTTATTTTTATATTTCAAATAAACTTTAGTTTTGAAGCCCACGCTCAGTCAATAGAGTATTTTATTTCGACCAAAGGGAATGATAAAAATCCGGGGACCGAAGCAAAACCATTCGCTACATTAAATCGTGCTCGTGATGTTGTTAGAAATATAAAAAAGGATGGTCCAATAGACATCATCTTGCGCGGAGGAAACTATTTTGTAGACGAAACCCTTGTTCTTAATCCTGAAGATTCCGGAACGGAAGACGCACCAATTACTTGGCGGGCAGCCAAAAACGAAAAAGTAATACTTAGCGGAGGAAAAAGTATTATTGGAAAATGGAAAACAGCAGATGGAAGAGTATGGGTTGTGGATGTTCCTGAAGCAAAAAACAGCAATTGGAATTTCAGACAGTTATTTGTAAATGATAAACGGATGACAAGAGCTCGTTTTCCAAATAAATCCATTTCAAATCCATTTCTATATGCCATCAGTGGTGCGAAATCATATATAAATATTGATAAAACGCTTATTAAAGAGTCCTGGGGAAAAGCAACCGATGCCCAAATCAATATTGTACCCCAATGGAGATTCTTTAACCAGTGGAATACCGTTAAAGATGTTGATGTCGAATCAGGTAAAATTAATCTTGAAAACAGTGAGTTAAATGCCGAGATAATTAAGGGCAACTGGTTTTGGATTGAAGGGGTGAAAGAAGAACTAGACGAAGTAGAAGAGTGGTTTTTAGATAATAATAAGGGAAAGTTGTACTACATACCCGGAAAGGATATAAACCCGAATGAGCAGAATGTAATTGCACCTTACCTTAACCGTATCGTTTATCTTAAAGGGGATGTAGAAAATAAAACCCATGTAAAAAATGTGATTTTCAAAGATATAGCCTTTCAACATACCACATTTACGTTGGGGCATATTGAACCTCGCGTACATACCGATGCAACCATAATGTTTGAGAATGCGAATAAATGTCGCATAGAACAGTGTTCTTTTGAAAATATAGGCGGATATGCTTTATGGCTTCACCTGGACAGTAAAGAAAATATTTTTGACAACAATACCGTGTTGGAATCCGGTGGCGGAGGGGTACTTTTAACCGGCGCTAGTTTTTCGTATATGGACGATAGTAAATTGTATACCCCAGGCGCTGTTGCTGCTACTGTATTTCCCATATTAAACCGAATAACCAATAATACTGTGAAGCATTGTGGCAAAATAAGGTATTATGGAGGCGGGGTGCATCTCGATTCGCGTCCAGCCTCTATGGCAATGGCGCCTGGGAATTATATCGGACATAATTATTTTCAGGATCTTTCCCGTAATGGAATATTTGCCTTCCGAAATCAGGGAGGTAATATTATAGAATACAATGAAATCCACGATGCCATGCAAACAACAATTGATGGCGGCTGTATCCATTTTGCCACTATGAATCATTTGAATGCACCCAACTTTATTTTAAACAATTACCTTTATGATATTTGGGGATACGAGCAACTTCCTGACGGGGTACCCAAAAGACATCTTGGTAATGGCATTTTTCTGGACTGGGCAACTAGTAACACAACCGTAAAAAATAATTATGTTTATAATGCAGCCGGAGAGTCTATTAAAAATATAATGGGGAATTCCAACCTCAGCATTGAAAATAACAAAGAATCAAAAACACGTATTGAGCCGCCTTTTTTGCAAGATATTGGGCCAGGAAATACAGCAACAAATAATATCGATATTTATAAAAATTATCTCACCGGAAGCGTAATTCACTATTCAGATTCAAAATTTGTGGAAATTAAAGGAATATGGAAACCATTAGAGATTAAAGGCTTTTGGAATCTTTTTAACTTTAACATTCTTGAAGCTGATTCGAGTCAACTTTCCGAAATCACTTATTCACTTCCTATTACCGAAGACGGCACGTATCAACTTTCAATCTTATATCTGCCAAATCCTAAAAATGCTTCAAATGTGAAAATTCAAATCCAACATGCCGATGGAGTAAACGATATAATATGGGATATGACTAAGGGAGATAAGTTCGGTTTCTCTGTTGAGATGGGGAAATACCAATTTAAAAAAGGCGGTATCGCAAAAATCAGGATATCTAATCAGGGTGCAAACGGAAAAGTGGTAGCCAATTCGGTTGCTTTTGTGAAGAACTTTAGTGCGGGTACAATTGATGAAAATAAGAAATAGTATTGGGTATCACTACTTTTCTAATTTGTAAACAAAGTAAGACTGTTATAAAGTAAGTAATACGTGTACTAAAGTGTCGTATTCTAATATACGTAATTTATTGTAAGTGGCTGATTTTAAATAGTTTTTGGTTCTACTGGAAATGTTGTGAGAAAGTACGCAGATGAAACGAATTTGCTTCTTTCGACTGCGCTCGAAACGACAAGCAAAACAGATTAAAACGGAATTTATGATTAATAGGCTAACAAAACCATTACAAATGGGCTCTATCTTCATAATTCGTGTCGCAAATTATGATTAGAAAGTAGTCTTTCACAGAAACCTGAAGAACCTTTTTTTTACTATTTAAAGACTTTTGACTTTAGAACATTAAAACTTTCAACTTACTTATAGTAGCCTCTCTTTACATTTGAATGTGAAATATAAAAAAAAGTCTGATTATCCAAATGGAATAATCAGACTTATAGTATAGAAGTCCTTCCCTCAAACTAATAACAAAGTTTAATAAAATTAGAAGAGAAAGCGGTACTTATTTTTGGTTAAAACTGTCAATCATACCATAGTAAGCAGGTTTTGGTTTGTAAGCAAGATCGAAAAGAAGTGGAAAATCAGGATCATTTTTTTTCCATGAAACCGCATCGGAGATACCCCAAGTTGTAATTCCGAATTGTTGATTTTTAGGTATTTCTAACATTACCTTGGTGACATAACTATAAATTCTTTTTTGCGACAATAATAATGCATCTGTTATCACAAATGGTTTAACATTTGAAGGATTTATTTCAACATCTAATTCCGAAATATGAATTTTTAACTTTGTTGAAGCCATAGTATGTATTGTCGTTCTTATGTCAATTTCACTTCTAGAAATCGAGGTATGAAATTGAAGACCTATTCCATTAATTGGAATATTTGAAGCTACAAGTCTATTGGATAAGTTTAGAAGGGCTGTTCTTTTAGGTATAGAATACTCTGTTCCGAATTCATTTATAAATAGAATTGCTTCCGGATCTGCTTCGTGTGCAAATTGAAATGCTAAATCTATATATTCATCTCCTATATTCTGTTTCCATATACTATTTCGTAAAACCCCGGTAGTTTCAAATGGTTCGTTTACGACATCCCAAGATTTTATTTTGCCTTTATAGCGCCCTACGACATCTTGAATGTATTCTTTCATTATCAATATCCACTCTTCCTTGGTGCCTACAAAATTTGAAACCCAGGTAGGAACCCCACTAGCACTATACCAATTTAAAGTATGTCCATGTAATCTTAAATTATTTTGGATTGCAAAATTTACCATATAATCACAATCATCCCAAAAATATTGTTTACGCCCAAGACTTATTCTTGCTGGTTTAAAACAGTTTTCTGCCGTAAGACTTGAGGTATGGTTTATAATTGTTTCTCTATATAAAGCATCTGTTTTAAGAGGACTTGGAGAACAAGCCACTCCAAAAGGAATTGAAGCCTGTTTAAGAGATGTAATATTTATTACAGGCGGAATTACTGGTGGCACCACAATATCAGTATCAGAGTTGGATTTGTCACTTGTGCAAGAAACTAGTATTGTTAGTACTAAAGCGGAAATTAACAGTTTGTTTTTCATGAAATTTTAAATATTTAAGACGTTAAATGTAGTGTTTCCATTCAGGATTCTATCCTGTACTATCCTGTAAACTATGCCTAATTATATATAAGGTTGAAAATAAAATTAAAATAATAAACTATCTCGGGGCAGAACCCCAGAGGTATTAAAAAAACACAGATTTCACAAATTAACACAGATTTTTCTGTGCAAATTTGTGAATTCTGTGTCAAAAAATCGAAGCAGAGCTTCGAGGAATTAAACCTAAAGATATTAAAATAACACACTGCTGAACTTTGCTTGCTATGCCTCATTATTAAAATCGCTATCCAGTGTTTTTGGATATAAAAAACAGAATACAACTGCATTTTTTTTCAGCTATTTCATTCCCTATGAATAGGTGATGCGATCAGATAGTTTAAACTAAAAAAATATAATCCTGTATTAATTTTAATCCGTTTAAGAGATAAGGATAAAAATAATGGTTCTACTGGAAATGTTGTGAGAAAGTACGCAGATGAAACGGATTTGCTTCTCTCGACTGCGCTCGAGATGACAAGCAAAACACTGATAAAAACGGATTTCATCATTAATAGGCTAACAAAACCATTACAAATGGGCTCTATCTTCATAATTCGTGTCGCAAATTATGATTAGAAATTAATCCTTCACACAAATACCTGAAGAACCAAAATAATATTTTAACTTTACATTATTGTTTAAAGAATTTTTTTCAGAATAAAGGGTGCTGTTTTTGAAAGAAAAATTTTATAACCAAGCTTTTTTTTGTTTATTTTACACAAAAACAGTACTTTAGTTCCGCTTATTTTTTTTTAATTTTAATAAAATAATTTGTTCCCTTTTTCGACTGCAGTAACGGTAAATTTTCAAAATCATGAATAATAATAAAAAACTTAAATTTATTGAAATTGACGAGGATTCCAGAATACCTAAATACAGGCAAATTGTAGATTCCATCATCTATAACATTACCATTGGCAAACTCAAAATAGATCAAAAAATACCCTCTATAAATGCTTTTAGTGAAGAATATTATTTGTCAAGAGATACCGTAGAAAGGGCATATACTGTTTTAAAAGAAAAAAATGTTATTAATTCTATTCGAGGAAAGGGATATTATATTGCCACTACAAAAAAATTAATATCCAAGGTAAATGTTCTGTTTTTGATTAATAAACTGAGTTCCTATAAGATGATGATTTATAACTCTTTTATCGATTCAATTGGCCCCTATGCCCATACTGATTTACAAATTTATCATTGTGATGAGAGTCTGTTTTTAAGTATTTTGGAGAAGAATAAATTGGTTTATGACTTTTATGTGATTATGCCCCATTTTAAAACAGAGGAATTAAAACATTTAAGTTATACAGATAGTGTCGTAAAAGCCATCAGTACAATTCCGACTAGAAAACTTATCATATTAGACAATTCAAAGACAGGAATTAGTAGAGAAATTTCTCAGGTCTATCAAGATTTTGAAAACGATATTTATAATGCCTTAAAGGAGGGAGTTGAAAAAATTGCCAAGTACAAAAAAGTAGTTTTAGTGTATCCTGAAAAAGCGGTGTATCCTTATCCAAGGAGGATTTTGACTGGTTTTAAGAAATTTTGCATGGAGTATAATATCGATTTTGAGGTGATTGAACAAATTTATGAAGACATCGTTTTGAAAAAGGGGGATTTATTTATAACTATTGAAGAGATGGACTTAGTTAATCTGGTCAAACAAATTAGAGATGAAAAACTCCTACTAGGCAAAGACATTGGCGTTATTTCCTATAACGATACTCCTTTGAAAGAGTTACTAGGAATTACGGTTATATCAACCGATTTTAAATTTATGGGACAACAAGTCGCTAATATGATTCTCAATATCGAGAAAGGTAAAGTAAAAGCGCCTTTTAATTTCATTGATAGAAATTCTCTTTAACCCGTTGGGTGTACTTGTTTTTTAGAGTTATTGTGTTGCGATTTGTCACACTAGCCAAAACTTCGGGAGTACGAACTATTTTCGTTATATAGTATTCTAAAGGCGTAGGCTGACATTGTAAATTAAATTGATTTCAATTTTGACTTGTTAAATCAATTAATATATCTTGATTGTTCATGTATCTAGTCTTGTTTTCATATTCGAGTCAAGAAGTGAAAATTCCGATTGCTGTTCGATATGGATAGAGCAATTGGTTTCTGGGGACTTTATTTGCCTTTCAGAAAGTGGAAGGCAATCTAAGTTCCCAAGATTTGTCACAGCATCCCATAGTTAAAAAATGGTGGGATTTTATGGCAGATATAATGGAGGTTAATCCAGACAATTCGCCTGTTTCAATTCCGCTTGAGGAAGTTTTTTATTTAAAATAATTGTTAAATAAATGGAGTGTAAAATGTTTTTTGAAGAGGAGGGAAGCCAGAACTTCAAACAATGTATCAATTTGAATTTTAAAGTAATATAACTTTAAACCCATTATTATGAAAATTAAATTACTGTTGTTTTTCTGTTATTTGCAATTTATTCCAAATTCAACTTTTGCCCAATCCAATAAAAAGGAGGGCAATAGGACGTTTTTTGTTAATGCAATGATTAAAATTGCCAATCCTGTTTTGCGTTATTTAAGTACAAATGAACTTAAAAAGAATATGCCAGTGGCTGTTTCTTCTAAACAAGTGGTTGATAGAACCCAATTTGCCCATTTAGAAGCATTTGGCAGAACAGTATCGGGGATGGCGCCTTGGTTGGAATTAGGTCCAGATGCTACTAATGAAGGCAAGTTAAGGGCCGAATACATTCAACTTACTTTAAAATGTATAAAGAATGCCACCGACCCAAATTCGGCAGATTACATGAACTTTAGTGAAGGAGGACAGCCTTTGGTAGATGCTGCTTTTTTGGCACAAGGATTAATAAGAGCGCCCACGCAATTATGGGGAAGACTCGATCAAAAGACACAGAAAAATGTTTTAGACGCACTAAAGCAAACTCGAAAATTAACCCCATTCTATAATAATTGGCTTTTGTTTACAGGAATTATTGAAGCGACAATACTAAAATATGAAGGAGAGGCAGATTTGGTTCGTATTTTATATGCTTTGAATAAGCACAAAGAATGGTATTTAGGAGATGGTGTTTATGGCGACGGGCCAGAATTTCATTGGGATTACTATAATAGCTTTGTGATACATCCTATGTTACTAGATATTTATTCTGTAATAAATGAAAAAAAAGAAAATCTAAAAGAATGGCGATTTCCTGAAACTGTTGAAAAATATGATGTGATTTTAAATCGTGCCAAAAAATACGCCGCTAATCAAGAAAAATTAATTTCACCTGAAGGGACTTATCCTCCCATAGGCAGGTCATTGACATATCGATTTGGAGCTTTTCAAATTTTATCCCAATTGGCACTATTAAATCAATTGCCTGCTGAATTGACTCCAAGTCAGGTTAGATGTGCTTTGCAAGCCGTTGTCGAAAAACAGATGAGTGCTAAAGATATGTTTGATAACGAAGGATGGTTGACCATTGGTTTTTATGGATACCAACCCGAAATGGCCGAAAAATATATTTCAACAGGGAGCTTATATCTTTGTACCGAAGTGTTTTTAGCTCTGGGGTTAAAACCTGAAAGTCCTTTTTGGTCTGATCCAGCATCCGATTGGAGTCAAAAGAAAATATGGTCCAATAGTAAAAAATAAAAAAACCCAAAAACAGGATAGTATCAGGATGATTTTGAGAAATAAAACCTTTACTCTTGTTTCAATTATAAAGGAACCAAACTAAGTTCTTTCAAAATAATTGAAAATAGTAAAAAATGATAATAGGTCTTGTTATCCCATGTTACTTAGATCAATTTTATCCAAAAGTGGCAATAGTAAAAGTCCGAAGTTTGACAGAAACCTTCGGACTTTTATTGTAAGTAGCAATACAGCAATGATTTTTAAGACTTTGAAAAAAAGGTTCTACTGGAAATGTTGTGAGAAAGTACGCAGATGAAACGGATTGCTAAAGCAAAACACTGATAAAAACGGATTTTATCATTAATAGGCTAACAAAACCATTACAAATGGGCTCTATCTTCATAATTTGTGTTGCAATTTATGATTAGAAATTAATCCTTCACACAAATACCTCAAGAACCAAAAAAAATGAAATTAATCCATTATTTTTTTAAATGCTTAACCGTTGCTATTACACCGTCTATTTGTGCCAAAGCATACATTCGACCGTGAAACGAATAGCCGGGATTGTATCCTTTGTCTTGGTCACCCAACATCATTCGACCATGATCGACTCGCATTGGTAATTTTGGATTTACAGTTTCAAATAGGTTGACTAGTTCAATTAAATGACCACGTCCTTCCAGATGTGGCGCCTCAATAAAATTACCGCCTTCTAATGTTTCAGTACTTCTTAGATGCAAAAAATGGGTGCGAGATGCAAATTTTCGTGCCAAGTCAGGAACATTATTCTGCATTCCAGTACTCAATGAACCAGCACAAAAAGTCAAGCCATTGTGTGGATTGTCAACCGCATCCAAAATCCATTGAATGTCTTCCTCGTTTGTTACAATACGCGGTAAACCGAGCATTTGAAAAGGGGGGTCATCAGGATGAATACACATATTGATGCCATATTGTTCACAAACCGGCATAATACGGTTCAAGAAATACCGCAAATTTTCACGCAATTCATTTTTATCGATCTTGTCATAAACTGCAAGCAAGGTGTTGAATTTTGCCACTGGATTTAGGTCTCCTGCTTTTATGTTTCCATTAATAAAGCCTTGCGTTTTTACAATAATAGTGTCTATCAATTGCTCTTTCTCGGCTGCAGTAATAGTTTTGTCTAACTCGTAAACTTTTTCGAGTTCAATGTTACTGTATTCCTTGTCGGCATCTTTCCGATTCAGAATTATGATGTCAAAATAGGCAAATTTAATTTTGTCAAAAAACAAGGTCGAGGTGCCATCTTCCAATTTATATTCTAAGTCGGTTCGAATCCAATCAATAACCGGCATAAAATTATAGCAAATTGTTTTCAAGCCTGATTTGCCTAAATTTTCAAGACTCACAATATAGTTGTCAATGAGTTTGTCCCTGTTTGGGGCATTGTTTTTTATGCCTTCACTTACCGGAAGACTTTCAACAACCGACCAACGCAATCCTGAATCCTCAATGTATTTTTTTAAATCAAGAATGGCTTCTTCTGTCCAAATTTCGCCATTCGGAACATCGTGCAATGCCGAAACGATGCCTTCTACTCCAATTTCTCTAAGCATGGACAACCTAATTTTATCCTTTTTGCCAAACCATCTCCATGTTTTTTCCATAACTATACTCCGCTAAATGCACTAAAACCACCATCAACTGGCAATACCACTCCCGTAATAAAACTTGCCGCATCACTGCACAAAAACTGTACAGTTCCATTCAATTCCGCAATGTCACCGAAACGTCCCATAGGCGTCTTGGCCAATACTTTTACGCTTCTATCTGTAAGAGAACCGTCAGGATTGATAAGAACTGCGCGATTCTGGTCGCCGATAAAAAATCCTGGAGCCAAAGCGTTTACACGAATACCATCGCCATATTTCAGTGCCATTTCCGTAGCCAACCATTGCGTAAAATTGCTAATTCCAGTTTTGGCAACCGAGTAGCCAGGTACGCGAGTTATCGCTGAATAAGCCGCCATGGAAGACATGTTAATAATACTTCCACTTTTTTGTTTCGACATTACGCGTCCAAAAACCATACTAGGAAACACCGTTCCGTTCAAGTTCAAGTTAGTTACTTTGTCCCAATCGCTAATTTTCATGTCAAAAAATTCTTGGTCTGGCATAAGTGTTGCACCCGGAAGATTTCCTCCTGCAATATTCAACAAAATGTCAATTCGACCCCATTTGGACAATACTTCTTTTGCCACATTTTCAAGACTATCCATATCCAGTACATTGCCTACAACTCCAATTATATTACTTCCAAAAACGGAAAGCTCGGCTACTCTTTTATTTAGGTTTTCTTCATGGATGTCAATAGCTACGACTTTTGCTCCAGCTTGCAAAAAACTTTTTGCTATACTTCCGCCAAGAACTCCACCCGCTCCTGTTATTATGGCTATTTTCCCTTCAATACTAAATGCTTCATTCATATCTTGTTTATTTTTAGATTTCTACATCCAAATTTAAGCAGAAGCAAAACTAATTTTAGTTCCTATATTTGCACATACTGATTCTATTTTTGCAAATTAAAGAATATTGACAATGAGAACAATTATGAACGAACGACTTTCTATTTCGAAGTCTTCACCCCTGAAAGCACGTTTTTATGACTACGAGCATTTTACCTATCCTTTGCATTTTCATACAGAATATGAGATAATTTATATTAAAGAAAGTACAGGAACTCGGTTTATTGGCAACAGCATAGCCAAATACGAAGCTGGCGATATAGTACTCATTGGTTCAAATTTGCCTCATTTTTTGAAAAGCGATGAGGTGTATCATTCTGGCACTACTGATTTAAGAGTTAAAGGCACCATAATTCAGTTTGAAAAAGAATTCATGTATTATGCCCTAAATCATTATCCTCAGTTTATCAAAATAAAAAAGCTGTTTCAAGAATCTAAACGAGGAATTTATTTTGCCAATGGACATTTTCCAGAACTGCAGGATATGTTGGAAAAAATACCATTGGAAAAGGGTTTGAATCAACTCCTACTTTTTTTGGAAATTCTCAAAAAAATGTCTGAAACCGAGAATAAACAAACTATTTCCACCTCTGACTTTGTCAATGAAACCATTTATGATACGGCAAGAATAGATAAAATAATATCGTATTTAAACAAAAGCTATACACGCCATGTCAGTCTTGAAGAAATTGCCTCTTTTGCTGCGATGAATGCTTCTGCATTTTGCCGTTATTTCAAAAGCAAAACCGGCAAATCCTTTAAAAACTATATTTTGGATATGCGAATTGGGTATGCGTGCAAACTATTGCTAATGGAAGACATCAGTATTGCTCAGTTAAGCAGCGAATGTGGCTTTGAAACCATTTCCCATTTCAATAAAACATTTAAGAAAAATACGGGCTATGTTCCTTCCCATTATAGAAAGACGATGTTGAATGGCTAATTGTTCATCAAAAAAACTCAATTTACGGCACAAAAAAAACCTTAAAACAGGACAGTACAGGATAACTTTGAGAAAAAAAACCAATACTCTTGTTACAATTCTGAACGGGTCAAAATAAGTTCATTTAAAATAAGGGTTCTACTGGAAATGTTGTGAGAAAGTTCGCAGATGAAACGGATTTGCTTCTCTCGACTGCGCGCGAGATGACAAGCAAAACACTGATAAAAACGGATTTTATCATTAATAGGCTAACAAAACCATTACAAATAGGCTCTGTCTTCATAATTCGTGTCGCAAATTAGGATTAGAAATTAATCCTTCACACAAATACCTGAAGAACCAAAATAATCCGCAATATTGAAAAATAGTAAAAAAAAAATGATAATAGGACTTTTTATCCCATGTTACGTAGATCAATTTTATCCAAAAGTGGCAATAGCTACCTATGAGTTATTACAAAAATTAGGTTGTGATGTTCGTTTTCCAATGAATCAAACCTGCTGTGGACAGCCCATGGCTAATAGTGGATACGAACATTTATCCAAAGGATGTGATGTTAATTTCGTCGCTAATTTTGCTGAATTTGACTATATTGTTTGTCCTTCGGGGAGTTGTGTTCTGCATGTAAAAGAACATTTGCATGACGAAAACAACAAAGAATTGGCCTCGAAAATTAGAAAACGTGTTTTTGAATTAACAGAATTCATTACGGATATTTTAAAAGTCGAAAGCATCGTTGGCAATTTTCCTCACAAGGTCGGTTTGCACCAAAGTTGCCACGGACAGCGCGGATTGAAACTCTCGCAAATGAGCGAATTAAACGCACCATTTTTCTCTAAGCCAGAACAATTATTAAGTAAAATCAAAGGAATAGAACTCGTATCATTAAACAGGAAAGACGAGTGTTGTGGTTTTGGAGGTACTTTCTGTGTTACCGAAGAAGCTATTTCAGTAAAAATGGGACAAGATCGTATTAGAGACCACGAGGAGCATGATGTAAAATACATTACAGGATTTGACATGTCTTGTTTAATGCATTTGGAAGGGATTTTGCGAAGAGAAGAAAGCCCAATAAAAACCATTCACATCGCTGAAATATTGAACTCTAAATAATGAAAAACACCTTATCACATAGCGAAGCTGCCACCGTTTTCAATAAAGATGTCAAACGGGTAGATTGGCACGATGAAACCCTTTGGTTTGTTCGTGAAAAAAGAGATAAAGCCGCTCACCAAATCCCAGAATGGGAATTGCTTAGAGAAACTGCCTCGCAAATAAAAAACAATGTACTTTCGAATATTAGTGACTATTTACTTGAATTTGAATCGAATGCCCTAAAAAATGGCATCGTTATTCATTGGGCAGCTGATGGCGATGAACACAATAAAATTATACATTCCATTTTAGAAAAACACGGAGTGAAGCAGATGGTAAAGTCAAAATCAATGCTCACCGAAGAGTGTGATTTGAATGACTATTTGTCCAAAAAAGGGATCGATGTTATCGATACTGATCTAGGAGAACGAATCGTTCAATTAAGAAACGAGCCGCCAAGTCACATCGTTTTACCTGCAATTCACCTCAAAAAAGAAGATGTAAGTGATACTTTTCATCAGTATCTTGGAACCGAAAAAGGAAATAATGACCCTAAATATTTGACTGAAGCAGCACGGTTGCATCTAAGAGATACTTTCTTAACTAGAAAAGTGGCCTTGACGGGTGTGAATTTTGCTATTGCAGAAACAGGTGAAATTGTGGTTTGCACCAATGAAGGAAATGCCGATATGGGGGTACATCTTGCCGATGTTCATATTGCTTGTATGGGATTTGAAAAAATAATTCCTTTACGAAAACACTTGAGCGTCTTTCTACGATTATTGGCCAGAAGTGCTACCGGACAACCTATTACCACATTTTCTAGTCATTTCAAAAAACCAAGAGAAGGACAAGAAATGCATATCGTTATTGTCGATAATGGCAGAAGCACTCAATTAGGAAGAGAAGATTTTAGAAACTCATTAAAATGCATCCGTTGCGCTGCCTGTATGAATACCTGTCCTGTATATAGACGAAGCGGCGGACACAGTTATCATACAGCCGTGGCAGGACCAATAGGCTCCATACTAGCCCCTAACCTGGATATGAGTAAAAATGCAGATTTGCCTTTTGCCAGTACCCTTTGTGGCTCTTGTACAAATGTTTGTCCTGTAAAAATTGATATTCACGACCAATTGTATAAATGGCGTCAGGTTTTAGTCAAAGAAGGCTATACAACAAAATCCAAAACCATCTCGATGAAAGTGATGGCTTCGGTTCTTGGAAATTCAAAGATTTTTAGTTTGGCTGGAAAAGCAGGAAGGTTTTTTATTAAACACCTGCCTTTTGTGGTGAGTAACAGTTTAAATCCTTGGTACAAACAAAGAGAAATGCCTGCGCCACCTGAGGAATCTTTTAGAGAATGGTATAAGAAAAACGGAAAAGAATTTAAAGAGAATAACAATGAGTAGCAGAGCCACTATTTTAGAAAAAATAAAAAAAAATCAGCCATCAGTAGTGAGTGAATTGCCTAGTTTGACTTTTTTAGGTTTAGACACTTTCGACCTTCACGAAAAGTATAAAATGGTCTTGAAAAGCATAGGCGGAGATTTTGTCGATGTTCAAGATTACAATGCCATAATTGAATTCGTAAAGAAAAATTATGACACCGAAAAACGGATTATTACCACTGTGCCGGAACTTGCTGAAATAGCAACGATTGATTGGTTCAATGACGATCCACATACCTTAGAAGATGTTGAATTGACAATAGTAAAAGCTCATTTTGGTGTAGCTGAAAATTCGGCTCTTTGGGTAACGGATGCTATTTTAGGACAAAGGGTTTCTACTTTTATCCCTCAATTTTTGGCTATAATTGTCAATAAGAATGATATTCTGGCTACGATGCATCAAGCCTATGAACGTATAGGAAGCCAAGAATATGGTTTTGGAACTTTTATAGCAGGACCGTCCAAAACCGCAGATATTGAGCAATCCTTAGTGTTAGGAGCACACGGGGCAAGAGGTTTGATGGTGTTTTTGATGGAATAATAAATGCTATAATTCAAAAAAAATCAATCCTATTTATAATAACTATTCGGGTATTTGTATGAAATTTTTAGTTGCAATGCTAATTGGTTTTTTTTACTGTAGATAGTATTGCTCAGCCTCAAAAAAAACTTTTGATCAGCATAGAAGAATACTTGAGGAAATTGAGGTTGATTCTGTAACATCCGATTTTCCAGTGGAATTCAGTATGGTAAACTCCAGGAAATGGCAGTTTATTGCTTATTATAATAAAAACAGGGAATTAACGGTAGCCTCTAGGAAATTAGCAGAAAAAAAATGGAAAATTAGTCTGGTTTCTAATTGGGATTATCGTTGGGATTTTTCGGGTTCGGGTACAATGGAACGTGAAATCAAAATTAATGAAGCAAAATTTTGCCTGATGGCAGCATCAATATCAAATATTGGCCTATTAAAAAAGGGTATGGAGAGCTTTTGATCGATAAAACTAATTTAGCACTACTGGCGGAGAAAGTTTTGTTGGAAAAAATCAACTCCCAAAGAAAGAAAACGATGCTATTATTGTCTCCGAAAAATTGATTATTTTAGTAAGAGCTAAGCTTTTGAATAAATTTTAACAGTTTTTTTTCATTCAAAATAAAGATATTGCAATTTAAATAATTATGCCCAAAACAGGTTGAAAACAATATTTATCCTGTGATAGCAAGAAAAGTATATTGCTATTTTTTTTATTTGTTAGTATTTAAATTTAATTTTTGAAAATAAATATAACTTGGTTAAATTATGCAGGATAGTGCAGGATAGAATTCCAAGTTTTTAATATATAATTTGTAGGAATTAATCAAAAAAAAATTATGAAAAACACCAAATCAACTTATTTTACAATTTTAGGAACGTGTTTCTTATTTTGTTCTTTTGTTCAGGACACAACAACAACCTATACTGAAGTCGGCACAAATGTGTCGTGGGATCTACTAAAAAATACATTATTAGCAAGTACTACTTCAGTTACTGGTTCTACAATAGATGTTGCAAATTTTGAGTATGAAACTTGCTCCTGTATTCCCGAAATCAATCCAGCTATAAAATTACACACTTTATCTGACACTTCAATCTCAAATATAACTAATTGGAAAAGATGGTTTCAGACCGATGGTAATACGCAGGTTTTCAGGTTATTTACTGGCGAATATTCAATTGTCGATTCTAGGGGCGAGCATCCAAGAATTGAAGCATATTCTAATGCGGCGAACAATTATACTTATGATTCAACCAAATGGCATGTGTTTAAGGCTAAATACTCTCCGATTTATATAGCAAATAGCGCTTGTATTTTTCAGGCAAAGAATACGGTTGATGATTGGGCATTGATGATTGTTTGTACTAGTAATGGAAACATTAAATATACAAAAAGAAATGGGACAGAATTAACATTAGAAAATGGCATGATGGGAAAAAGCTTCGATATAATGGTGAAGGATGACGGTAAAAATTATAAATTATACTACAATGGTGTTGTGAGAGATTCTGGATCTTATACCAGAAATACCGGTTACAATCAATTCAGATGGGGGTTTTATCTTTCAGAAACTATGACAGGTAACAATATGATGTTTGTAACAGGTGCTACATTTGGCGTTGAAAACAAATAAAATTGTCAATTAATGTAAGTAAGTCGAAAGTTTTAAAGTCATAAAGTCAAAAGAAGCAATAGATTTAGAGTACTTTGATCAGGAATCCAAATTTAAAGAAATAAATTAATAGTGTAAAAAGCAGTTAAACCTTAAAAACCTTACTATCTAGGACATCTTGGCTTAGAGCGATCTCATAAGTATTTGTATTTATACTTTTTATGCTAAAAAGTTCAAAACATCGACGCTAAATCATAATCAGCTCAGTGCCAAATATAATATTTCGGATTTGAAAGAGGGTCGTTATTAGGCTAATCAGAAAACGTTTTTAATACTATTTTTTCTGTACGTATGTATGTATGTATGTATGTATGAATGTATGTATGTATGTATGTGGAACTCACTTACGAAGTAGAAAAATTTAAAATAACAATCTCTTTGTTCAAACACTATCTCTTATCAAAGAAAATGTATAAAAAAAAATGAAGCCTATTTGTAATAACTATTCTGGAATTTATGTCAAATTTTTAGTTGCACTCTTTATCGGGGGTTTTTACTCTGTAGCTAGTATTGCTCAGCCTCAAAAAAAAAATTTTGATCAGCATATAAGAATACTTGAGGAAATTGAGGTTGATTCTGTAACATCCGATTTTCCAGTCGAATTCAGTATGGTAAACTCCAGGAAATGGCAGTTTATTGCTTATTATAATAAAAACAGGGAATTAACGGTAGCCTCTAGGAAATTAGCAAAAAAAAAATGGAACTACGCTATATTGCCCACAAAAGTTGGTTGGGATAGCCATAACTCTATAGCGATGGCATTAGATAAGAATAATTGTTTGCATATCAGTGGTAACATGCATGCAGATTCTATGGTGTATTTTAAAACTTCCTTACCCAATGATATAGCAACATTTGAAAAAATAGTTCCAATTGTATCATCCGCAGACGAATTAAAATGTACTTACCCTGTTTTTATTAAAGATCCCAATAATAGACTTGTCTATTCTTATAGAAAAGGGGGCAGTGGTAATGGCAATACGATATTAAATAGCTATAATGAAAAAAAATCCACTTTTAGCAGGCTAACTGATCAACCCTTATTTGATGGACTGGGTGAAATGAGTGCTTATCCAGGTGGACCAATTGTTGGGCCTGATGGTTATTATCATATCTATTGGTTATGGCGGGACACACCAAGGTGTGAAACAAATCATGATTTGTCTTATGCACGAAGTAAAGATTTAATTCATTGGGAAACCCTAAATGCAACCAAGATATTATTGCCGATAACTCCAATGAACAAAGTAGTTACTGTTGATCCTGTGCCTGCGAAAGGCGGTGCAATTAATGGTGCATCCTATCTCTTTTTTGACCCAAATAAACAGCCTCTAATTGCCTATATGAAATACGATTCTCTTGGAATAAGTCAGATTTATATTGCTAAGGCAATTGATAAAAAATGGAAAATTAGTCTGGTTTCTAATTGGGATTATCGTTGGGATTTTTCGGGTTCGGGTACAATGGAACGTGAAATCAAAATAAATGAAGCAAAAGTTTTGCCTGATGGCAAAATCAAGATCAAATATTGGCATATTAAAAAAGGGTATGGAGAGCTTTTAATCGATAAAACTAATTTAACACTAATAGCAGACAACCTTATAAACCCTGATGAAGATTTGGAATATCCATTACCTCTAATGGAGCCTGTTTCTAAAATTGAAGGGATGTCTGTTAAATGGCTTAAGACTCCCTCATCTGCAAGCCCAAAAGAATATTATGGATTACGTTGGGAAACTTCAGGGATACAACGCTACAATCAAAAACCCGAAAAGGCAGTTACTCCATCATTAATGAAGTTGTATCGGTTTTCTAAAGATTGAAATTAACGAATTAAAATTAATATTATTATGAAAAAGGCACTCCAATTATTTTTATTTATTCCACTATTTTTACTGGGATTCCAAAGCATTGCACAGCAAAAAATAGAAAAAAAATACCAGTTATGGTATAACAAGCCAGCACCAAATAGAGGTGGCGACATGAATATTATAAAAGCCAAGGGCAAACCTTATGATGATGATTGGGAAAACTGGTCTTTGCCTATCGGAAATGGGTATTTAGGAGCGAGCTTGTTTGGCAGAACAGATACTGATCGAATACAACTAACCGAAAATAGCCTGAGTAATTTAGGCTTATACGGCATTGGAAGTCTTACCAATTTTGCAGAAATAATAATGGATTTCAATCATCTAAATAGTTCAAATTATGTTCGCTCTTTGGATCTAGATGATGCGGTTTCACGTGTAAAATACACATGCGATAATGTAAACTATACAAGAGAATATTTTGCTAGTTATCCGGATAAAGTTATGGTTATAAAGTTAACAGCAGACCAGGCTTCCAAAATTAGCTTTACGATGCGCCCCTATATTCCTTATTTGCGAGCAACTAATGAATTAAAAGACGGTAGAACAGGACACGTATTTGCTTCTAATAATACCATAACTCTATCAGGTAATATGCAATATTACAACATTGATTATGAGGGTCAGATTAAAGTGATTCCTATTGGAGGCACTATTATCTGTAAAAACGATGAACAAAACGATCACGGACAAATAGAAGTCGTTAAAGCAGATAGCGTTGTAATATTAGTTTCCATAGGCACTAACTATCAAATGAAATCCTCGGTATTTTTAGAGCCTGATGGGTCACAAAAGTTAAAGAATTTTCCACATCCGCATGCTAAGGTGCAAAATAATATAGAGGAGGCATCCCAAAAAACGTATTCCCAATTATTAGAATCGCATCTCAAAGATTATCAAACACTTTTTTCCCGTGCTCGATTTAATTTAACCGATAAATTACCTACTATTCCAACAGATGAATTATTGGATAATTATAAAAAAGGGATTCCTGATCGGTATCTAGAGGAACTTTATTTTCAGTTTGGCAGGTATTTATTAATTTCAAGCTCGCGTAAGGGTACATTGCCCTCAAATTTACAAGGTATTTGGACACAGTACGATGTGTCGCCATGGACTTCAGGATATTGGCACAATGTTAATGTTCAAATGAATTATTGGCCGGTTTTTAATACCAATCTGGCAGAATTATTTACTTCTTATGAAGATTATAATAAAGCATTTAGAGAGATGGCAGTTAAAAATGCAGACGATTATATAAAACGGATTAATCCTTCAAAATACGATAGTGTTTCAGGAAATAATGGTTGGTGTATAGGCACTGGCGCAAGCCCTTATGCTATTCAGGCGCCAGGTGGACATTCTGGGCCTGGTACGGGTGGGTTTACGACAAAGCTTTTCTGGGATCAATATGATTTTACAAGAGATGACAACCTGTTAAAAAAATCAGATTACCCTACGATGCTTTCCATGGCAAAGTTTTTGTCAAAAACCGTGAAAGACACTTTGGGATTCTATCTAGCAAGCCCTTCTGCTTCTCCGGAACAAAGACAAAATAAAGAATATTACCAGACGGTAGGATGTGCTTTTGATCAGCAAATGATTTACGAGAGCATAAATGATGTGTTAAAAGCAGCAAAATTGCTGAAAGACAATGACAAAGCCTTAGGTATTATTAAGAATCAGATGGGTAAGTTAGATCCGATTCAAGTTGGATGGTCGGGTCAGATAAAAGAATATAGAGAAGAGAAAAAATATGGGGAAATTGGGGAATATAAACACCGCCATATCTCTCAATTAGTTGGATTGTATCCGGGTACTATCATCAATTCGCAAACGCCCGCCTGGATTGATGCAGCAAAAAAAACCCTTACAGAACGAGGTAATATATCAACGGGTTGGGCAATGGCGCATAGATTAAATACTTGGGCTAGAACAAAAGATGGGGATACCTCCTTTTTATTATTGCAAAACTTATTACAAAAAACAACGAATAAGAATCTTTGGAATACGCATCCTCCTTTTCAAATTGATGGTAATTTTGGAGGGACCGCAGGAATCGCCGAAATGCTTTTACAAAGTCATGAGGGCTATATTGAGCCGCTGGCCGCATTACCAAGTGTTTGGAAAAGCGGAAACTATTCTGGATTAGTAGCAAGAGGTAATTTTGAGGTTTCGGCAGCATGGGAGAATGAGCACGCTGAAATAATTGAAATTATTTCTAAAGTAGGTGGAATTTGTAAAATAAAGTATCCTAATATTAGCAGAGCCACAGTAAAGAACAATTTAGATAATGTTGTAGCGTTTAAAGTAATAACTAAAGATCTCATTTCTTTTTCAACCCAGAAGAATGACTCTTTTTCAATTTCAAACATCCCTTTACAAACAAAAGTAATTGCTCCTGATGGTTTGGAAGTACAAAAAGAGAATAATGCAAACGTCCAAATTTACTGGAAGCCTAGCGTAGATGCAGCGCATTATAAAGTTTATATTGCCAATAACAGTGAACCATCCTATACTTTAATTTCTACCGTAAAAAAAAGCAATCAATTTGCATTTAAGCCCAGCCAGTTTAATAAAATCGAAAGAGCTACCATTAAAGTAACCGCCGTAAATAAAGACGGACAAGAAAGCATGGGTGTATTGGCTTATTTTGTTCAATAAGTCTCCAAACCATTTATGATTGAGCTTATGAATTGTATATAAGAAAAATAGTTTTAGTATTAAAATGGGAGTGTATTATCATTTGGTACTAGACATAAGTATTTAATAATGTGGATAATAATCTTTAGGAATATAATTTAAATTAACTTTTATGAAAGTAACATTAACTCAACAACAAATTCAATCGTATCAAGAAAATGGGTTTCTTCTGGTAGATGATTTTTTAAATGAAGCGGAACTTTCTTTTTGGCGTAAAGCTGTAACGGAAGCGATACATCAGCGTGATGGCAAAAAAATGCCGGGCAGCGATCTCAAGATAGGTGAAGATGATGGTCTCAATGAAGACTTCGATTACTATGGAAAAGTATTTGACCAGATGATGAACTTATGGCAAACAAATGATGATGTAAAAAAGATAATGCTGGATGAAAATATTGGTAAGATGGTGGCCGACTTAGCTGGTTGGGAAGGTACCAGAATATGGCATGACCAGGCTTTGATAAAACGTCCTTGGGGGAATCCAACTTCATGGCACTTAGATACTCCTTTCTGGTCTTTTAGTGACAGGCGGGCAATATCGATTTGGGTGGCGTTAGATGATGCCACTTATGAAAATGGTTGTCTGTATTTTATACCTGGTTCCTATCATACTACTACTTATGAAAATCCAAATATTGGAAAAAATATGGATGCTGTTTTTGACTTTTATCCTCAATTTATTAAATCGAAATCTGTAGCAGTGCCAATGAAAGCAGGAAGTTGTTCCTTTCATAACGGCTTAACTATTCATGGTGCAGGCGCTAATATGACCAATGGTTTCCGTAGGGCAATGACCTGTGCTTATATGCCTGATGGTGCTACGTTCAATGGTATTAAAAACATTTTGAGCGAGGAACAGCTAAGTAAATTAAAAATTGGCGACTTGCTAAATGATGAAATGCAAAACCCATTAATTTATTCTAATTTCAAATAGTTTATTGATGAAGCTATTAATACTTTGTCCGCAATGGGGGAATGAGCATTTACCTTTGGAAGAATTTTTTTCGAAAGTAAAAGAAGCAGGTTATGATGGCATAGATGCCCCGCTTCCGGAAGACATAAATGATAAGAAAAATTTCATATCGCTTTTGGATCAGTATAAATTGGTTGCTGTTAGCCATCAGCATCAGGCTAAAGGAGATACAATTAAGGAATATTGCAAATCGCTCGAATATTATTTATCTCATTCGTTAGAGTGTAATCCCCTGTTAATAAATTCGCATTCCGGCAGAGATTATTTTACACTTGAGGAACAACTAAAAGTAATTGATACGGTAGAGGAGTTTTCAATTAAAAATAATATAACCGTAGCTCATGAAACTCATAGAGGAAGAATTGGGTTTAGTCCATACAATGCTATGGAATTATTTAACCTAAGACCTGCTATGAAAATAACAGCCGATTTTTCTCATTGGACTTGTGTTACAGAAAGTTTTTTGGAGCAATCTTCTGCAATTGTTGAGGAAGCTATTACTAGAACAAAGCATATTCATGCCAGAGTTGGTTTTACTCAAGGACCTCAAATACCAGATCCCAGGTTAGCGGAATGGCAACAGCCTGTTGAATTCTTTTTTAAAATTTGGGAACAAATTATTGAGTATCAAAAATCAAAGAAAGTCGATTTTTTCACCATCACAACAGAGTTTGGGCCGCCCCCATACATGTGGACAAAAACTATCGACAACACTCCTATTGTAAGCCAATGGGAAATTAATCTTTTTATGAAAGATTTGTTGAAACAGAAATTTATCCTCTAATTTAAAAACACTTCTGGGAAGTAAGAAATAAAACACGCTCTATTTGTTAGCCAGCTATTCCAAGCTGCAGGGATTTTAAATAGTAAACAGTAGGATAACTATGGTATCAAAAAAAAAGGAACTTAGCCACTAAGCCTTGTTCCTTTGTTACCAAAAATATTGGATATACTCTGAGAATATAAGTAAGTCGAAAGTTTTAATGTCCTAGAGTCAAAAGTCTAGAAATAGTAAATGTCTATTTAAAATCAGCCTTTTGAAAAAAAATTAATATTTTAAAATACGACACTTTATAACCGTTACCTCTTAGATATAATAAAAAAGCCGTTTAAATAGTATTTAAACGGCTTCTTATTAATATGGATTTTATTGCCAACCCGGATTTTGTTTTAATTGTTGGTTTAAGCCCAACTCTATGGTAGGGAAAGGAAAAAGGTAATCTCTCGCAGGATCAAACTTTCTAATTACTGTAAAAACTTTAAGATAGCCATTTTCATTAATTGGAGTCAAATTTGTTCTTGCGGTAAAATCAGAATAGTAATAGCTTCCTAGAATAGGTTTAGGAAGTTCTATTTCGGCAGTTTTCCATCTAATTAAATCCCAATAGCGGAAACCTTCAAGGGCAAGCTCCACTCTGCGTTCTCTTCTTATTTCATCTCTCATGCTTAAACCGTTAGTAGTCACAAAAGCA
>NZ_JBJXDQ010000157.1:0-6551 GCF_046155325.1 Flavobacterium sp.
AAAATAATAAATAATATAAAAAATTATGAAAAAACAACAATTAAATAATATTCAATTAAAAAACATGGTTATTCAACGGCTGGAATTACAGTCCACCCAAAGAAATTTATCTATTTATAAACTAAAACAAAATAATTTAAACTATTTTGAGTCCCCGGAATTCTCTAAAATTTTTAACAATTGGGACGAACATCACAAACAAAATTTTTTGAAAGATGTCGGCGGCGAGTATTGGAAACGATTTGGCGATATAATAATTAATAAATATTAAATTAATAAATAGATAAATTAAATAACAAAAAAAACAACAAAAAACAAAACAACAAAAAATAAATCAATTAACTAAAAAACAACATGAAAGAACTTTTCTCCTATACCCTTCCGCTTAAACAAAAACAAGAAATCACTGAAACTTTACCCAATGGAGATAAAATTACTAAATCCGTGGACAAGGAATCTTTAGTTAAAATAATTATCAAGGAGCCATCTCGAAAAGAGATTCAGGAAGCTAAAGATGTTTACAATAGAGAATGGAGCCGCTGCGTCACTAATGGAATTGTCACGCGAGCAATTTTGGACAAAAAATATCGGGCGGAAAATGGTATTTTTACCCCCAGTGAAATTAAAAATCTAGAAGACACTCAAAAGAGAATTAAAGAAATTAGAGAAGAGTATTCCGTTCTAGACAAAATTCCAAATAAATCCGTGGAAGATAATGAAAAAATAAATGATTTACTTAACGAATTTAGCAATATTCAAAAAGGCTTAGATGAACTAGAAAATCTAAACGAAGATTTATATTCTAACACGGCGGAGTCTATATCTAAACAAAAAGAGATTATGTATAATATTCTATACTTGAGCCATATTGAAGAAAGAGGCAGGCCGGTCCCTCTTATTGATGGGGATAGTCTGGAAGATAAACTAGAGAATTATGATGTTATTTTGGACAAAAATGATGAAAAATCTAAATTATATTATAAAATTATTGAACGGAATGGATATTTTGTTAATATGTTATCTCGTGGAAAATTAGAAGTATCTCAGTTAGAGGCATTAAATAAACAATGGAATGAAATTGATGCTAAAGCCGCGACCGATGACAATAAAGCTGAATCTGATAAAAAAGCTGAATCCGATAAAAAAGAAGAGGTAAAATCTACCCAGGAATCTGCCGCCGTTGTTCCATCAGATATTAATCCAGTTACAATAATCAAAGATTAAAATTTTTATATAATGTGATCAGCGAAATAGAATTAAGTAAGTTAAGAAAAACTTTTGCTGAGATTTGCGAGCGATATTCGTTATATAAATTTAATGGTCAAAATATTTATATCAAACACTTTAGAGTGTCTGATGATTTAAATATAGATTTTTATTATTTTAGTAAATATAATGATTTACTTAAAAAGGGAATTTTTACAGAAAAAGACAAACTTTCTTATTTAATAAAAAATAATTTATGGGATAAAAGTAACGAAGACAAAATTAAACTAACCCACGAGACTTTAGTTGATTTATACAGAAATAAATGTAAAGTCTATAAATTCGCTGACATTGAACATTATAAAAAAGAGATTGAGGTAAACGAAAATTATCTCAATAATTTAATTATAGATAAAGCTATTTTAATGGGGGAAACCTGTGAAACTTTAGCTAGAAAAAGTACCGATTTATTATTAATTCAGCAGTCTTTTTACAAAAATAAAGAATGCACGGAATTATTATATTCTGAAAAAGAATTTGCCGACTTAAATTCTGACCAAGTGGATGAATTATTTAGCTTATACAATGTTTGTATTAATGATGTTAGCGAAATAAATATAAAAAAAATAGTTACTCAAGGATTTTTTAGTCAAATTTTCTATTTATCTTCCAGTCCCACGGATTTTTTTGGTCAATGTTTAACCCAATTAAGTCATTATGAAGTCAAATTATTAACTTGGGCTAATTATTTTAAGACAATTTTTCAAAACAATGATATACCAGATTCTATAAGGGATAACCCAGAAGAAATTGAAAATTGGTTTAATGGTAAGCGTAATATTGAAAATGTTATTAATAGCAATGCCGATTCAGAAGGTAACGTCAGTTTGGTTGGCGTAAGTAAGAAGGAAATGAAGTTTTATGGAATTGATAATCCGGCGGGCGAAGCCCAACAGCAAAAAATCTTTAAAGAATTGGATAAATCCAGCACTGGTGAATTATCCCTAGAACAATCTATTCAATTAGGTCTTATTTAATTTTTTTTAATAAAATATTATTTATTATTATCAAATAATTAGTGTAAATATATAGCAATTAAATAAACTTATATAAAATAACAGGAAAAAGGATAATTATATTAAATAAATAACTGATATGGCTATTGATGGAAATATTTTATTAGGAGTAGCCTTTGATTCGGCGAGTTATAGCAGCGCGCAGAAACAATTGCAGAATTTGAGTCGCTCGGCTAATGTTGATATAAAGGTCAATAATGCGCCTTTAGGTAGAATTAACGCGGACTTACATGAATTTGATAAATCATTACAGGCGGCCAATGCGCGTGTTTTGGCTTTCGGTGCGTCCACAGGGGCAGTATATGGAATTGCAACGGCTTTTACTGAAGTAGGCAAGGCTTTCATCAATGTAGAAGCTAAATTTAAAAGTATTCAAGTTGTATTAAAATCTACTACTGATGTTTTTGACAATTTTAAAGGTTCTATTTTTGCCATTGGACGAGATACCGGTAAAAGTTTTGAGGAAGTAACTGATGCCGCACAAGAATTAGTCCGTCAAGGGTTAAAAATTAGCGAAACACTACAGCGGACCAGCGATGCGATGATTTTATCCCGCCAATCTGGACTTAGCGCCAGTGAAGCTGTAACATCTTTAACCGCCGCCCTAAATACTTTCAATCAAGAAGCTTTAACTTCTACTGAAGTTATTAACAAATTAGCTAATGTTGATTCAAACTTTGCTGTATCTCAGAAAGACCTAATTGATGCTATTAGTCGATCTGGATCGGCGGCTCAAGATGCCGGGGTTCAATTTGATAAATTACTAGCTTTCACGACTTCCTTGCAGCAAACTACCGCGCGTGGCGGCGCAGTTATTGGTAACGCTTTAAAATCTATTTTTACCAGAGTCCAACGAAGTACAACCTTGGAAGCCTTGGAAGAGTTTAATGTTCAAACAAAAGATTTACAAGGCAATGTTCTTTCGGCTGATGTATTATTACAAAACTTAGCTAATACTTATAAAACTTTATCTACCGCCGAAAGATCGGCCATAAGTGAGCAGGTCGCGGGCATTCAACAAATTAACCAATTAAAAGCTTTGTTAGGTGATTTGGCGCGAGCTAATTCTGTTTATGGTCAAGCTTTAAAAACTTCCAGTGGTTCTGTTAATGAAGCTATTGATAGAAATAAAAGTTTAAATGAAACATTAAAAGCAACTTTAAATTCTACCAAATTAAATGCCTTGGAATTTAGTGAGACTGTAGGTAAATTAGCTTTAGCACCGGCATTAAAATTTCCTATAGGAACTGCCAACGCTCTTTTCGATATTTTTAAAGATAAAGATCAAGACAGTAAAAGCACTGGTCAAAAACTTGGTGAAGGTATTTTAAGAGGTATTGGATCGGTATTATCCGGGCCGGGATTAGTTCTTGCCACAGCTATCGTAACTAATACTTTAAAAGAATTAGGTAGATTTACCCTTAGTATTGTTTCAGATTATTCTTCTTTAAATAATAAAACTAAGGAACAAGTAAATGTTCAACAGGCTATTAGTCAGATATTAAGTGATGGAAATAATAAATATGCATCCCGATTATTAGCTGCCAGAAATATCAAAGAAGAAGAATCGGCGATTAGATTAATAATGTTAGAACAAAATAACATTATTGCTAGAAAAAATTCGATGTATGCACAGCCGGTAAGAAATATAGTTAACCAAGGTGGAGATGTGCTGAGAGAAGGGGCATTTAAATTACCTAAAAGAGCGGCAGGCGGATATTTACCTATTCAAGAAGAACAAAATGACATTCAAAGAGGCGTCGGCGGTGCCTCCAGCGCGGCTAGACCAAAAGTAATTCCTAACTTTAATTTCGGCGGCGGAAAACGCGGGACTATAGTTGCTAATACTGACGAATATATTGTTCCTAATTATGGCGGTGGAGAGGGAAGCGCGATATTTAATCCTAAAATGGTAGCTCAACATGGATTACCTAATGGGGCGCAGAAAATAAATGCAGCGGGCGGATTTGTTCCCAATTTTGCTAGATATTATCATGGAACCTCTAAGGATCAATTATTTGAAAATAAAAATAGAGAGGATTTAAATTTTAGAAAAACACAAAGAGGAGTATTTATAACTACTAATCCAGCTTATGCTAGCGCATATTCTATGGATAATGATTCTATGAACACAATGTCTGCGATTACTGGCAGAAAAAATAGAAATTCTAGAGTTATTCCTATTGAATTAGATGTTAAAAATCCATATATAATGTCTAATGATGAAATTTATGACTATGATAGAGCAAAATCATATATTAAGTTCCAAAGAGAAATTGCTAATAAAGCCCGGCGACTGGGACATGACGCAGTAGATTATGGTCATGGAACTATATCTTATATTGGAGACCCGAAAAATCTAAAACCGTTTTATACGGCTAAAAATGCGTCCACCGGGTTTGTACCTAATTTTGCTGAACTACCAGACAAATCTATTTATCGTCATTATTATAAACAATATAAGAAATTTTTAAAGAAAGGTAGTTTCGAGAGCGACTTAGGTGGATATGGACATTGGGATGGAATGGGTAGATATAATAAATCTACAGTTATGTATCGTGGAACGGGAGGAAATGAAATAGGCGAATTATTGGAGAAAGGGCAATTTCAAAGCCAATGGCAAGACAGTATAGAAAAAACTCCGGCGACTTTTATTTCGGCGGATTTATCTCAAGCGGCACACTACGCAAAAAGAACAGGACGTGATCCATTTGGATTCTTTGAGGATGACGACTTAAAAAATAAAGGTAGTCAATTTATTTACGGATTAAGAAAAAATATTGTTAAGGGGAATTACGGACCCGATGTAGTTAAAACTATGCAGGGAGATACGGCTACTAATGTCGCATTAAGAAATCCAATTAAGTCGAAAGAAGATTTAAGATTACTAATGGCTTATGATCCGGCGGCTAAGAATGTTAAATCGGCATTAAAACCAGTTCCTTACGGTTACTTGAAAGAAGTTTTAGGTGGCGCGGCGGGAGGTTTAATCCCCAATTTTGTTAGAAAATCTAAATATAAATTTCCAAAAATTTCTTCCGCTACGATGGAAGCGAATATAAGTAAAAATTTAAGTAATTTACCACCAGAAGATATAAAATATTTCTCAAGAGCTTATGAAGATTATGGCAATATAAGTGGTGTATTTGCAAAAGCCACTAATTTTAGTAAAGAAGATTTTGTTGATGTAATGTCTGCTCTTTCTCCAGCTAATCCATTGGAAAGAAATACTCTAGATGCTTTAAGATACACTCTTTTTGCTAAATCTAAATTATCAACAGGTGTTTCACGCCAATCATTAAATCCAGATGAAATTAGCTCTATTCCTGCCCCAACATATGGAGCAAATAGACGTAAGGCTGCAAAAATTATTATTGGTTCAGAACAATTAACAGGAAATAAAAGAAATTCTTTTTCTAGTAATATAATAAATCCATTTGCAAGTGAAGATGTTACTGTAGATTTTAGAGCACAATCAAGTGCGCTTGGAAGAAAATTTGATGTGAAAAATGCTCCTTCTATGAATAGAGAGCAATATGATAAAGTTTCTCAAGCATTTAGAAATGTTGGTTCTAATTTTGGAATTAGTGGTTTAGGTATTCAAGCTGCCGACTGGATTGGACAGCGCATGAATACAAAAACTGCTAAAGGACAAGGTTTGAATAGAGGAATTATTAAATTTTTATATGAAAATCCAGATAAAATAACATTAGAAAATCTAGATTTTTTATTGTCTGCACCCACTAAAGCTGCTGCTAGAAAAGAATATCTTAAAAAAGTTTCTAGCATGGGTATTTCTAAATTAGGTTCAGATAGCTTAATTTCAATACCTAGAATGGGCGATGGATTCGTTCCTAATTTTGCCGACAAATTATTAAGATCAGAAGCCATTGCTAAAATAATGGCAGCTAAAAATCAAATATTTGGGGCTGAATTTACTAAAAGAACTACCGGAGAATCTAGAACTGGGACTTTCAGATTAGCTAGAAACGTAAAAACCGGTAAAGTCGGCGGGTCTTTACCCTATAAGGCCAAAGATCATCAATTAGTTCCTGTTTTTGACATGGGCTTATCCAAGAAAAAAGGAGCCGGGGAGGCTTATCGAATGTTACCCTACGAAGGTTTAAATAAATTACATATTGACGGAAAAGAATATGATGTGGTGGATAATATGGCCGGGGGATTTATTCCTAATTTTTTACCCAATAGAGATTTACAAAAGAAATTTACTGAACAGTTTTATAAAGCTAAGAGAAGTTTGCAGCCGGA
>NZ_JBJXDQ010000158.1:0-4723 GCF_046155325.1 Flavobacterium sp.
TTTTTGTCAAAGTGAAAGACAAATTTTTGAATACCCAAATTTAAAGAGTTTAATATCTACCGCTAAGAAAGTTGCTATTTTACCATTTAATGTTTCAATATCTTATGAAAAAATGCCAAAGGGGATGTCTTTAGACCAAATAAAAGATAATGAAAAAGCAGAAAGTATTCAAATGCAACAAGCGATGTATACATATTTAGTATTAAAATCCGATAACTATTCCGTTTCTTTTCAGGAAGTTGATAGAACAAACTATTTATTAAAAAAAAGTGGCGTATTTGAAAATATCAATGATGTTTTATCAGATTCATTATGTAGAATATTAGGGGTTGATGCAATAATAAAACCTAGCTGGGCTTATGCAAATACAGGGAGTGAAGCGGGTACCATTGCAAGTATAGTTTTGATAGGATTTCCTACAAAGGTTAGAGGTAGTGGTCGATTTGTGATGCAAATTAATAGCGCAAAAGATGGTGAACCGGCTTGGAGAATGTCTAAAGAAATGAGAGAGTATGGTTTTTCAAGCGCCAATGCACTTATGGAAAGAATGATGCGAAACGTTGGAAGAGTTTTCCCATTTCAAAAATGATGAAATAATAATTATTTTAAGTTTGGTATAATACAACTGAGACCTCTAGTAATAGGGGTCTCAGTTTTTATGTATTATTCATCAAAAGGAGGCACAGAAAGGAGGCACAAAACAACAAAGGACCCACGATTTAACGTAAGTCCTTGATTTTCATGTAGCCACTGAAAGTCTACATTCTAATCAAATATGGAGGGATATTAAAAGGGTTTATGGGATCTTTAGAGGGTTGGTGACGCTGGCAAAGTAGGGATAAAATCAATTTGCAAAAAACCACCTTCTGCATTTGCTTCAGCAACAATTTGAGGGATACCATTTACAATATCTATAGATTGATTATGAATATGACCGGCCAATATCCCCATCAAGTTTTTAGAATTAAAAACCATTTTGTGAAACTCCATTGTTGTTAAAGTATGACCATTTTCCCGCCATGGCTGTCTTCGCTCAAGTTGGTAACTTTTATCGTTTTTTGCATTCCAATCAGGATGCCCACATCCAAAACCCAAACTTCTTCCAGGAACATATAGCGGTATATGTAACATCAGAACAGATGGCTTTTTAGAATTCATGCAATTTCTAAAGAAATCAAGTTGTTCATCAGTTATTTCATAGGTAGAATTATCAATAACAATAATTTGAACCCCATAAAGATCTAATTTTTGCATTAGGGGATTTCTGTCTTGATATAAAGACAATAGTCGCTTATTAATCCAAGTGTCTCTCAATAACGCAGAAGACCCCTCCATGCCTTCGTAATGCCAATCATGATTACCTGCAGTATACACATAAGGGATAGCAGAATGCCTTAACTTTTCGAGCACCCAACCAATGGCTGCTTCTGAAGGAAAACTAAATATATCTCCTATTAAAGCTACCAAAGTGCTTTTATTCTCACCTGCAATCTTGAGTGTTTCTTCAAAAGCAATATTGGGATTAAGAGCCCTTCCTGTTTTAAAATGCTTTGTATTGTTGTATGCTTTTGACATACGCTTACTATATTCGTCATATAACCCACCCCTTGTATCATCTAAATAAAGATGTGTATCTGCAATAAAAGTTACAGAAAATGGTTTTTGAATTTTGGAGTGAGAAAACCTGATTTTGTTATCATCAATGGAAAAAAAGCTTAGTGCTGGAGCACTTGGTGTAGATACCTTTGAAAAATCAGCAAATGAAAAAGTTGCTCCAGATAATGCAATCGACTTAAGAACTTCCCTTCTTTTCATATATTAAGCTTATTTAAGTATTAGAAGTACTACTAAAACTAACCAAATACAGCAAGTATTCAAAGAAATTATTAGCCTTGATAAATTAGCCGATTTTAATCGAATTCAGGGGGTGTTTTCCTCACACAGCGTGTTATAGAAAATTTACTATGGAAAACCAAGAAACTCTCTACCTAATGGTAGGTGATTTGTAAGATTGTCAATTATACTATTCAACTAGGTTTATATTAAATTAATAGGTCTGCCTTTGGATATTCTTTAGTAAACTAATTTCAAATAGTTTACCGTCATACTCTTTTTCCAATTCAATCTCAATACCCTTAAACCTTAAATCTTTACCATTTAGGGTTGCAATTATTTTGCCATTCACTTGCCTTACTTGATATATTTTTTCAGGATCTAAGTAGTTTATAAAAAAGGTACGTTTTGTATCTAATGCACCCTGTCTGAAAACACCTACTATCCCGCCGGATCTAGTATCTGTATTGATACGTTGAAATCCATCCCACATTCCTTCCATGGGTTCTCCAAAACCTGGTAAATCCTGCCGGTACATCATTATTTGATGTTTATTTTCCATCAACTGTAACCAATTTGCATAGTTTTTATATTTTAAAAAATCTGCCGGTGAAAGTTTTCGGGGATCTCCCAACATGATTGGCAGAGCACCTGCCAACGATTTAATATGCAAATCCCAGGCTGTATCCTGCATTTCAGGATTCCCAATTACCAAAGCTGTAGATGGAATTGCCGGTGAACGCCACCATGCTATATTACGTATGCGAAGGTCAATTTTTGCCTCCGGTCCTTTGAAGTTCGATAACCAGTTTCCTTCTGCATGTTGCAACATCGCATAATCAATCATTTGCAATCCTCCCATCGTTTCAAAAGTACAATCAATAAATAAACTTGGTTTGGAGTCATGTAATTCATCAAACAATTTCCATACCCTTTCATAGTTTACGTAGAATGATTCACGCTGGTCTTTATGCATCGGATGATTAGCGGCATAACAACCTGACATGTTTTTATTAAACCGATAAGGACTTGTAACAACGGTAAAATCTAATTTCAAATAATCAAGCCCGTATTCTAATGTAAGTTTTTTAAGTACCCCTTTTATATAATCATACCAACCTGTACTAAAGCAGGCCGTTACAATAGATGAATCTTCTATATGCAGATTAAAAGGTATTTGTTGCGGATCTAAAACAAACCATTCAGGATGGGCTTTGAATATTTTGCTTTTAGGAGATGCGCTGCCAACACTAACCCATAAGCCGGGCTTCATCCCCAGAGATTTGATATAATCAAAAACAGGTTTTAACCCATTAGGAAATTTTTTTTTATCAATATTCCAGTCGCCATAATTATCGGCCCAGCCATCATCAATTACAAATTCTTTCATACCAGCATCTGCAGCAGATTTAGCCAGTTGCATTATTAATTTTTCATCGATATTTTTTCTGAATGGCACCCAGGTATTGTAAACAAATGTTGGCTTCTCTACTAATTCAGATAAACGAATGCCCATATACTTTCTCACAAAATCAGGTACTGCCGTATTTAACATTTCATCTGGATCTTTATGATTGTTATACACCATCGTAAAAACCTGTGGTGTTGTAAATGTTTCTCCGGGGAAAATATATTTTCTAAACGGATACATTGCATCTTTATGGGTTAATCCCGCACAGATAGATTCTTCCTGCCAAAAAACCGACGAATGTTTTAATACGCCTGCTGCTTCATTTCCAATTACTATTCCTTGTTGCCAATCACTATTATGCACAGTGATTAGCGCATCCTGCATATTACCATCATAAGGTCCAATAGAACGTCGCCTGCCATAGTCATGACATATCCAGGAGAAAGTAGCACCTTTTACATTGAATTTTTCAATATCAATAGATTCCAACTTAAACGGGCTGCTTGTTAAATTTTTAATTTTTAGTTTTTTTCTGATCGCAGAAGACCCCGGATATAATAAAAATTGCAGGGTTAGTTCAACTGACTTATCAGCACTTATTAGTACCACTGATGCACCATTTCCATTTTTTCTATCAGTCAGTGTTTTAATTTCTTTTAATTCCCATGTAGATTTTCCGGAATATATTTGATCATTAATTTCAAATTGAAAATCAGTATTAAAATTTCGGAAATAAGCGAACTCCCCATTAACAGGTTTATAAATAGAAGTGAAAAATTGACCTGGTTCTTTAGGTAAATTAATTATTCGCTGAACAATCCCGTTATTAAGTTTTAATTCTACATCTGTCCATCTAGCATAAGGCTGTGCAATCACAGTTGTTTTTAATGTGACTATAAAAATAAATGCTATAGATAGGATTTTTTTATTCATACATATTTGTCCGTCGTCAAACCAATGTAGACTTTTGGTTGTGGAGGGTTTCGTTGTTTGTAATAGTATTCTTTCTTTTTTAAAAGTAATTAAATTAATACAAT
Source organism: Flavobacterium sp. (assembly GCF_046155325.1). Lineage (GTDB taxonomy): Bacteria > Bacteroidota > Bacteroidia > Flavobacteriales > Flavobacteriaceae > Flavobacterium. The sequence goes on from NZ_JBJXDQ010000158.1 coordinate 4,282, forward strand.
GTTCACTAATACCTAAACGTGAACGTTATGGTTGATCATTCTTTGTTTCGGTAAGAAATGACAAAACCTCACGCAAAACCTCACGCAAACCTCACGCAAACCTCACGCAGAAACAACAAAGGACCCACGATTTAACGTAAGTCCTTGATTTTCATGTAGCCAATATTGTACTACATTCTAACCAAATGTGGCGTGACTTAAGAGAATTCTATAGTTTGGTTGGAGTTTTTGAAAAGTTCCTTAAAATCAAAAAAGTCGGCCCTTAAAGCCGACTTTCTGAATTAGTATATTATTCCAGGGAATAATGTTATTCTCAAGAATAACACTGTAGCGAGACCGGGATTTGAACCCGGGACCTCAGGGTTATGAAGATTTTTTGAGAAAATGAAGGTGTTGATTTGTAATGCGTTATGTTTTGGGAAAACGGAAATCAACCGATTTC
>NZ_JBJXDQ010000159.1:0-8010 GCF_046155325.1 Flavobacterium sp.
GGGTTTTTTGTTTACAGTCTATAATAATAGAAAGCTAAATTTAGCTCCTAAATATTATACTTAAAAGAAAAGATAACATATCGTGGTTGTACAATATATTGTGAAGTTCTGGTAGAAAACTGACTAAAACTATCATCGTTTAAAGAAGTTGTGTTTAATAAATTCGTGCCACTAATTTTGTATTCTAACTTACTATTCTTTTTTTGATAAATTAGACTAAAACTCAAAAAATCATACTCATTATTGATTGTTTTATCGTTATTATAGTAATGATAAAACTCATATTCAGACACAAACGAAAAACTTTCTAAGAAAAAATAATCGAGTTTTGCAAAGGGTTTATCAGTATAAAAAGTATTGTTATTATAATCGTTTTTTACCCAATTATACCCTAATTCTAAATTGGGCATATTTTTATAATTGGTTGAAGCTTTCAAAGTATAGCTTTGGGTAAAGCTTTCATTAGTTATCAAAACATCTTTGTTGGCAACTCGGTCTATTCGAATGTTATTATTCTTTGACCAATTTAAATTAACGCCAAAAGAGGCTTTGTAATTCTTAAGAAAAGAACGCCCATAAGAGCCATTTCCTGAAAGCGTTTCATCGGCAAAATCAGAATTAAAAGGATTTGAAATCTGATTCACTCCATTAAAAAGCGCCCGAGTTTTTATGGCGTCTATTTGTTTGGAATAGGATGCGAAAGCCGATATATTCTCTAAATTATACATATTGTATTTAAAATAGCGCAATGAATGCGCTATGGAAGTAGCATTTTCTAATGTCCTGTCTCCTCTTGTTAAACTGTTGTAATTAGAAAAAATAATTCCTTCAGAAAGTCGGTTAATGTCGGTAAAATTATTGGTAAATGAAAAGTTATAGGTTAGTGATTCTGCTTTTTTTATTTGGTATATAGCTAAGAAATCAGGCAAGACTCTAAAGAAATTTTGAGAGCTACTAGTTCCTAACTGATCATTTTTCATTGCAAAAGTGTGCAAACTTACTCCGGGAGTAAAAGTAAATTTTTCTGACAAAATCTTATAATAGAATCCCAAAAAGGCATCTTTAAAAATGTAATTCACGTTGTTTGAATTAACAACATCGGTTAAATTATTAACTGTTTGGTCATCTAAAACTTGAAATATCGAAGAATTGAAATTTTGAAAAGAATACGTATTTCCAAGGGTTAGATTGATATTACTTTTTGGAGTCAACATATAATAATAGTCTAATTTAATGTCAGATTTATTGGTTTTTATAAACCGGTTTTGACTAATATTATTTCTATCTTGTCCTGAAATATAATCCGAAAAATTAAAAGGTTTTGATTCTAAATTTGCATTATAAAAAGGATCTTCCTCTTGATATAGATGTTGTATTTCGAGGGCAAAAATATTTTTATCATTATGAGTATAGTAAAAACTCAAATTTTGATTTAAAGAAATAGGATTTTGTTTTTTAAAAGTCGCTATATTCTCAGAGTTTGAATTATTATTTACAATCGCTTCTCGCAACAAAGCATTAGTTTCGTTTTGCTTAGACAATTTAGCCAAAATATCATAATCTAATTGAAATCTAGTAGTAGGTTTATAAGTAGAACTTAATTTGAATAATCCTAAATTGCTTTTTTGATTACCTGTATCATTACGATTTTCTGTGGATTGAATTTGAGAGGAATTGGTTCTGAAAATATTGGTTTGAGATTTAGTTTCCGTCTCGGTTATGGATTCGGAAAGAATTGCAAAACCACTCAGATTCCACGCTTTGTTAATGTTGAAAGAGAAATTAGAGGCTCCGAATTGCGTTTCGATTTCTTTGGCTCTATTGTTTCTTAATAGCGAAATTCCCAAATCATTAGAAGATACATTAAAGTTAGTTCCTCCTTTTTTCATCATTCCTCTAAAACCACCCGTGAATTTATAATAATCTTGAACTGTTAGCGGCAATTCACCAATATTATTAAAATTTGTGATTAAATTGATACTGTATTTAGGGTTGTAATAAAAAGTCTTTGGGTTAATTAAATACCGACTTTCTATATGTCCAACACCAATACCTGCTGTCATATCGCCAAACCAAAAGTTTTTCTTTCCTGATTTTAGCTTAATATTCATTGCTACATTGTCCTGATTATTTTCTACTCCTTTTAAAGCGCCAATTTCACTGTAGTTTCGCAAAACTTGTACTTTATCAATAGCATCTGCAGGAATATTTTTCACTCCTAACTTGGTGTCACCATCAAAAAAATCTTTTCCTTCGACCATTAATTTAGTTACTTTCTTGCCTTCGACTTCGATTTCGCCATCTGCGTTAACCTCAACGCCTGGTAATTTTTTGAGTATATCTTCTAATTTTCGCTCAGTGCCTGACTTAAATGAATCTGCATTGTATACAATAGTATCACCTTTTATAGAAACTGGCATTTCACGTACAATTTCAACCCCATCAAGTTCAATCCCACCTTCTTCCATGGCGATAACTTTAGTGCTGTTTTCTGTTGTTGTTGTAATTGACAATTCCTTATTTTGCATTCCCAAATAACTAATTTTGATGGCGTAATTGGTGTTCGTATTTAGATTAAGTACAAACTTCCCTTTATCATTCGTTATAGCATAAGAGTCCATTGCTTTAGTGGTTTGATTAACCGCCATAACATTGGCCATTTCTAATGCAATTGATTTAGAATCGGTAACTATACCTTCAAATTTTATGGATTGTGAGAAAGAAATTGAACTAATAAAGAACAAAATTAATTGAATATTTTTTTTCATATAGTAAATAAATTGGAAAAAGTTTTTGTGTTGCTTTTTAGTTTCTACCCATTCTCCAACCATTATTTCCGCCATGTCCTTGGTTCATGCTTCTATACTCTTCGGTTTTTTTAATAACAGCCTCGTCGAACTCTTGTTGAGAAATTATCTTCCCTTTTGTGGGTTCCTTTATTTCGGCTTTTACTTTAGGATTCAAAACCACTTTAGAGCATAAAATAACTGTTTTTCCATTGTTTACTTCCAAAATTAAACCCGGCAAACCCCAATATCCTTCAGGTCCTTGATTTACTGGTATTTCGGGTGTATACCAAGCCGTTACTATAACTTCTTTAGGTATTTCAAGCAAATCCATAAAGTTGGCTTTTTTAGTTTCGACTGCTGGTTTTGTTGTTGTAGGGGTTGCTTCTTTTTTAGGTCTTAGATTTCTAAAATCGGATTTGCTTAGTTGTTTTACAGCAGTAGCCTTAAAACAATTATACCCTCCGATAACTCTAGTTTCAGCTTCCAATTTCCACCTCAAATTGGGTAGGGAGTCATTTATTAAAAATTCCTTTCCCATAAATTCCCTGTCAACCGAATACGATTTGGATTTTACGTTTTTGTAATAAGTGCCTCCACTTGGCGTCATAGCCGACATCATTATGGAGCGATTCCCACCACCACCACCTCCCTGAATCGGGGCTTCCAATTTTTCTTCCTCTTTATAAATTGATGCCGATTTATCAAAATTGAGTATGAAGGTTTTTTCGGACATGGATTTCATTCTACCCTCAATTCGTTTCTTAATTTCTGGAGTTAACTCTTTATTTCCCTCCATACGAGATTTATAATCAGATATACTTGTTTTGGATTCATAAACCGCCATACCTTGAAATTCTTGAGCTTTGACAATAAAATTTACTAAAAATACAGCTACTACTGTTGCGATTATTTTATACATATTTATTATAATTTAGAAATAAATCTAGAGGAATATTTTACTTTTTTTGATATGGAACTACTACATTAAAATTAAATTAGACGTTGTCAATTACAAAAGGTTTAATAGTATCTTAGCAGATATGAAAAGAAATCTAACTTTATTTTTTATAGCTCTATTTTCGATAGCCTACAGCCAAACCCAAAAAATATCCGCCATAAAGATAAATCAAATTACTATTGATACGGATCAATTTTTAGGCTACAATCAATTTGGGTGGCGTTACTCACTAAAAAATAATATTTTTTCTATAACTAAAGACAAGATTTCTTTAGAATACAAAAATATTGCTTTGGGAGAAATTAGTCATGTGGATATAAACAACCCCCTGAAAATTGTTGTTTTCTACGAAAATTTCAATACCATTATCCTTTTAGACAATCAATTAAATGAATTAAAAAAAATCAATCTTTTCGAAAACGAAATTCCAATAGTAGCTACTGCCGTAAGTCTCGCCTCTCAAAACCGCCTTTGGATTTATAATAATCTAACGCAACAAATAGGATTTTTTGACTATTTAAAAAACACTTTTAAATCAATAACTCCTCCTTTTGAAGGAAATATAAAACATTACGAGTCCGATTTTAACACTTTTCAATGGATCGATGATAATTTAAATTGGTATTCATGTGACATTTTTGGGAAAATAATAAGTAACGGGAAAATTCCTGATTTCGATTTTATCAAAGTGTTATCAAACCATGCTTTACTTTTTTCTAAAGAAAGTTTATTCTATTTTTATGATGTGGACAAAAATAAAATATACCTAATTGAAAATGTAGAAAAATCATTGAATAATTTTTATTACAAAGACCAAATTTTGTCTATTTTTACAAACCAAGAAATTAGCAATTATAAAATAAAAATACCATAATGCACATAGCAGTAGCAGGAAACATCGGCGCAGGAAAAACCACTTTAACCGAATTATTGGCAAAACAGTTTAAATGGGAACCTCATTATGAAGATGTTGTAGACAATCCTTACTTGGATGATTTCTATCATCAAATGGAGCGTTGGTCGTTTAATTTACAGATTTATTTCCTAAATAGTCGTTTTCGTCAAGTGATGCAAATTCGCGAAAGCGGTAAAAAAATCATCCAAGACCGAACGATTTATGAAGACGCTCATATTTTTGCGCCCAATCTTCACGCGATGGGCTTAATGACCAATCGCGATTACGAAAATTACACCACCCTATTTGAATTAATGGAGTCAACAGTTAAAGCACCTGATTTATTAATTTATTTAAGAAGTTCTATTCCTAATCTAGTGGGACAAATACACAAACGTGGTCGTGAATATGAAAACTCGATATCTATTGATTATTTAAGCCGATTGAACGAACGCTACGAAGCCTGGATTCATACTTATGATAAAGGAAAATTACTAATTATCGATGTAGACCAACTCAATTTTGTTGATAATCCCGAAGACTTAGGAACTGTTCTAGACAAAATAAATGCCGATATAAATGGATTGTTTTAGAACTTTATTTTAAAATCAGAGTGACAGCTAAAAGATAAAAAAATATATACAACCAAAAAAAATGCCTCGCTAATTGCGAGGCATTTTTTGTGTTTAGAAAGAAAAACTTATTTCTTTTTGAATGCTTCAATTTTTGCATCCACTTCTTCATTTGTTCCTTCAAAAGTTTCGGTGTTAGAAGTACCATTTGTAGTAGTTGTAATACTCCCTTTAACTTTACCATCAACGTTTGTTTTTTCGATAGTCACTTCATTGGCAACTGTTTCATTAACTACTGTATTTGTTGCATTCATGTATTCGCATGTCTTGCTTTTACAGCTTTTCGCTTCACATTCTTCTTTAGAGATTGAAGTGCATTCTGGCGCCATTTCTGTACAACAAGAAGCTCCTTTTGCAACATCCGAATGACTTCCACTTCCCAAAATTGGAGCGATAACTAATCCAATCAAACAGGTTAATTTAATTAAGATGTTCATTGATGGTCCAGAAGTATCTTTAAATGGATCTCCAACAGTATCTCCAGTTACAGCAGCTTTGTGAGCATCAGAACCTTTGTATGTCATTTCTCCATTAATCATAACTCCGGCTTCAAAAGATTTTTTTGCATTATCCCAAGCTCCACCAGCATTGTTTTGGAACACGGCCCAAAGAACACCAGAAACGGTAACTCCAGCCATATAACCACCTAACATTTCAGCAATTAATTGATTGTTGTCTCCATAAACTAATTTACCAAGTAAAACAATTGCAATTGGAAAACCAATGGTCATAATCCCTGGCAACATCATTTCGCGTAAAGCGGCTTTTGTTGAAATATCAACACATTTTGCATATTCTGGTTTTCCAGTTCCTTCCATAATTCCTGGAATTTCTTTAAACTGACGACGCACTTCATATACCATATCCATGGCTGCTTTTCCAACAGAGTTCATTGCTAGAGCAGAGAAAACAACTGGTATCATTCCACCCACAAATAACATTGCTAATACTGGCGCTTTGAAGATATTAATACCATCAATTCCTGTAAAAGTTACATAAGCAGCAAATAAAGCAAGCGAAGTTAATGCAGCCGAAGCGATTGCAAAACCTTTTCCTGTTGCAGCAGTTGTGTTACCAACTGAATCCAAAATATCTGTTCTTGTTCTAACTTCTTTAGGCAATTCACTCATCTCAGCAATTCCACCAGCATTGTCAGAAATAGGTCCAAAAGCATCAATAGCTAGTTGCATTGCCGTTGTTGCCATCATTGCAGAAGCCGCAAGAGCAACTCCGTAGAAACCAGCCAAAGCGTATGTTGACCAAATCGCAGCAGCAAATAAAAGTACTGTTGGAAAAGTAGAAATCATTCCTGTTGCTAAACCCGCAATTACGTTAGTTCCCGCACCAGTTGATGATTTTTGTACTATTGCCAAAACTGGTTTTGTACCTAAACCTGTGTAGTATTCAGTAACTGATGAAATAGCTCCACCAACAAATAAACCAATTAAAGTAGCATAGAAAACACGCATTGAAGAAATATCTTGTAAACCTTCACCAAAGAAGTTCATTTGCATTAACTCTGGTAACATCATATCAACTAAAAAATAACAGGCTACAGCTGTTAATGCAATAGAAATCCAGTTTCCAATATTTAATGCTTTTTGAACTTGAGCTTCTTTTGCATTATCATCAGATATTTTCACAACCATCGTTCCAATGATTGAGAATAAAATTCCGAAACCTGCAATGGCCATTGGCAATAAAATAGGTCCAATTCCACCAAAAGCGTCTTGGATGATTCCACCCATATCCTTAATTACATAATTTCCAAGAACCATCGCAGCCAAAACAGTTGCAACATAAGAACCAAATAAATCTGCACCCATTCCAGCAACGTCACCAACGTTATCACCAACGTTATCAGCAATTGTAGCAGGATTTCTTGGATCATCTTCTGGAATTCCAGCTTCTACTTTACCAACTAGATCCGCTCCAACATCGGCAGCTTTTGTATAAATTCCACCACCAACTCTTGCAAACAAAGCAATAGATTCAGCTCCAAGAGAGAAACCAGCTAATGTTTCAAGAACGATTGTCATTTTATCTGTTCCTCCATTTGCCCAATCACCACCCATAAAAAAGTGGAAAAAGAAAATAAAGAAACCTGTTAAACCTAGAACTGCTAAACCAGCAACTCCTAATCCCATTACGGTTCCACCACCAAAAGAAACTTTTAAGGCTTGTGGTAAACTAGTACGAGCAGCTTGAGTAGTTCTAACATTGGTTTTAGTTGCGATTTTCATCCCCATGTTTCCAGCTAATGCCGAAAAGAAAGCACCAAAAATAAAAGCAACTACTATTAATATATGTGTTGTTGGAACTAAAAACGAAATTCCTGCTAAAACAACACTTGCTAAAACAACAAATATGGCTAATAAACGGTATTCTGCTTTTAGGAATGCTAACGCACCTTCGTAGATGTAATCTGAAATCTCTTTCATCTTGCCGTCTCCAGCATCTTGTTTTAAAACCCAACTTCTTTTGATTGACATAAAGATCAATCCAATGATTGCCATAACTATAGGCACGTAAATCATAATTGTATTCATAAATTAAATTTTTTAAAAAATTTTTTGGAAACAAAAATACTAAAATCAGGGTGCAAACGTACTATAATGAAATTAAAAAAGCAATATTCTCATATTAGAATATTGCTTTTAATGAAAATATAATGTGAAAAATTTATTTAATACAGAATAATCCCTTGGGTTTATTGGGAATTTGATTAAAACGTTC
>NZ_JBJXDQ010000160.1:0-6986 GCF_046155325.1 Flavobacterium sp.
CTCTTTTTAACAATTTGAAAGTAGCCGTATCTATTTGCCTAACGTAATCAGACAAATGACTTAAATCATGACATATAAAGGAAAAATTTGCTTTTTCCAGCTTCACTCCTTTTATTTTGGCAATGCGCTCCAAAGCTTTGGTATTGGTAATATCACATCCCAAACCATATACGGTATCGGTTGGATAGATTACTAAACCGCCATCCTTTAAAACCTTAACGACTCTGGCAATTGCAGCTTCGTTGGGTTTGTCTTCGTATATTTTGATAAATTGTGACATTTCTTAATAGTTTAAACTTTTTTCATCCAATCACATCCAATTTCGCAAATCTTAGCAGCAATTTCTTAATTCCACCGACTTCAAACTTAATTTCGGCTTTTTTATCAGCTCCAGCTCCTTCAAGATTTAATACTTCTCCTTTGCCAAAACGTTCATGCATGACAATATTTCCTGGAACTAATTTGTTGTCAAATAAATTGGCAGCACTTGAATTGCTTGAAACTGGTTTCAGCTTACGAATATTTAATTCAGCTTTTGCAGCCCCTTCGGGGGTTGGGGGACTTCCTGCAACAGGTTTTGCCAATCGCAATTTTGATTTGTCAATATCACCAAAAATATCACTGTCAATCATCGGTTTATAACGGTAATTGGTTTCTTCGGCAGTAAGATATTCTAAATACTGTCCGTCAATTTCTTCAATAAAACGTGAAGGTTCACAATCAGTCAATTTACCCCAACGATACCGCGATTGTGCATAGGTCAAATAGGCTTGATGTTCGGCCCTAGTTAAAGCCACATAAAACAAACGACGTTCTTCCTCGAGTTCACTTCGCGTACTCATACTCATTGCACTCGGAAATAAATCTTCTTCCATTCCAACAACAAATACATGAGGAAACTCTAAGCCTTTGGCTAAATGTATGGTCATCAAAGCAACTCTATCTTCCTCACTAGTATCTTTGTCTAAATCGGTTGCTAGGGCAACATCTTCCATAAATTCAGACAAGGCTCCACGAGCACCGTCAATTTCTCTTTGTCCTTCTGTAAAATCCTTGATTCCGTTTAATAGTTCTTCTATATTTTGGATTTTTGCCATTCCTTCCGGAGTTGCATCTTTCTTTAATTCTTGAACTAATCCTGTTTTTTTAGCTACGTGATCTGTGATATAAAATGCGTCTTTATTTTCGTTTATTACCTGAAAACTCTGAATCATGGTTACAAAATCATGTAGTTTTTGTTTGGTTCCTGAGTTAAGCTTCAAATCAATTTTGTCAATGTTTTGCATCACTTCGAATATGGATCGTTTGTAGTGATTTGCGGCAACTGTTAACTTTTCGACAGTCGTATCTCCAATTCCACGAGCTGGATAATTAATAACCCGAACCAAAGCTTCTTCGTCTTTTGGATTGATTACTAATCGCAAATAGCACAAAACATCCTTGATTTCTTTTCTTTGATAAAATGATAAACCTCCATAAATTCTATATGGAATGTCTCGTTTTCGGAGCGCATCTTCCATAGCACGTGACTGCGCATTCGTTCGATACAAAATAGCAAATTGTCCGTTCATTAACTGATTTTGCATCTTTTGCTCAAATATTGTACTCGCCACAAACCTGCCTTCTTCTGCATCGGTAATGCTGCGATGCACTTTTATTTTGGCTCCATCGGTATTCGCAGTCCATACAATTTTGTCAAGTTTGGTTTTGTTCTTTTCTATTATCGAATTGGCAGCTTCTACAATATTTTTGGTAGAACGGTAATTTTGTTCCAATCGAAAGGTTTTCACGCCTTCATAATCTTTCTGAAAATTCAGGATATTATTGATATTCGCACCACGAAAAGCATAGATACTTTGTGCATCATCGCCCACAACGCATATGTTTTGAAATTTATCCGACAAAGCACGAACAATCAAATACTGGGAATGATTTGTGTCTTGGTACTCATCGACCAAAATATATCGGAAACGATTTTGATATTTGGCTAAAACTTCGGGAAAACGAGTCAGCAATTCGTTAGTTTTCAGTAATAAATCATCAAAATCCATTGCGCCAGATTTGAAACAACGCTCTACATAATTTTGATAAATTTCGCCCAAACGAGGCTTTTTGCTCATCGCATCGGCTTCCTGTAATTCTGGATTATTGAAATAGGCTTTCACCGTTATCAAACTATTTTTATAAGAGGAAATTCGGCTTAAAACCTGTTTTGGTTTATATACATCTCTGTCCAACTGCATTTCCTTGATAACTGCCGAAATTAAACGAACAGAATCCTGTGTATCATAAATCGTAAAATTCGAAGGATAGCCTAATTTATCAGATTCAGAACGAAGTATCCTAGCAAAAACAGAGTGAAAAGTTCCCATCCAAAGATTCTTGGCTTCGTTAGAGCCTACAATTTCAGAGATTCGTTTTTTCATTTCACGAGCCGCTTTATTTGTAAATGTCAATGCCAAAATACTAAAAGCATCAACTCCCAAACTCATTAAATAAGCGATACGAATAGTCAAAACGCGAGTTTTTCCTGAACCAGCACCTGCAATAATTATCATAGGACCGTCTTTTTGAAGGACAGGTTCTCGTTGGGCTTCGTTAAGTTGTTCGATGTATTTTTGCATGATAAAATTATGATGAATGCAAAAATAAGGATTTAAGAATTAAAAAAAGAGTGGTTTTCTATTTATAAAAAACATCATAAGCAAACCGAATTAAGGTGGCGATAACAACTACCAAAAAGAAGGTTCTGATAAATTTATTTCCTTTATTAATAGCTAATTTCGCTCCCATCCAACCCCCTAAAGCATTGAAAACCGCCATTGGAATTGCAATTGCCCAAATGATTTTTCCTTTGGAAATAAATAAACAAATAGATCCAAAATTAGTGGCTAAATTTACCATTTTAGCATTGGCAGAAGCATTAATAAAATCAAAACCTAGTAACGTTATAAAAGCTAATACTAAAAAACTTCCTGTTCCTGGCCCAATAAATCCGTCATAAAAACCAACACTAAAACTAATGAATATGGCGTAAATTATTTGTTTTGATCCAGTAACTGAAGTATCGCGTTGTTGACCGAAATCTTTTTGAATATAGGTATAAATAAGGAACAGCGAAAGTACTATTAACAGCAATGGTTTCATGAAATCATTACTCACATAAGTTAACAATGTAGAACCTAAAAATGCAGAAGGAAAAGCTAATAATATCATTATTGATAGTAATTTCCAATTCATCTTCACGTTTTTAATATATTGATGAGCTGCAAACGAAGTACCACTAATTGCTGGAATTTTCAAAGTTCCAATGATGGTAGATACCGCTAAATTTGGAAGCAATATTAGAGCAACCGGAGTTTGAATAAGACCTCCACCACCCACAATCGCATCAATAAAACCTGCTACAAAAGCAGCAAGGCAAAGTAATATAATAATGTAAGATTCCATTTTTTATAAATTTTACCAAATGTACTATTTAAGTTTATTTGTTTATTCGTTAATTTGTAGTGCATAATTTAAACCCAAATTCAATGGATTCCACTCAAATAATCGAATTAGTAAGCTATACTTTACCCTCTATCATAATTACATTTGTTGGATATACAATTTTTGAACTTTACACCAAAAATGAGCGCGAAAAAAGACAACTTTTAGTTCAAAAAGAAACAAAAACAGATATTCTACCTTTGCGCTTGCAAGCCTACGAAAGGATGACTTTGTTTATAGAAAGAATAAATCCTAGCCAACTTCTGGTGCGAATTACTCCGATTTCTGAAGATAAAAATGATTATGCTAACTATGTAATTGCCCAAATAGAGCAAGAATTTGAGCATAATCTAGCCCAGCAAATTTATTTAACCGAAGACTGTTGGACAATACTAATCAAAGCTAAAAACGCCACAATACAAGCGATTCTTTTTGCTGCTAAAAACGAAAAGATAAGGGATGCAAATCAATTACGGGAGTTTATTTTAAAAGATTTATCCGAGAAACAATCTCCAACAAATGTTGCTTTGTCCTATTTAAAAAACGAAGTGAGTCAATTATGGTAATTTATTTTCGCTCATAATTTCACTCTTATTTAAAGCGTATTCATAGCCTTGAAGCCACCATTTTTTCATTTCTTTTTTGTCGAAAATTAAAGCGTTATCGGTTAGTTTTATTGGAGTATAAAAAAGGTTTAGCTTTACATCTTTATTAGAAGCTATTAATTTACCCAAGGCGATATCATGCTTTTCTACTTGGACTAAAGCTATTCTAAAAATATCAATCATTAACGAAAAGGGATTTTTCCCAATTTCCATTTTAGTTGTATTGACTTCAGTTTCAAGAATGATTACATCTATTTCAGTTGCGCCACGTTGAATTGCTTCGCGAATGGGTACTAAACTCGAAAAACCGCCATCCCCGTAATCAGAATCGTTTTTACTGACTAAACTCATAAAGGGTATATAATTACTTGATATCCAAACCCAATCACAAAACTCATCATAAGTACATTCTTTGATTGATTTGTATTCAGCTTCATTTTTAGAAATATTGGTAACAGTTATAACTACATCGACTGTAGTAGATTTTAATTCATTAAATTCTGTAATTGAAAAGTTTGATTTTATGTACTTTCTAAGCCTTTTACTTTCTCCAAAAGTTCTTCGCCCTCTAATAAATTGTATGATGACATTAAAATGGTTGATGGTTACAACATTTGTCCCATTTTTGTTTTTAATATAAAACGGGTTTACATTAAAAATGCTCTTCATATTCACATTAGTGTAAATACCATGTATTTTTTCAATATTTCCTAAAGCGAGATGCGGAATTAGTAGACTTCCGGTCGAAGTTCCTAAAAATAAATCATATTGATTCTTTTTATCTTCAATCAGGTATTGGGCAACACCTCCCGCAAATGCCCCTTTACTCCCACCGCCAGAAATCACTAATGCTCTCATTGATTTATTGTTTTCAAAAGTCGTTCCAACTGAAACTGTTCTTTTTGATTCAAATTTGGTAAAATAGTTTCAAATTCAATTCTTATATTCGAATTTTTTAATAATTCTACTATTGAATTTTTTCCAAACTTTGAATAATTCCAAGCATGATGAGTGGTCATGTTTACTAAATTAATCAAAAAAGCATCATTTGCAATACCTAATGCAATGAGACTTCCGATAGCATTTTGCCTTACTATTGCTTCGAATTTATTTGACGAATAATCAATTAACTCCTTTATTAAAGCTTCTTTGTCGCAGGTATAATCAGGCGTTGACAAAGTCAATGACAACCATACTATTCTCAAATTATAGTCATTAAAACCAAACCAATCTTTCGATTTATCCAGATATCGAATTCGGTGTTCAGGGAAATTCTTCCATAAAACACTCAAAACTATTTCTCTAGTTTGATATGATTTGTCGTCAAGTAAACTTTCATAGTTGACTCTAAAATCTTCGGGCACTTCTGTCAAAACGGATGCAACTACTTGACGAACTTTATTGTTGTTTGATTGTAAAGCGAGTTGAAAGAATTGTTTTTTATCATCAAAATTTTCATTTCTTAATTGATAAATAATGGCTCTTTTTACTGTCCAATAAACATCCGACTGAAGTGTTGCTATAAAGAAATCTCTTTTTTCGGATAAAGGTTTATTTTTTAATACATTAATTTCAAACAATAGTTTTATTGATTTATTTTTTGAAATTAACTCATTAATTATATTATCGTTATATTCTTTATCCTCAAGCCAAATTTTACTAAAAATTTCAATATCATAGTTTGAATTTTTCTTAATTTCTTGAAGAAATTCATCCGTATTTACATTTTGAAATGAATGTTTTTCTAAATAATCTTTCACTGATTTTTTAAAGATATCGCCACCAACAGCTTCTTTTAAAACATGCAAAGCCAATGCTCCTTTTTGGTAATAAGTTAATGAACTTGCATTAGGACTCAAAATCGGAATTGTATCTGTTTTGGAAGCCTTTTTAATTTGTAAAGAATAGTCATATAATTTATTATAAAAATAGTCGTCTCCAAAAACCTTTTTTTCGGCTAGTAATGCATAATAAGTCGCAAAACCTTCTTGAAGCCAATGATGGGTTCCACTTTCTGCAGTTACTAAATCTCCAAACCATTGATGCGCTTGCTCATGAGCGTTTACATTTACATAATTTTGGTCTTCAAATCCAATAGAATCCGTTACAAATTGATTTGCATACAATGTCGTCGAGGTATTTTCCATACCGGCATATAAGAAATCTCGAATTGGAATTTGTTTATATATTTTCCAAGGGTACTTCACTCCTATTTCCTCTTCTAAAAAATCAAAAATTTGTTTTGAATACCGATAAGTTGGTTCAACTTTGGCTTTATCTTTTGGTTCATAATACATTTCAATTGGGATTCCAGAATTCGAATAAACTACTTGTTTATTAAATTTTCCTACAGCAAGCACTAATAAATAGGAACTCATCGGTTTTCCCATTTGAAAATTCCATTGCGTTAGAGTGCTAATATTCTTTTTATTTACTACTACTCCATTGCTTTGCACTTGGTATTTATTGTCAAAAGTTACCGTCATATTAAAGACCATTTTTTCATTTACATCGTCAAAACTCGGAAACCAATGACTTGTGTATTTTCCTTGACCTTGAGTCCAAATTTGTAAGTCATCATTTTTATCAGAACCTATAAAATAGAGTGTTTGCTTGGGAATAGTATTGTAACTAAAATTAAGTGTGTGTTTTCCTTTTTTGAACGGATAAATTAAAAGAAGTTGTTTGCCATTTGTGTCAATTTTAATTGGTTTATTATTCAATTTGACCTTTGAAAATTCCATATTTATTGCATCAATTCTAATAGTATCAATAGGTTTCAAGATTTCAAATTTATAACTCACAATTCCAGAAACCGATTTTTCAATCGGATTCAATTTTATTTGTCCATGCACCGATTTAAAATCAACAAATTGGGTTTGTTGACTAAAG
>NZ_JBJXDQ010000161.1:0-17547 GCF_046155325.1 Flavobacterium sp.
TATAAATTACTAAATAAATTATTTATAAATTACTATATTCTGATCACTATATTTAGAAACAAAAAATTTGTTTTTAAAAATTATTTGCCCCGTATTTGGATCAAGCACTGAAAAATTATCTTTGTCGTATCCAACCAATAAAATAGCATGATTAAAAATATAAGTATAATTATCGGTGGACATAACAGGGAATCCATTATTTATATACAATTCTATCTGTTTTACAGAATATAAAGTTTTATATTTTAAATTACAGTATTTTTTTAATATTTTTGCGGCGTCAGATAAATAATAACCGTTTTGCCCGCGACCCAACTTATCCAAAATTTCTTTATGAGAAAAAGAATAGCCAAAGTAATCCGCCGCGATTCTTAAAATTGTATGGACGCAGGTTACGGCGTCAGGCTGCTGATATATTCTTACATCAAGTTGATTCATGTTTTGACTATAACATAAAAGTCAAACTTGTCAAGTTTTATTTTCAGATTTTTTTTCGCGGGTCTTGCGTGGGACAATCTTTGTAAATTGCATCCAAGGCTTTATTAAAATAAATTTCTCTTTCTTCATCTGTTAAATTTAAATTATTACAAACCGCGCGGATTTCGCGGGCGGCTTTAGTTCCAAATGTTTCTTCGGGGTATTCTAAATTTTCATTCATTTAGTTTTATTCTGTAAATTCTTTCTACTATCTCTTTGTTTTTTAATTATATTTAACAATCTTATTTTGTCCGCGTAAAGATTATTATTTTGTCCGCGCGAAGATTTTTATTTTCTTTTTCTAAATCATTAATATAATTTTGAGAAGTCAAATTCCCCGGCCCCGAAAGCATGTTAATTTCAAACAATTTATTCTTTAAATCTCTAATTTGTTGTTGAAATATTTAAATATTTAAGTATTTTGATTTCTATGTTTTTATCCATACATTTTTCTGTCATATATTCTCTGTGTAATTATACTATTATAAAATGTTTTGTTCCATTCTAATTCTTGGTTTACTGTTTTGGCTAATACATTCATTCCTAAACCAATTATATATTTATTAGGGTAAATTACATTCCAAGATTTTATATTTATTAATAAATTTAAAGCATCTTCTACTGGATTTTCAAATTTATTTTTTAGATAATCTAGCAAAATCAAAAAACACAAAGCGGAGGAACGATTGATCCCTAAACTACAATGAAAAATTATAGATTCATTAGCATCGTAAAGATTTCGGCAATAATCTAAAATTGCTTCAATGTGACATTTTTTACATAAAATTAATTTTTTATCTTCTCTTTGAATATTATGAAATCTTTCTTGGCAAAGAGATTTAGCTCCGAGATGTTTAGGTTGTAAATCTCCATGCTTTCCGCCGCTACCGCTCCAAATTGAAACAACATGCCATTTTTTAGGCTCATTATTTACTAATTCCTCGGTTTCATATTCGCTGAGTATTTTTATAGAGGTAAAGGGTAATTTATATTGATTTTTTATCTCATTCATGATTAAAATTATAGTATTTCTCTTATATTATATACCGTATCCCAGAAAATTTACTTTTCAAAAATTTTATTGAAATTCTACAAATATTCTATCAAAGAAACTAATTCTTTTAACTTTTCCTGATCCTCCTCAAGAGAAACATTCGATGTAGTTTTTCTAGCCTGCCACCAAATACTTAAAGAATTTAATTTTGTTTGAATATTTAAATCTAAAAGTTTGTTTCCTTTGCCTTCTATTAATTTCCCATAAGACTCTTCAAATAAAACAAAACAATTATAAATTATTAAAAACCTTATAATATTTCCATTATTTAATTGTCGAAAGGTAGCAAAATTCATATTTTTTTCAAAAATTAATTTATATAACATATTATTTACACTATTTCATCAATTGTATAAAAATATTTAAAAATGTAAAAATTTATTAGAAATAGTGTATATAATATAGAGTATGAAGAATAAATTAGAATTAACACCTAACGACCTCAAGCTCAGCGACGGCGGAGCGTGGCGCGGTAGCTGCGAAGGCGGGACGAATAACAGCATACAAGTTACAAAGAAAGGTGGCTCGCAATGAAGGCTTTCCTACGTAAAATAGCAGCTACCGTGACACGCGGAGCCGTTCGCTGCAGCGCATGGTTAGGCGACGTTCGCTTCAGATTCTTTGAGAAGCCATGCACGAGAGACAACGAGTATGTGCAATCTGCCGTGTTGTCCGCGCTTGGGCTCGGGGCGCTTGTTCTATGGATTTGTTGGTATCCCAGCATCTATCAGTTTCTTTATGAGATGTGTAAGCCCCGCTGAAATGACTAAAGAAAGAATCCAAAAGATGAAGAGCCACAAATGCCTCCAAGCCCAACCGAGAGGGAAAAGCACATTACGCTCAAACCAGTTGGGGACGTGTGTAATCTCTTCCCATTTTTTGAGGTTTGAGAGATTGAGGGCGTATTCGTGTGGCTGGCCCTCAATCGGAGTGATTAGTTCCTTGGCGGCGAGAATGTTGATGATGTTGAAGGCAACGACCTCGGGGAATTTAAGACCTGTCGAGTCGGTATTTCGGTGGGAAAAAACCCACCAATTCCAGTTCATCGTTCTGTGCTTGTTGTCGATCGCCCACTGCGCCGCTGCAGCAACCTCGTTGGCGTATTCATGCTCTGGAACGCGGGTCTTCATTGGAGGGTCTTTGTATGGATTCTGATTCTCAGAGTTCGTGCGGCGAGTCGCCTAACGACCCCAATCTCAGCGACTGCGTAGGGCTGGCAGGCCGCGTGCCGCCGGATGAAACGCAAGAAAACCAAGCCGAATCAACTATCGCGCCGGACGAAGAAGCACGCGGCATGACAGCCCGCAGCAGTTCGCTGGAGCGCATGGTTAGGCGTTTGCGGTCGGATTCAGGGTTAAGCAACGATAGTAAAATAAATCTAATGGATATGTCGGTTAATTGGACTCCAGAACAGGAAGCGAAAATCAGAGAACGAATCAAAGCTGTATGTCCCGAATCTGATCCCAATCTAGTTGTGATGGGTAAAAAAGATATTCCAGATCATCTACACCAATATTTTGAATTTTGTTCTTATCAATCGGAACGACTCGAATCTTGTTGTTCTTCACCGGAGACACTTCAATCCACGAATTCTCCTCGTCATACGGAAACGGATGAACCCCGCCTTGACCAATCATGCAGTTAAGGGGTTTCAACATAGAAATATAATTTATGAATAATCAATTAACGGGCAGCGAGCAAACGCCTAACGACCTCAAGCTCAGCGACTGCGTAGGGCTGGCAGGCCGCGTGCCGCCGGGTGAAACGCAAGAAAACCAAGCCGAATCAACTATCGCGCCGGACGAAGAAGCACGCGGCATGACAGCCCGCAGCAGTTCGCTGCAGCGAATGGTTAGGCCATTGCGGTCGAATTCAGAGTTAGGTTCAAAAGATAATCCGATCATAATCTCCGAGTCTGAAATGGATTTAATATCTCTTGGTGGACGATCTGTTAAAGAGCTAAATACTATCTTGGATTTCGTGAAACATGAATCGTTGCAAGATAGAGATACTCTAAATCTCCCTCCATCTGTTCCTCTAGAAGTTCGGAGTCTAAGGGAAATTTTCCAACCCTCTTCTTAGTTCTACAATCCTCAAACATCATTATGAATGGCTTATTTTCTTTATCACGTTCTAAAATGTATGCATGACGCCTGCGCGGCAGGTCTGCGGGGAGCAGGCGGCGTGACTGAGCGGAGAGTTCGCTGCAGCGCATGGTTAGGCGTCATTGGTTTGGTTTGGAGCGTAAGAAAAGAGCTTGTTGATCTGCTAAAAACCATTGCTCTCCAAATGACTCCCAAACCGGAATTAGGAGCCATGCCATCATCTCAGCATCATTGCATAACTGAACGGCTACTGGAGTGTTTGCATAGGGAGGGAAGACTTTCAGAGTGCCCCACATGTTCCATGCTATCGAAAATCTGTAATATAATAACCAATAATGAGTCTCATCGAGTTGGTATTGGTATTCATCGTGGTTCGCATAGTGCAAACACTGAGAATCTAGGAAAACCGATGTATCTAGGAGAATCTTCTTCAGACGCGCCACAAATTCTTGAACGTGGTTACAGTCTTCAAGAACTTTGGGAAAGACTGGGGAACCGTGATCGAGAAACCACTTCAATTGATCGTCTAAACGCTGTTCAAGAGGCTTCATTTACGGGAGGCGCAAAATGACGCCTAACGACCTCAAGCTCAGCGACGGCGCGAAAAAGCCGTCAGAAACAGAAACAGCACAACGCGCCGTTCGCTGCAGCGCATGGTTAGGCGACGGTTCATTTAGTGTTTAGCAACGCATTGTGAAAATATCACCCCGATAGAGGAAACGGCCATGATCATCCCGGTCACTCTAATCCAATAGAGTTGTTTTAGTTGAATATCAACTATCTCGTCGAGTAATTCTTCAATGGTTGGAAGGGCTTCATCTTGTTCGTCTTCAAACTGATCCATAAAAAGTGTAAAGATAGATATGAAAACAAAAAATACTATTGGATTAAAACAAGTAAATTCTCTGAAGACTCTTTTAGCTGATTTGTCTGCTGCGTCAGATGCTTACAGAGCGACTTTAGTTCCGCGCGAACTTCCGGCGCGAGATTCGGAAGGTTGTCGGCGACCAAATCATATAGCCCGTAGTGAGATGCTGCCAACGTCGTAACATGAGTTTTTGGATGTGGGCAAAAAGAATTAAATAGTATTTAAAACAAAAAACAAGTATATATACAAATAAGTGTAAATAATAGGTTAATATTAAAAATTAATGTTAGTTTAAATAAAAATATGGCTAAAGATAAAACTATTTCATCAAATAATGGTAATAGAATTTCATCCCAAAATCAAGTTAAAGTATTTCAAGATTCTAAAATAAAATTTGACTTAAACATTAGAAATAGGGACGACTTAACCGAAAAACAAAAGGCATTATTAGAGTTAATTTTAGACAAACATACAAAAGTGGTATTTTTATCTGGCCCAGCCGGAAGTTCTAAATCTTTTTGTTCTATTTTGGCTGGGTTGCAATTATTGCAAAATAGACGTGTTTCATCTTTGTATTATGTAAGACCAATTGTTGAATCCGCCGACGCCGCCTCTAAATTAGGTTATCTTCCGGGGGATCAATCAGATAAGCTAGCCCCTTACTCTACAGTATTAGAAGAAAAATTAGCAGAAATGTTACCTGAAGGAGATATTAAAAAATTAAAAGCCGAAGATAGACTAAATGTTATCCCTGTTAATTATGCTCGTGGGGCAAACTGGGCAGCTAAATATATTTTCGTGGACGAAGCCCAGTCTTATAGTCTTGGAGAGATTAAAACCCTACTAACGCGCATTGCGGGGCACTCTAAAATGGTTATAGCCGCCGACCCAGATCAAAGTGATTTACCTTTAGCTAAACAAGGTGGATTTAATAAAATTATTGAAAGTTTTAATAATGAAGACGCGCAATCACATGGTATATTTTGTGTGAAATTAGATGAAGAAGATATTGTTCGTTCTTCTATATGTAAATATATTGTTACTAAATTTAAAGAAATTAAATAAATAAAACATTATGGCTCAAACTTATTTTTGTATGTGTTGTGGGAATGAAAATTCCGTAAAGGTAAATAAATGCATTTGCGGCGCAGAGAAAGGTTCTATGTGTGTAGATATACCGGTCAAATATATTAAAATCAAAGAACCAGAAATTATTAGTAATTCATCCTTTGGAGTAAAATTGGGTGATAAATTTGATTTTTCTATTTTTGAATCAATGGCGGCAGATTTAGAACAACAAATTGCTGCACATGGAGATGAAAAAGATTTGGGAAAATGGGGCCGCAAAACTATAGAAGGATTAGATTTAGTTGAAAGTATTGTAAATAATAAAAGTTAATAATGGCTAATTCTGACAGCGGTTCTGATGACTTTTGTGGCAATATAGATCAAATTAATAAAATTATTAATTTAAATATTGGAAAATGGAAGTTAAAAATAATTAATAGTATATCTCATGACGATATAAAACAAGAATTATTAATTCAAATACACCGCCAGTGGGAGAAATATGATAGAAGTAAACCTCTAGGTAACTGGCTCAGTACGGTGGTTTGTAATAAATTAATTAATCTAACACGAGATAATTTTTATAAATTTTCTAAACCTTGTCTTAGTTGTCCTAAATTCGCGGGAGGTAGTCTATGTAGTCTTTACGGAGAAATTTCGAGTGAATGTGGATTATATCGAAAATGGGAATTAGAAAAAAAATTTCACCATGATTGTGCTTTACCTGTAACCATCGAAGATCATCAAGACGAAATACATTCGATGCCATTTGGCGATATTAATTTTGATGAACAAATAGCAAATTTAAAAGATAAATTAAAAGAAAAATTATCTTTAGCGGATTATAAAATATTTGTTTGGTTATATTTAGAGAATATAACAGAGGAAGATATTATTAAATTATTAAACTATAAAAATGAAAGACAGGGCAGAAAACAAATTAATAATTTAAAACAAAGTATAGTTAGTTTGGTAAAAAAAATTATAATACAAAATAGTTAATTAATTAATTGTTATGTCCACGGAAAACAATAAATATACACAAGAAGAAAGGGATCGGGTAGCGGTATTCTGGAACCAACAGAAATCAGAGGGCAAAGTCCCAAGTTTAAGTGAGATTGTTTCTTTCTTTACTTTAGGTCAGGAATCCGATCCTAGAACAGTAGCGGGAAGAAGATGTCGTGCTATTTTATCAGATTTACAAATTAAAGCTAAAGGAGCAACGTGGGACAAAGTAGAAGAAGTTGTTTTAACTGATGATCATAAGAAATTTATTTTAAATCATATTAAAGATAATAGAGTGATTGATTTGGCGCGGGATTTATTTCCAGATAGAAAGGTTGCTCCACTGGGTCGAGAAGTTAGAACAATAAATAAATTTTTAGACAGTGTTGGTGAAAGAGTTGTTAGAAAAAATGAAGAGACTCCGGTGGATGAAAAATATGAGCCGCCGACCACCTTTCACGACATTTTAAAAAGAGTTAATAATTATTTACATACTAGTTTAACTTCTCAAAGTGTAACCGCTTACAATAAAAAATGTTTGGAAATGACCATTAATTTTCTTCACAGCCCAAGATTTTTGCAAGAAATAAATAATTATGCTTCTATTGAAAAAAGAGTAGCATTTGAAAGTGAATTTATTAGAGGCGTATTTGATAAACCCGATCTACAAAGTGATGAGGTTAATCTTTATATTAATTTATGTAATGACTATATCCAAAGCTCTGACATAAAAAAACAGTTAGAAAAACTTAACGGAATTTTAGATAGTATTACCGACGACCCAGATGGAAAAATTTCTATGGGGATAACAGAAGCAATTGGAAAAGTTACTTCATCTTATAACGAATGTGTTAATCGTCATCAAAAATTATATTCGCTATTAAATACTACTAGGTCAAAAAGAATTTTAGACAAAAATAGTGCTACTGCTAATATTGTAAATATTATTGAATTTTTTAGAGAGGAAGATGGTCGCCAGCGGTTTTTAAGGCAAGCCGAATTATTAAAAGATACTAGAATATCCGAAGTAAGAAAAATTGAAAAATTAGATGATGTTTTACTTTTAGCACTGGGGATGACTATGGAAGAAGCGACTATTTAATATGGATAATGTATGTAAAATTTGCGGGCAAGAATTTTCCACCGGACATCCGTGGTCGGATCACGGAATTAAGTTGGCTAATTATTTTCACAAATTTTATCCACGTTATTCTAAATTGACCAATAAATTAATTATTTTTAAAAATCCAGATCAATATTTAAACGCGGATTTTGAAAATCTTCAAGAAATGAAAACATGGCTAAAATCCGCCGGAGAGGAAGGAAAAGATTACATTCTTGAATTACTTATTAAAAGAAAAATTAAAAAAAATTGGATTTATGCGCCAGGTCAAGCGTTATTAAGACTTTCTAACTTACCAAGTATTTTATATTATGAAAAACAATTTAATCTACCGTTTTCTGAAATTTGTAAAAAACTTGGATTTAAAATAAAATATAAAAATAAAGAAGAAAAGGTGAATTGGATCGCCCCGATTGAGATAAAAATTGATACACGAGAAAAACTTTTATTAAAATTTCCGAATCATATTAAAACTGAAATTGGATGTTTAAAATTTGGAGACTATTCTTTAGTCGGTGATGAAAAAATAGTAATTGAAAGAAAGTCGATTTCAGATGCTGCTGGGACTTTTTCGGCGGGGTATGACAGATTCAAAAGAGAATTACAACGAGCAAAAAAAGCGGGCGGTTATATTGTTATTTTAATTGAAAATTCTTATAGCGACTTCAGAAGCATAGAATATTTACCACAAACCCGTCATATAAAATCAAATTACGATCATTTAAGCAAAAGAATGCGAGATTTATATGAAGAATTTTCAAATTTTCAAATTGTATTTTGCGATGGAAGAAAACAAGCGGCACAAATTACAGAATACATTCTTAAATTAGGTAAAAAAATTAAAAAGATTGATATTCAATTATTGATTGATAAAAAAGTATTATAAAAAAATACTAGTTATAAAATATAAAAAAGATAAAATACTATAATGTCATTTATAGAGCCGCAAGTAAAAAAAAGAATTTTAGATGTTAACGCCGAGATAGCGGAATTAAAGGGATCGCTTAGCGACAAAGAAACTAAAATTTATCTTGCTAAGTTTTTGATTCACAATCTATCTTTTACTTTTAAATTGTTAACTGGAGCAGGTGGCGACGGTGTAGAATTATATCCATTTCAAGAATTATTGTTAAGAATGTTATTTGAAAAAGACAATGTTCTATGTGTAATGGGGCGCGGAACTGGAAAAACTTGGATAGCGGCGGTGTTTATTATTTTATACGCAATTGTTTATCCGGGGAGTAAAATAGGAATTATTGGTCCGTCTTTTAGAAATACTAGAAAGCTGTTTCAGGAAATACAAAAAATTAAAAATAAAAAAGGTGCGGCGTTATTACATCAAATTATTACCGATGAGAAATGCGCCCCAGATATTAATCAATTAAAAATAGGAACTTCGGAGGTTTTTGCTTTACCTCTTGGAAGTTCTGGAGATAAAATTCGCGGTTATCGTTTTAATGTTGTTATTTTAGATGAAGCGGGGTTCGTTCCTGAAAAAATTATTACTTCTGTTATTATCCCCTTCCTTTCTACTAATATTGATCCTATTAAACGTCAAAATTTAGTAAAACAGGAAGAAGATTTGGTTAGTCGCGGATTAATGAAAGAAGAAGAAAAAACAGTATTTAAAAATAATAAATTTATTGCACTAAGTTCTGCTACTTATCAGTTTGAATATTTGTATAGACTTTATAAAGTTTATAAAGAGAATGTATTAAATCCTGAAAAGAACCAATTAGCTAGTTATGGAATTTTTCAAATGTCCTACGAAGCTTCCCCAGAGGGTCTTTTAGATAGAGCTAATATAGAAGGCGCAAAAAAATCTTTTTCGACTATTGAATTTGACAAAGAGTATCGAGCAATTTTTCCGTTAGATAGCGATTCTTTCTTTGGAATGAAAAAAATGGAAGATGCAACTTTGGCTGAGGGTAGCGATCCTAGTTTTGAGCTATTTGGAAATTCTAAAGATGATTATTTATTGTCAATTGATCCTAATTCTTTAAATAAATCTACTAGCGCAGATCATTTTGGTATGTCTGTTTTTAAACTAGACAAAGAAAATAGAAAAGTTTATTTAGTTCACCAATTCGCAGCTTGTGATCTTGATATTATTGATTATATTCAGTATTTGGCTTATCTTTTAGAAAATTTTAATATAAATGCAATAAGTATTGATGCCAGCGGTGCATCTTTTATACAAATTTGCAATGATTCTCAAATATTTAAAGATAAAAATCTAAAATTAGATTTTTTTGAAGCAGATTTCCATGTTGAAGATCGAGAATATGTTAAAGAGTTAAATAAGGCAAGACGGTCTTATAATAAAATGGCTAGGAAAATTTGTTATTCGCAACAATTTACAAATGATTGGAAAAGAGCAGCAAATGAACATCTTCAAAACTGTATTGAATTTAAAAAAATTATGTTTGCATCTACGCCCGACGACAATAAATGGGGTATGTATTCAGATACTAACATCGCTAATTT
This sequence comes from Flavobacterium sp., assembly GCF_046155325.1. Classification (GTDB taxonomy): domain Bacteria; phylum Bacteroidota; class Bacteroidia; order Flavobacteriales; family Flavobacteriaceae; genus Flavobacterium. The sequence continues at coordinate 10,188 of NZ_JBJXDQ010000161.1, forward strand.
TGACAAGCTAAAATTTTTATCAGGTGAAAAAGAATCGGTAGATAATGTAGCCAGAAAAATTGAATTTTTAGAACACCAAAAATATCTAATGAAAGATGTGAAAGCACAGTGTTGTTTAATTCAACTTAAAGTAACAGAACAGGGAACACATACCTTTGAATTACCTCAAAATATAAGAAGGCAAACTGGAAAATTAAAGACGAGGCGCGATCTTTGGACGACTCTCTTTATGGGAAATCAAATGGCTAAATATTATTTTGATATGTTTTCTACCGATGAAAAATTTAATTATGATAATAAATGGTGCCCGTATATTTTATAATTTTTAAATAAAATTCTTTAAAAATTTTAATATAATTTGCTAAACGTCATGACGTTTGGTGTAAAGTATATGCATAATTACTATATAAATATTAAAAAATGAAAAGAAAACAATTTTATCTACCTGAGAAACAAATTCAATTACTAGAAGCTGAGTCGGAAAAAACTGGTTCTAGCGTATCTGAGATTTTACGTCAGCAAATCCAAAGTCTAGAAAATCTTAATACTCAGATTACTACGGCGGCGGCTACGCATATCCAAGAATCAAATATTAAACCCCATAATTGTCCCGCCGAGTCTTTTGGGGCTTCTTATTCCGGTTCTGTTTCCGGCACCGGGGATGTTTCTCTAGCATCTGACAACAATTCTTTTTATTTTAGAAGTGATGACGGAACTTCCAGTGCTTTACCCTATAATCTTTTAAGATACAATAATTTAATAGCGTTAAGATTTCCATATCAAAATATGAACGGATTTATTAATATCCGTGAAGCTATTCGCTTATGTCAAACCGCGTGGTATAATGTTCCTATTTTTAGACAAACTATAGAAGCTATGACTTTTCTAGCTAATAGTGGTATTAAATTATTTGGCGGAAGCAAAGAGTCAAAAGATTTTTTTAATGCATGGTTTGAGAAAGTTAATATATTTAATTTGACAGAACAATATTTTAGAGAATCATTTTTATCTTCCAATGTATTTTTATATAGATATGATGGCGGAATTAAATCCAACAGAGTAGATAAATTTATAACTGGCGGAGAGACAGGGGAAACATCTGTGGACATTAAAGATAAAAAAGAATCCACGGCGGCTAAAACTATTGACATTCCTGTTAAATATATAGTATTAGACCCGGCTGGACTATCTATCCAGAATAATTCGGATTTAAAAAATTATACTCCTATTTATTATAGATTAATGGATGTAGGCAGTAGACAAAAATTAAAAAACTTAACTAAAAAAGGCGAAGTTAAAATTGATTTAGAAAAAAGTCTTCATGACTTAATTCATGACGAATATGGTTCTATGACTCACGAAAGACTTGATCCCGATCATTTATATCCTTTATTTTACCAAAAACAAGACTATCAACCGTTTGCTATGCCGATGGGTTTTCCAGTATTGGAAGATATTAATTTAAAGTTAGAATTTAAAAAATGTGATGCCGTAGTAGCTAAAACTGTGGAATCTATAATTATGTTAGTTACTCACGGTAATGAGCCAGATAAGGGCGGCATGAATCCCGTAATTGACAGTGCCTTAAAAAATATATTCAGAACAAAGCAGAGCGGGCGGACACTTATTTCAGATTATACAACTAAAATAGATTTTGTTATTCCAGATATTAATAAAGTTATTGGTAGTATCAAATATGATCAGTTAGACCAAGATATTATGGATGGTTTAATGAATGTATTTTATGGTGAGAAAAAACTTGCAAACATAACTATTAAATTGAGACTTTTCGTGCAAATGTTAGTTTATGCTCAAAAAACTTTTCTAAATGAATTTTTAGTTAATGAAATGAAACGGGTGGGCAAACTTATAGGATTTAAGGATGAAGAAATTCCTACGCCTAAATTTCAAAGAATCAATATGGAGGATCGGTCAAACTCAGATAGGTTTGTCGCTCAATTAGCTCAGTTAGGATTATTAACTGCCGAGGATACATTTGAGGCTGTAGAAAGTGGATTATTACCCATAAATGATAATATTGAAGATAGACAAAAAGTTTATAAAAAACAAAGAAAAGATGGACTGTTTCATCCTTTGGTCGGCGGAAGCGCGGACCCGAATGCTGTTCCTGATGGAGCCACCGATGTTAAAAAACCAGTTAAATTTGGTAAAAAAGCTATGTCAAATAAAGACGGGCGGCCACAAGGAGTTACCGCTCCGCGAACCATCACGGTTAAAGCTTCAGAAAAATATCAAATTGATGTTAATAAATTTAAAAACAATATTTTACTTGCTAACGTCATAACAAATGACTTAACCAAGGCTTATACTAAAAAATATGGTTTTTCAGAAGATATTGTAGATAAAGTTAAAACTATTGGAACTCATTTGATTACCAATGAATTACCTGAAAATTGGGCAAAATGTATTAAAAGCTATATAAAAGAATTACCTGAGCCTAATGTAGAGAATATATCGTTAGCTACCGAATTACAAGAACAAAATGAAGTTGATGAATTTACAGCAGCTTTGCTGTTATGGAGTATAGCATAACACTATTAATAGAAAATTGTATTATTAAATAGTGTAAATATATTATATTATATAATATAAATACAATGACTTTATTATTTTTCACCTTACTGTTATCTTTAATATTATTCTTTTCATTTGAAACAGATGTTATTTACGAATATGGTAATTTATTAAAATTAAAACTACCCAAGATAAATGAATATAAAAGTATTATAAAAAATGGCGGACAATCTCAATATTTAACTTTTTTACGAGGAATATACAAAGATAAATTTTTAGTCAAATTAATCACTTGTCCAATATGTATTTCGGTTCCGTTATCCGTGATATTTACAATACTTTCGTTAAATATATTATGGTTTCCAATTATTAATATGGGGGGATTGTTTATTTTTTTATTATTAAAATTATTAATTAAATATAGTAGCTAATATGAATATTCTAATTTCAGGAAATTATAATGCTTTTGATGATGGTTGGAACGGCGCGGGTGTTTATGCTTGTAGCGGAAATTATGTTTCAAAAACTTTTAAATATCCCATGTATAAAGGCTGGACAAGATATAAAAAATAAAAATAAAAAAAATATGAATTTAATTAAATTAAAACAGTTAGATCAGACGGAGTTAACTACATTTGTAGGAACCATTAACGATCCATTATACATTAATAATCCTTCAGGGTATCTTACTTTTGCTTCTGGCGTAATGATGACAACGGGAAATCAAATAATTAGCGGAAACAAAACATTTTCTGGTATTCTTTTTGGGAGCGGAGGATGGTCAATTAGTGGGGGTGATTTTTTAATCAATTATGAAAAAAATTGGGATAATATAGTTAATACGGCGGCTGTTAGTAAGCGGGATGTAGACGCACGATTCATACGTTTAACGGGCAATACAAGTTATCCCTACCCAAATTTAATCAGTGGAATGACAGCTTCTATTGGCATGAGAGGCAGCAATAGTTATAACTTTGGTAGTAACATTTATCCCGCAAATATAACAGCATTTAGTACAACTAGTGATGATGTTAATTTCACAACAACCGGTTTGGATACGAAAAATAGAAGGTTATTAGATGGATTTCAGACCAATCGAGGTGTGGCAGGATCAAGACCCGGCGGAGTTCATTTTAACAACCAAGACAAAAAGCTAATAGACTCGATTGGTCTAAAATCCGTGGATTGGGATATGCGCCGATTGTTTGTTACAAATGGGGTGGCATATACCGGAATTGATTCTACAGTTTACTCATTGGATTATCAAACTAGGAAACTCCATAGTACCGGCAACTCTATTGCCGTCGATTGGGGTGGCAGGACACTATACGACTCCTCTAGTGCGCCTTCGGTTAATTGGAGCGATAGCAAACTATATACCTCTAATGGTGTTTATTCAACTGCTGGTACTCCGTCAGTTGATTGGAGCAATCGCATCTTATACGATTTCGATGAGTCGAATTCAGTTGATTGGTATAATCGTCGGTTGATTGATAACAACGACGATATTACAATAAACTGGCAAGATAAGGAACTGTTAAATTCAGTTGGTTCTCCGACCGTTATGTGGAACGTAACGAAACTTCAAGACGACTCAAATATGGAGTCAGTTGATTGGCACGATAGATTACTGCGCGATGAAAGCGCTGTTTCAAGCGTTGATTGGAACTATAGAGAACTTAAAGATACCAATAACGACACGACAGTTGATTGGGAAAATAAATACCTATACGAAGGATGGGATGCTTATGATGGAATAACAAGTTCAAATTTAGGTAGCGATTGGTCTGCTATTGGAAATTCTGATTTAGTAACAAAAGAGGCAGTTAATGATACAACGCCATTTATTTTACCGATAGTACAGTATAACAATAATACCGCTGTTGCAACTGGAGCGGGGCGCACAATCGCTCCATTTAAGACTAATCCTTTCTCGGATGGATATGGCACGATAATCCCCTATGAATTTACGAAATTCCGTGTATCTCTATATATCGCTTACACAAGTAACCCTACCAGTGATTTATTTCCTGTATATGTAAGGTTTAATAAACCTAATACGAATAGCACTAGCACTCAAGAATCTTTACACGGAACGCGGTTTGGCACTACTGCTTACCCCGATAATAATACGGGATTGTTGGGGACTTTAACAGATTTGGGAGCGGCGGGTGGTAAGGCGGATAGTTTTAAATTTGTTTCTAATTGGGAAACTATTCCAGCCGGATGGCAGAGTAATGCGGCAAGCCTTGGATTTTATGAAATACTTGGCGTTTGGTTGGGGAATAATTCGGGCGGCACACTAACGGATAACTACAACGCAAATCACGCCATTAGAGGTATGATTGAATTTAAGAAGTAGCTAATCGAATAATTAAGAATTATGAAACTGAAAGCAATCCTATTCAACTCCCAAACCGCCCGATTGTTAAAACGGGAGGGTAATGTTTCCGCCCCTGTAGAAAGCGTTAACCGCGAGACGCTAGACGAAAGCCAGCGTCAAAATTGGGATATTACCGTTGCGGCGCTAAATGGGTTGCTGAGCGTTGGGGAGAAGGTAGTTTCCACGGAAATCAATCCTAGCGCCGCCTTTCCTATCGCTTTCGAGGAAATAGAGGAAACCATTGGAGGCCAAACTTTCATGCGCCAAAATCCTACAGCTTGGCGGGATACGCTTAATGTTTACATTCAAATCAAAATGGCTAACGGCGGGCGTAGGCGGCTTAAGCTGAATACGGAGGAATTCAGCGTAACGGCGGCGCGGACGGCACTTTTAGAACTTTGGACATATCTCGATATTTATAAAATATATAAATAACATTATGAATAAGATTCGTTGGATAAATGTTGTTTGTTCTAGTATTTTAATTAGTTGTTTATTAACTTCTTGTAATTCAACAGTCAACAAGAAAAATGAGGCGGTTAGTCAGGCCGTGTATGCCATTCATGATGGATTTCAAAAATCACGCTACGATATTGCGTTTAGATATTCTGTAGAATTAGTTCGGTTAGTCCCGCCTCCAGATAAAAAAATCGAAGTTAAACCGATTAAAGTTCCAGTCAAAAGTCAGCCAAAATCTGGAGAATTAAAAGAAGCAAAAGTAAATCCAACAAAAAATATAATTGTGGATATTACGGGCCGTTATTTTTCAACTCCTGAAACTTCATTGGGTGAAAACCTAGTTATTTTACCTGAAATTGCTGCTAATAAAATTGTTGTAGTGGAAAATTCATTAGAATTTAATAAATTACTTGAAGAAAATAAAGAATTAAAAAATCAAATAATTAAAGAAAAAAAAGAAAATGAAAAATTTTCGGGGCGGGTTGACACGGTAATAAAAGAAGAGTCTAATATTATTCAGAAAGCCGCCAATTCAAAAAAGGATTGGTTTGGGGGGTTATTTTCGGGATTAAAATGGGGGTTTGAAATTTTTAGTATTTTGGGAATCGCGGGGGTAATCGCGGTTTGTATCTTTTTCCCGGCTGCAATCCCACTATTAATTAATATTTTTACGAGTTTATTTAGTGTAATTACTAGCGTAGGAAATAGTTTATTAAAATGGATTAACAAAGGGTTTACAAAATAATATTTAAAATAATATGTTTAACTCGATAAAAAATATAGCAAATAATTTAACATGGTGGGCAAGAAAAGGAGTTATACCAACGGGTATAAAAGACCCTGCAGTTAAAGAAGCTTTGGGGGCAATAAACCATTTTTCTAGCTCAAAATTTACTTTATGTATTATAGCGGTAATAATTATAGTTTTGGGATTTCTATTTGCTACTACAATGTTATTTTTTTTACCTAAAGAATCTTATACAAGTTTTGTGACCATACATCACGATTTTTATGTTGTTTTAGCTTTAATTATTTCAGTAATGCTTGGAGCGTCGGGACTCGTAACTATAAGTAATAATAATTCATCAAGCGTTTCTACTTCCGCTTTGTCCGAGATTTTAACTAGCAAAGAAGAAAAAATGGAAACTTTAAATGAAAATATTAATATAAAAGAAGAAAGAATAGAGCATGTATATCGCGAGGGTGAAGATGATGCGCCAATGCGTCGGCCATTTAGTAAAATTAATAATTCAGAGGATTAAAAATGATTACGGAAGAAAATCTTAAAATTTTTAGTAGATTTTTAAATTTGGCAGAAAACGATAGTGGAAGTCCTGAAACTGAATATAATAAAATCTATATTTATAAAGACGGAAATGGGGGGCGTAGACAATTAACTTTATCGCGTGGTTTTACTTGTGATGGCGGGAACCTTAAAAAAGTAGTTGTTAGATATATTCAAAAAGGCGGAATATTAAGCGACATGTTTAAAAAAAGATTAGATAAATTCAGTAAGGGTATTTTAATAAACGATACTGAGTTTATCAAGGGGTTGGTGTCCGCCGGGGCGGAACAAGTAATGAAAGATTCTCAAGATGAAATATTTAATGAGGTTTATTTACGGCCTGCACTAGACTGGGCGGAAGATAATGGATTTAAAGAAGTATTGTCTGTTGGTGTTATAATAGATAGTTATTTGCACTCGGGACAAATGACTCCATTTTTAATGCAGAAGTTCACAGAAAGAAAACCGTCGAGCGGCGGCGATGAAAAAAAATGGATTAAGAGTTATTTAACCGAACGCTTATCTTGGTTCAAGCGAGTGTCCGGCCCACTTCATACTTGTATGTTTAGACCCCAATTTTTTCTTAGCCAAATAGAAAAAAATAATTGGGGATTGTCATGTCCATTAATAATTAAAGGTAAGGGTAAAGTATGTTAAAATCTGGAATATATAAAATTATTAATACTATAAATAATAAA
>NZ_JBJXDQ010000162.1:0-28014 GCF_046155325.1 Flavobacterium sp.
GAAAATAAATAAAAGTAATTTTTTCATAATATTATGATTTAGTTAATAATTTAGGGTTGCAAGATATAAAGTGATTGCAGTCAAATTACGTTTTTGCGATGTAAGGCAACTATACAAAAACACTACAAGAAAAATTGTCTAGAATTTTTTAAAAAAAACACTTGAACCACTTGAAATAAAAGGATTTTTCAAATTGCCTAAAAATCCTAAGTAAGGGTATTTTTCGAAAACGGCCTCATTTGATGTGTTATTGATGTGTTTTTTAGGCTGTTTTTTTGTCATTTTCACGGGTGATGTAAGGTGTAAATTCGCATTTAAATCGTCAAAAAATACGAATTATAAAAAAAAAGAGATTAAAATATAAATTTAATACTTTTTAATTTGCTTATATTTTAGGAAATAATAAATGGTATTCGCATTAATCGAGCGCTGTTTTTGTATAAAGTGAGTTTGTTGTTAAGTTCTTTAATCACAATAATTATAATATAGCCTATTTTTAAAGATTAGTTTAGTTGAAAACACAAAGGATCTTTCTTTTGATTTGTCTAATGAAGTATATGTATTTAGTTGTTTTCAAAAAAGACTCTTTAAATGAGACTGTTTTTTTGATTGTGTATATTTTCATTTACCTTTGCCTTACTAAAAATATATAAATTAGTGCCAAATAAGCTATCTAGTCCAATGAGAATTTTCCTTTTCCTCTTTGTTTTTGCCTTGCCTATGGTATTATTTTCCCAAAAAAAGGATTTTAAAAACAAAGCCAACACCCCAAATAGCGATAGTAATAGTAGTTATATTAGGCAAACGGATTCGGTAGTATCAAAACCAAAACCAAAAGTAGCTACTTTAGACCTGTATCGTTTTATTAGTTTAGAGCGAGATACTACTTATATTGATACTTCACTAACCATACAAAAAGAATACAGTCATAATTATTTGCGACGAGACACTTTTGGTTTGATAGCTTTTCCCAACGAAGGACAAACCTATAATACTTTACATAACAATTTAGCTGATTTATCGCCCTATCCTGAATTTGGCTTCAAGGCCAAACATTTTAATTTTATAGAGGCCAATCAAATCCGTTATTGTTCAGTAGCAACACCTGTAACTGAGTTGTATTTCAAGTCGGTTATGAAACAAGGACAGTCGGCTGATTCTTTTTTGAGTCTAAATATAACACCCAGGTTTAATTTTTCAATCGCATACAAAGGATTGCGATCAGAAGGAAGGTATATTAATCAGTTGTCGAGTAGCGGAAATTTTAGATTTACAACGAGTTATAATTCGAAAAACCAGCGCTATTTTGCCAATGCTCATTTCACCGCTCAAGATATTTTGAATGAAGAAAATGGAGGTATTACCACTATTGATGATTTTGAAAGTGAAGATATCAGTTTTGATAATAGGGAGCGATTAGAAGTGTATTTAACCAATGCTAAATCATATTTAAAAGGCAAACGTTTTTTTATAGACCATCATTTCAGAATCAATCCAACAAAAGGAACTACTAATTTGTATCTCTCCCATCAGTTTAATTATGAGCATAAATATTTTGAGTACAATCAAGCTACCGTTGCTTCTACTGTAGGATCTACAACCTTAAACCGTTTTGGCAATTCCTATTTAACAAGCGGTATAAATGACCAAACCCGATATAATAAAACCCACAATATTGTTGGAATAACATATGAAAATACACTTTTAGGAAAGTTCAAGTTCTTTGCCGAAGACTTTAAAACTAATTATTATTACAATAAAATTTTAATACGTTCTAATGGCATTATCCCAGCTTCATTAAATCAAAATATCAATACTGTGGGTGGGCAATATGATTATGAAAGCCAAAAATGGAAAGGCAGGTTTTTGTATACAAGATCTTTAGGCAACGAATCATTATCTAATTTAGATGCTACATTATTTTATAGTTTTAATGATGAAAGCCAACTGTCTTTTGGTTACCAAAATATAAATTCTATGCCCAATAATAATTTTGAATTGTATCAAAGTAGTTATGTAAATTATAATTGGTCAAATTCTTTTAAGAATGAAAAAAATAATATCATAAGTGCAAATTTGAATTCACCTCTTTTTAATGCATCCCTTCAATTGGCTAAAATGGATGATCATTTGTATTTTGCAGACACTTCTACTGATACGTCTATTCAATTAGTTTCGCCTGAGCAATATGATAAAACCATTAATTATTTTTCTTTCAAGATTAATAAAGAGTTTAGATTCGGAAAATTTGCATTAGATAATACAGTATTATATCAAAAAGTAGAGCAACAGGATTTCATCTTGAATGTACCACAGCTTGTGACTAGAAATAGCTTGTATTATTCGGGTTATATGTTTAAAAAAGCGCTGTATTTACAAACAGGTTTTGTGTTTAATTATTTTACAAACTATTATGCCAATGATTATAACCCAGTAATTGGCGAATTTTTTGTTCAAAACAGAAAAGAGATAGGCAATTACCCCAATATTGATTTTTTTGTAAATGCCCGGATACAAAGAACCCGAATTTATTTTAAAGCGGAGCATTTTAACTCTTCACTTACAGGAAACAATTTCTACGCCGCTCCAAACAATCCGTATCGTGATTTTATGATTCGGTTTGGTGTAGTTTGGAATTTCTTCGAATAATATTTTATGGATTTTACAGCAATTGATTTTGAAACCGCTGTTGGGTACCATCCATGTTCTGTTGGGATTGTTACTGTCGAAAACGGAATTATTATAGATGAGTTTGTAACATTAATAAAACCACCTGGTAACATATACTCGCCATATACGATTGCTGTTCACGGAATTTATCCTAAAGATACTATTACAGCAAAAAACTTTCTGGAAGTTTTTCCTGAAATTCAAAAACGACTACAAAACCGAACAATAGTTGCACATAACGAAAGTTTTGACCGCAATGTTTTAACCAAATCAATGGTTCTTAATGGCTTAAATTACCAAGATTTAAATATTAGTTCTCGTTGGGAATGTACCGTAAAAGTTTATAGAGCTAAAGGAATAAAACCAACTAAATTGAATGATTGTTGTCGCGCAATGAATATTGAACTCAATCATCACGAAGCCTTATCTGATGCACGAGCTTGTGCTAAGTTATTTCTGATGCGATAATTAATTGTCAAGAAGTCTAACAAATTAATTACAACTGTATTTCTTTTTTTAGTACTTTAGTTTTTAATCGAAAAGCGAAACAATGAAAGAAGAATTTCTACATTACTTATGGAAATTTAAAAAATTCGACACCTTAAATTTGAAGACTTTCGATGGAGATAAAATTACCATTATCAACTCAGGGCAATATCTAGAACTTTCAGGACCTGATTTCTTTAATGCTCAAATCACCATTGGAAATCAAAAATGGGCAGGAAATGTAGAAATACACCTTAAATCGTCAGATTGGTATGTGCATCATCATGAACGAGATAAGGCATATGAAAATGTAATTCTACATGTTGTTTGGGAACATGACACCGAAATCTTCCGAAAAAACAATACCGAAATTCCAGTTTTGGAGCTTAAGCAATATGTAGAGCCAACAACAATTGCCAATTATCAAAACCTAATAGCCCCTAAATCATGGATTTTTTGTGAAAAACAAATAAATGAAATTGATAAGTTTGTGCTAAGGAATTGGCAAGAACGTTTGTTTTTTGAGCGATTAGAACGAAAGCTTAGCCCCGTAATTGAATTACTAGAAAAAACAAATCATGATTGGGAGGCTGTTTTGTTTTGTCTTTTAGCAAAAAATTTTGGACTCAATGTTAATGGTGCTGTTTTTTTAAAAATAGCGCAGTCTATACCGTTTTCAATAATTAGAAAAGAAAGTTTTGAATTAGAAAACATTGAAGCTCTTTTTTTTGGTGCTGCAGGTTTGTTAGATTCAGAAAAAGAAGATGTCTATTTTAAAGACTTAAAATTCAGGTATTTTTATTTGATAAATAAATATCAATTAGAGAAAGATTGGATTGAACCATTGCAGTTTTTTAAGCTTCGTCCAGACAATTTCCCCACAATACGACTGTCGCAATTGGCAAATGTATACCATAAACATCAAAATTTATTTTCACTAATAATTGCCACTATGAGCTTAAAAAGCATATATGATATATTTAATATTTCAGCTTCATCATATTGGTTAGATCACTATCAATTCGATAAAATTAGTCCTAAAAAGAAAAAACAATTATCGAAATCATTTATTGATCTAATTTTAATAAATACTATTATTCCGATTCAGTTTGCTTATTCAAAAAGTCAAGGCAAAGAAATTTCAGATGATATTCTGCTGCTTATAGATCAAGTAGCGCCAGAAAAAAACGCAATTTTAGATAAGTTTATTTCCTTTGGAATAAAGCCAAAAAACGTTTTTGAATCCCAATCTTTATTACAACTTAAAAATGAATATTGTAACAATAGTCGCTGTTTAGAATGTTCAATTGGAATGGAATTATTGAAAAAAAGTTAATTTGTTGATTCATAAATTTTGTAATTTTACCCATAACCCATAACCCATAACCCATAACCCATAACCCAAAGATGTCAACAGTGCTACGCCTTAAATTTTTTTTTGAAAAACATGGTTTTCATGTTTCCTCACGGCTAGCCGATACATTAGGAATGAGAACCAGTAATGTTAGGTTGTTTTTTATATACTTGTCTTTTGTAACCGCAGGATTGTGGTTTGCTGTATATTTAACGTTAGCATTTTGGATGCGCTTAAAAGATTTAATTCGAGCCAAACGCTCATCAGTTTTTGATTTGTAAATAAGTTTAAATAAAAAAAAGGGATTATAAAGTGTAGTACTTTATAATCCCTTTTTTAATTGTGAGATGTTTATTAATTATTTAGGGTTGTTCAAATTACTGTTTTTCTTACTGTAAATAAAATAGATTATCACGCCTAATGCCATCCATGCAAAAAGTCGTAACCAGTTAGTCCATCCAAGTCCTACCATCATCAAAACACAAGCTGCAACTCCTAATAATGGTACTAGAGGAACAAAAGGAGTTTTGAATTCACGTTGCATATTAGGTTCTGTTTTTCTCAAAACAATTACAGAGATACAAACCAGCACAAATGCAAATAATGTTCCAATACTTGTCATATCTCCCACAATATCACCAGGTACAAAGGCTGCAAACGCCCCAACAATGACTAATATGGCAATATTTGCTTTATAAGGAGTTTTGTATTTTGAATGTAAATCACTAAACATTTTAGGCAATAAACCATCTTTTCCCATCGAATAAAACACTCTCGATTGTCCTAATAACATCACTAAAATCACCGATGAAAAACCGGCTAAAATAGCTACTGTAACCAATTGTCCTAACCATTCATATCCTATCATATATTTGTTGATAGCAAAAGCAACAGAAGCCTCTTTACCGCCAGTTCTAAAATCTTCTACAGTGGCAACACCTGTCAAAACATGAGCAAAAAGAATATACAATATGGTGCAAATAGCTAAGGAACCTAAGATACCTATTGGCATATTTCTTTTTGGGTTTTTAGTTTCTTGAGCAGCGGTGCTTACAGCATCAAACCCGATGAAAGCAAAGAAAACGGTTCCAGCAGCCCCAATTATTCCCCAAAAACCTCCAAAGTGATGGTCAATACCATGTTCATCAGTAAAAATAGAACTTGGTGGAATATAAGGAGTATGATTTGCAGGATTAACAAAATTCCAACCAATAAAAATGATTAAAATAACAATCACGACTTTTAAAACTACTATAACACCGTTTACAAATGCTGATTCCTGAATTCCTTTTATCAGCAGTAAACTGATTATTCCAACAATAAATAAGGCAGGTAAGTTGATTATACCTGTTTCACCAGTTTCTATATTAGATTGAAAAGGAGAATGTGATAAAGAATAGGGAATAGGATTTAAATGAAGCACATTAACCAACAAATTATTTAGATATTCACTCCAGGCAATTCCAACTGTCGCTGCTCCTACAGCATATTCTAATATCAAATCCCAGCCTATTATCCAAGCCATAAATTCTCCCATTGTAGCATAAGTGTAGGTGTAAGCACTTCCTGATATAGGTATAGAAGATGAAAGTTCTGCATAACACAAACCTGCTAATGCGCAGCCGATAGCTGCTACAATAAAAGCAATGGTTACCGATGGACCTGCATTTTGTGATGCGGCCATTGCAGTCCTTACAAATAATCCCGCACCAATAATGGCGCCTATTCCTAAGGCTATTAAAGACCAGGCTGTTAATGTTCTTTTCAATCCTTTTTCAGAATCTGCGGCTTCGGCTAAAAGCAGGGCTAATGGTTTTCTTTTCCAGATAGACATGTGTTTTGGTTTAAGGTTACTAAGTTTCAAATATATTCATTTTTGTATGTTTTTAAACAACTAAACCTGTGGTTTTTAAAAAATATGTTTTTTATTGTTTTTTCTTATATAATTTTCTCTATTTTTAGAGACTAAACTAAATCTAAGAGGAATTAAAAAAATGGCATTTGACACTATTAAATCTTATTTTGTGTTTACTCGAAATCAACGAACTGGGATTTTTTGTCTGCTCGTACTCATAATTGCATTTCAAATAAGTTATTATTTTATAGACTTTATTTTTTTAGAAACAAACTCTAAAGAAAAAGAGCAATGGCTTTCGTTGCAACATCAAATAGATTCGTTAAAACAAGAAAAACTAAGTTATATTCCAAAAATATATCCTTTCAATCCTAATTTCATAACCGATTTTAAAGGCTATAAATTAGGAATGTCGGTTGCAGAAATAGATAGACTTTTGGCTTTTAGAAAAGAAAACAAATATGTTAATTCACCTCAAGAATTTCAAGTTGTAACAAAAGTTTCGGATTCCTTATTACATGCAATTTCGCCATATTTTAAATTTCCGGATTGGGTGAATACTAAAAAAGAGTTTAAAAATTTTAAAGAATCTCCAAAGTTTGCTTTCGCTAAAAAAGAAAAAATAGTTGTAATCGATATAAATCTAGCAACAAAAGAGGATTTAATCAAAATTTATGGAGTAGGCGAAGCAATTTCGCTACGGATATTAAAATTCAAAGAAAGTTTGGGCGGTTTTGTTTCTATGAATCAAATGAACGATGTTTGGGGTTTATCGCCAGAAGTAATCGAAAATTTAAATACTCATTTTAAAGTTTTGGGTTATCCCAATTTAAAAAAAATAGATATTAATAATGCATCCATAAAAGAGTTATCTCAATTTCCTTATTTCAATTATCAAGTTGCCAAGCAGATTGTAACTTTCAGAAGTATGAATGGAGATTTTAAGAATGCAGACGATTTAACAAAAATTAAAGGATTGTCTATTGAAAAAGCAAGTATTATAGCCGTATATTTGGTCTTTTAAAATCAACTTTACTACAATGAACTTCGATTACAGCGAAACGCAATCTATGATTGCTCAATCTATTAGAGATTTTTCCGAAAAAAATATCAGGCCTTATATAATGGAATGGGATGAAGCCCAGATTTTACCTATCCCTTTGTTTAAAAAATTAGGTGAAATGGGATTTATGGGTATTTTAGTTCCCGAAGAATTGGGTGGTTCGGGATTGGGTTATCATGAATATATTACGATAGTTGAAGAAATTTCGAAGGTAGATCCTTCAATTGGATTGTCTGTTGCTGCACATAATTCTTTGTGTACTAACCATATTCTGACCTTTGGAACTGAAGAACAAAAGAAAAAATGGATTCCAAAATTAGCCTCAGGCGAACATATTGGTGCATGGGGATTGACAGAGCACGGAACAGGTTCCGATGCTGGCGGTATGAATACGACCGCTGTAAAGGAGGGTGATTATTGGGTCGTAAATGGGTCTAAAAATTTTATAACACACGGAATTTCAGCTGAAATTGCAGTTGTAATTATTCGTACTGGAGAAAAAGGGGATTCCAAAGGCATGACTGCTTTTGTTTTCGAAAAAGGGACTCCAGGTTTTACTTCAGGAAAAAAAGCGAATAAGTTAGGTATGCGTGCCAGTGAAACTGCCGAATTATTCTTTGATGATTGTCGAATTCCCGATACAAATCGTTTAGGAGAAGTAGGAGATGGTTTTATTCAATCCATGAAAATTTTAGATGGTGGAAGAATTTCTATTGGAGCATTATCACTCGGAATTGCAAAAGGCGCTTATGAAGCTTCATTAAAATATTCGAAAGAAAGGCATCAATTTGGCAAAGCAATTAGCGAATTTCAAGCAATAGCTTTCAAATTGGCCGATATGGCTACCGAAATTGAAGCCTCGGAATTATTGTTACATAAAGCTGCTTTCTTGAAAAATCAGAATCGAAAAATGACTACTCTAAGCGCTATGAGCAAAATGTATGCTTCTGAAATGTGTGTCAAAGTAGCCAATGAAGCCGTTCAAATTCACGGTGGCTACGGCTATACTAAAGATTATCCAGTAGAAAAATTTTATCGTGATGCCAAACTATGCACTATTGGCGAAGGAACTACCGAAATTCAAAAAGTCGTGATTTCGAGGAATATTTTGAAATAGACTAAGAGATAATAGACAGATAGATAATAGATAAAAGAGCCAAGAATCAAGAAAATTGTATCTTGGCTCTTTTGTTTTGTCTTTCATCTCTCATCTCTTCGTCTATTATCTTTCATCTCAAGAAAATAATTCATAATTCATAACTCATAATTCATAATTAATAGTTACTTTTGCACCCTTAACGAGAGGAGGTGTCTATATTATGTTAATTATACCAATTAAAGACGGAGAAAATATCGATAGAGCATTAAAGCGCTATAAAAGAAAATTTGACAAAACAGGAACTGTTCGTCAACTAAGAGCACGTACTGCTTTTATAAAACCATCAGTTACCAACAGAGCAAAGATTCAAAAAGCTGCTTATATCCAGAATATGAGAGACAACATAGAGAATAGTTAATTATTTTCTGTTAGAATAATACCGTTAGCCATTAAAGTTTAATACCTTTGATACTAACGGTTTTTTTATGACTTGTTATTGCGATAAGTTTCGAGAAACCGAAGTAAAGCAATCTTATTATATGACTAACAACTTTCAATCATTTAAAGATTATCTGCAATTGGAGAAAAAATATTCTCCACATACCGTCAATGCATATATGAATGACATCGGTTTCTTTGAGTCATTTAATAAGAGTAATTTTGAACAAGAAAATATTGATCAGGCAAACTACAGCCAGATTAGAAGCTGGATTGTTTCGCTAGTAGATAATCATGTTTCAAATAGCACAGTTAATAGGAAGGTTGCTTCTTTAAAGGCATTTTACAAATTCCTTTTAAAAACGAAACAAATAGAAGCAAGTCCTTTGCTAAAACACAAAGCATTAAAAACGCCTAAAATAATTCAAATCCCTTTTTCAGAGAAAGAAGTAGATGCTGTTTTGCATCAAATAGAAAACCCAGTTGGTTTTGAAGAAACAAGAAATAAGTTAATTATTGATTTGTTTTATACCACTGGCATTCGAAGAACGGAATTAGTGAATTTAAAAACAGCAAACGTTAATGCCAATAACAATACAATAAAAGTTCTCGGTAAAAGAAACAAAGAAAGAATCCTTCCGTTGTTGCCAATAGTTTCAAATCAAATTAATTCATATTTTAAGGAAAGAGCACATCTAGAGATAATTACAGATATTGACTATTTTTTTCTCACAAAAAAAGGGTTAAAATTGAATGATTCCTTTGTGTATCGATTAATAAATACTTACTTTAGTACAGTCTCCGAAAAGGTAAAGAAAAGTCCACATATTTTAAGACATACATTTGCGACACATTTATTGAATAATGGCGCGGATTTAAATTCAGTAAAAGAATTATTAGGACATTCAAGTTTGGCTTCAACACAAGTTTATACTCATAGTAGTTTATCAGAGCTAAAAAAAGTATATGAAGGAGCGCATCCAAGGAATCAGAAATAGTTCAAAAAATGTTTAACCAATTAAAATATATATTATGAAGGTAAATGTTCAGGCAGTTAACTTTACTGTTGACAGAAAATTAGTTGATTTTGTTCAAGAAAGATTAGACAGATTAGAAAAGTATTATGATAAAATTGTCTCTTCAGAGGTTTTTTTGAAAGTAGAAAAAACAAGTGACAAGGAAAATAAGTCTGTAGAGATAAAAATTATTGTCCCTGGAGATGATTTTTTGGTAAAGAATCAATGTAAGACATTTGAAGAAGCAGTAGCGCTTTCGGCGGAATCTCTGGAAAGATTATTGGTAAAAAGAAAAGAAAAAATTAGAGATCATATTTAATCTTATTTTTTTTTAAAAAAATGTTTTGATTGAGAGATAAAATTTATACATTTGCAGTCCGTTAGAAATAGCGGACTTTTTTTATTGATTTTGCCAGCGTAGCTCAGTTGGCTAGAGCAGCTGATTTGTAATCAGCAGGTCGTGGGTTCGAGTCCCTCCGCCGGCTCAAAAAGTAACATTCGAATCATTTCGAAATTTGTTCTTATACAGTATTGTAAAATCAATAAATTGGGGAGATACTCAAGCGGCCAACGAGGGCAGACTGTAAATCTGCTGTGTGAACTTCGCAGGTTCGAATCCTGCTCTCCCCACAAACTTTTATTGAGAATTTATCCGAAAGTTCGCTTTCGAGTAAATTTGAATTAAAAGTTTGAGTAAGGCTATGCCTTACAGGATCACGGAGAGAAACGGAGTAATCTTGCTCTCCCCACAAATTTTTATTGAGAATTTATCCGAAAGTTCGCTTTCGAGTAAATTTGAATTAAAAGTTTGAGTAAGGCTATGCCTCACAGGATCACGGAGAGAAACGGAGTGATCCTGCTCTCCCCACCAAGCCAGATGGCAGATTTTAGAAGGCAGATTTTAAAGTTAGATTTTTCTAACATCTTAAATCTGCAATCTGCAATCTAAAAACTGCCGACTTAGCTCAGGGGTAGAGTGCTTCCTTGGTAAGGAAGAGGTCACGGGTTCAATTCCCGTAGTTGGCTCAAAAAATAATAAATTCGAACACTAATAAATAACAAGATTTAAAATTAAGTAAAATGGCAAAAGAAACCTTTAACCGTAACAAGCCCCACTTAAACATTGGAACAATTGGGCACGTGGATCACGGAAAAACAACTTTAACTGCAGCAATAACTAAAGTGTTATCTGATGCTGGTTACTGTCAAGCAAAATCATTTGATCAAATTGATAATGCACCAGAAGAAAAAGAAAGAGGTATTACAATTAATACTTCACACGTAGAGTATGAAACTGCTAACCGTCACTACGCTCACGTTGACTGTCCTGGTCACGCGGATTACGTAAAAAACATGGTTACAGGTGCTGCTCAAATGGACGGTGCTATCTTAGTAGTTGCTGCTACAGATGGACCAATGCCACAAACACGTGAGCACATCCTTTTAGGTCGCCAAGTAGGTATTCCTAGAATGGTTGTTTTTATGAACAAAGTAGACATGGTTGATGATGAGGAATTGTTAGAACTTGTTGAAATGGAAATTAGAGACTTATTATCTTTCTATGAATATGATGGAGATAATTGTCCAGTTATTCAAGGTTCTGCTTTAGGAGGATTAAACAATGATGCTGCTTGGGTGCCAAAAATTATTGAATTAATGGAAGCTTGCGACACATGGATTGAAGAGCCAGTTCGTGATACTGCAAAACCTTTCTTGATGCCAGTTGAAGATGTGTTTACAATTACTGGTCGTGGAACTGTTGCTACAGGTCGTATCGAAACAGGTATTGCTAATACAGGAGATGCTGTTGAAATCATTGGTATGGGAGCTGAAAAATTGACTTCTACAATTACAGGAGTTGAAATGTTCCGTAAAATCCTTGATAGAGGTGAAGCTGGAGATAACGTAGGTTTATTGTTAAGAGGTGTTGATAAAGAATCTATCAAAAGAGGAATGGTTATCATTAAGCCAGGATCAGTAAAACCACACGCTACTTTTAAAGCTGAGGTATATATCTTGAAAAAAGAAGAAGGTGGTCGTCACACACCATTCCACAATAACTACCGTCCACAGTTTTACGTTCGTACAACGGATGTAACTGGTGTAATTACTTTGCCTACAGGTGTAGAGATGGTTATGCCAGGAGATAACTTAACTATTAATGTTGCTTTGTTAAGCCCAATCGCAATGAGCGTTGGTTTACGTTTTGCTATCCGTGAAGGTGGTAGAACTGTAGGTGCTGGACAAGTTACAGAAATTGTAGGTTAATACTATTTATAATATAAAGCCAGTGTTGTGAATAGCAACACTGGCTTTTTTTAAATTACGGGCGTAGTTCAAGGGTAGAATAGCGGTCTCCAAAACCGTTGATGGGGGTTCGAATCCCTCCGCCCGTGCCATAAAAAACATATCACAATGACAAAAGTTGTTAATTACATATCAGAAGCATTTGAAGAGTTAAAATCAAATGTAACATGGCCAGAATGGGCCGAAGTACAACGTCTTACGATTGTTGTTGCTCTTTTTTCCGTATTGTTTGCTATAGCAACTTGGGGAGTAGATGAGGTTTTCGCAAAATCATTAGCTGGTTTTTTTAGCTGGTTAAAAGCATAATTTTTTATTATGACAGATATTAATTTGAAAAAGTGGTATGTTGTTCGAGCAGTAAGCGGTCAAGAGAATAAGGTAAAAGCTTATATCGAAACCGAAATTACTAGATTAGGAATGGGAGATTATGTTTCGCAAGTTTTAGTTCCTACTGAAAAGATAGTTTCTGTTAAAGAAGGAAAAAAAATAATCAAGGATAAAGTGTATTTTCCTGGTTATGTAATGATTGAAGCAAATCTAATAGGTGAAATACCTCATATTATTAAGTCAATAACAAGTGTAATTGGTTTCTTAGGAGAGACCAAAGGCGGAGAACCAGTTCCCTTGAGACTTTCTGAAGTAAACAGAATGTTAGGTAAGGTAGATGAGTTAGCTGTCAATACCGATACTCGTTTAGTACCATTCAATTTGGGAGAAACGATAAAAGTTATTGATGGTCCTTTCAACGGTTTCAATGGAGTTGTTGAAAAAATTAATGAAGAAAAGCGTAAACTTGAAGTAATGGTTAAAATTTTCGGAAGAAAAACACCATTAGAATTAGGATTTATGCAAGTTGAAAAAGTATAATTTTGTTACATCTATAATAAACCACATTAACGCTTCCATTGTTAATGTGTTAAATTTTTAAAAAAAATGGCTAAAGAGATTAGTAAAGTAGTTAAACTACAAGTTAAGGGAGGTGCTGCGAACCCGTCGCCACCGGTTGGACCTGCTTTAGGTGCTGCTGGTGTTAATATCATGGAATTCTGTAAGCAATTTAATGCTAGAACTCAAGATAAACCAGGTAAAGTTTGCCCTGTGCAAATTACAGTATATAAGGACAAATCTTTTGATTTTGTTGTAAAAACACCCCCAGCTGCTGTTCAATTAATGGACGCAGCCAAACTTAAATCTGGTTCAGGAGAACCAAATCGTAAGAAAGTAGCTAGCGTTACTTGGGATGTTATCAAAGCAATTGCAGAAGATAAGATGGTTGATTTAAATGCATTCACAATCGAGTCTGCTATGAGCATGATCGCAGGAACAGCAAGATCTATGGGTATAACTGTAACTGGAGATTCTCCTCTAAAACAAGCGTAAGACATGGCAAAATTGACAAAAAAGCAAAAAGAGGCTGTTTCTAAAATTGAAAAGAACAAACTATATTCTTTAAAAGATGCTGCTGCATTAATTAAAGTTATAGCATCTGCAAAATTTGATGAATCGGTTGATATCGCAGTACGTTTGGGTGTAGATCCAAGAAAAGCGAATCAAATGGTAAGAGGTGTGGTTACACTACCTCATGGTACAGGTAAAGATGTTAAAGTATTAGCTTTAGTTACTCCAGATAAAGAAGCAGAAGCTTTGGCAGCTGGTGCAGACTATGTTGGTCTTGACGAATACCTTCAGAAAATTAAAGACGGTTGGACAGATGTTGATGTAATCATCACTATGCCTGCTGTAATGGGTAAATTAGGTCCATTAGGTCGTATTTTAGGACCTAGAGGTTTAATGCCAAACCCAAAAACAGGTACTGTAACTATGGATGTTGCAAAAGCTGTTGCCGAGGTAAAAGCTGGTAAAATTGACTTCAAAGTTGATAAAACTGGTATTGTGCATGCAGGAATTGGTAAAGTATCTTTTGGTGCTGAGCAAATTTATGATAACGCACACGAAATTATTCAAACATTAATCAAACTTAAACCAACTGCTGCTAAAGGTACATACATAAAAGGTATTCACCTTACAAGCACAATGAGTCCAGCAATAGCTTTGGACCCTAAAGCAGTATAATTGGTAGTTAAAAATTTTTAGTATGACTAGAGAAGAAAAATCAATCGCGATTGAAGATTTAACTGCACAGTTAGCTGGTACAAATATTATTTATGTATCTGATATTTCTGGACTTAATGCAGAAACAACTTCAAACTTAAGAAGAGCTTGCTTTAAAGCAGGAATTAAAATAGAGGTCGTTAAAAATACTTTGCTTGCAAAAGCAATGGAAGCTTCACCAAATGATTATGGTGATTTACCATCTGTATTAACTGGAAACAGTGCTATCTTTATTTCAGATGTTGCAAATGCCCCTGGAAAAATAATTAAAGATTTTAGAAAAAAATCTGATAAGCCTGTTTTAAAAGGAGCTTACATTAATGCTGAAATTTATATTGGAGATAATCAATTGGATGCCCTGGCAACCATTAAATCTAAAGAAGAGCTTATTGGCGAAATCATTGGATTGCTTCAATCACCAGCACAAAGAGTTATTTCGGCTCTACAAAACCAATTCAAAGGAGAAGAGGTTGCTTAATAATTGGAGGTAATAACCAAAAAATTATTAATTTAAATTGCGCACAATAAACAAAATATAATTTACAAATCATTTTAAAACGATAGAAAAAATGGCAGATTTGAAACAATTCGCAGAACAATTAGTTGGCTTAACTGTAAAAGAAGTTAACGAATTAGCAACAATATTAAAAGACGAGTATGGTATCGAACCAGCAGCTGCAGCAGTAGTTGTTTCAGGTGGTGGGGGAGACGCTGCAGCTGAAGAAGTTCAGACAGAATTTACAGTAGTATTAAAAGAAGCTGGTCCTTCTAAATTAGCTGTTGTAAAAATGGTTAAAGAACTTACAGGTTTAGGTCTTAAAGAAGCTAAAGATGTAGTCGATAGTGCACCTTCAAATGTTAAAGAAGGCGTTTCTAAAGATGAGGCTGAAGGTCTTAAAAAATCTTTAGAAGAAGCTGGAGCTGTAGTTGAATTAAAATAATTCTTCTCGCTTTATAAAATAGGTTTAGGTCTTGAAATACACTTTCAGAGACCTAAACCATTTTCGTATAATAAATTTGCACTCTAAATTTTATCTTATAGAGCGTATAATACGAAATAAACTTGTAATCAATACGAAGAACGAAATGAGCGAACTTGGTTCATTTTTAAGAGGTGTTGATTGTAAAAAGAAAGTATAGATTACACCGTGTTTTACACAAAAAATTACTTTTTTTTAATCAAAATTTTGTCCATAGATGATAACAAATCAGACTGAAAGATTAAATTTTGCCTCTACTAAAAACATACCTCAATATCCAGATTTTCTGGATGTTCAGGTTAAATCGTTTAAAGATTTCTTCCAATTGGAAACGAAATCTGACGAAAGAGGCGACGAAGGTTTATACAATACCTTCATGGAAAACTTTCCAATCACTGATACAAGAAATAATTTTGTATTGGAATTCTTAGATTATTTTGTAGACCCACCACGTTACACAATTCAAGAATGTATTGAAAGAGGGCTTACGTACAGTGTTCCTTTAAAAGCAAGGTTGAAATTATATTGTACAGATCCAGAACACGAAGATTTTGAAACGATTGTTCAAGATGTTTATTTGGGTACAATACCTTACATGACTCCTTCTGGTACTTTTGTAATCAATGGCGCCGAGCGTGTTGTTGTGTCTCAATTGCACCGTTCTCCAGGGGTTTTCTTCGGACAATCATTCCATGCCAATGGTACAAAATTGTATTCTGCTAGGGTAATTCCTTTTAAAGGATCTTGGATTGAATTCTCTACCGATATCAATAGCGTAATGTACGCTTATATCGACAGAAAGAAAAAATTACCTGTAACTACTCTCTTTAGAGCAATAGGATTTCAAAGTGATAAAGACATTCTTGAAATTTTTGACCTTGCTGAGGAAATTAAAGTTTCAAAAACAGGGCTTAAAAAATATATTGGTAGAAAACTAGCTGCCCGTGTTCTGAACACTTGGCATGAAGATTTCGTGGATGAAGATACCGGCGAAGTTGTTTCTATCGAACGTAACGAAATAATTCTTGATAGAGATACCGTTATCGACAAAGATAATGTGGAAGAAATCATCGATTCTAATGTTAAATCTATTTTGTTGCACAAGGAAGATAATAATGCAGTTGATTATTCTATCATCCACAACACATTACAAAAAGATCCAACCAATTCTGAAAAAGAAGCCGTTGAGCACATCTACAGACAATTGCGTAACGCAGAACCGCCTGATGAAGAAACTGCTCGTGGTATTATAGATAAATTGTTTTTCTCTGACCAACGGTACAACTTAGGTGAAGTAGGTCGTTATAGAATAAACAAAAAACTGGGTCTTGATACTCCAATGGAAAAGCAAGTGCTTACCAAAGAAGACATCATTACCATAGTAAAATATTTGATCGAATTAATTAATGCGAAAGCTGATATTGATGATATCGATCACTTGTCAAACCGTCGTGTTAGAACAGTTGGAGAACAATTATCTCAACAATTTGGTGTTGGTTTAGCTCGTATGGCTAGAACCATTCGTGAGAGAATGAACGTTAGAGATAACGAGGTGTTTACACCTATTGATTTGATTAATGCTAAAACATTATCATCAGTAATCAACTCTTTCTTTGGTACCAACCAGTTGTCTCAGTTTATGGATCAAACGAATCCATTAGCCGAGATTACGCACAAAAGAAGATTATCTGCACTAGGACCAGGTGGACTTTCGAGAGAGAGAGCTGGATTTGAAGTTCGTGACGTTCACTATACGCACTACGGACGTTTATGTCCAATAGAAACTCCTGAGGGACCAAACATTGGTTTGATATCTTCTCTAGGGGTTTATGCTAAAGTAAACGGAATGGGTTTCATCGAAACCCCTTACCGTAAAGTTACTAAAGGAGTGGTAGATTTAGTTTCTACTCCTATTTACTTAAGCGCAGAAGAGGAAGAAGGAATGATGATTTCTCAGGCCAATATTGAAATGGATGCTTCTGGAAAAATTCTTGCGGATAACGTAATTGCACGTCAAGAAGGTGATTTCCCTGTAATTGATCCATCAAAAGTGGATTATGCTGACGTTGCTCCAAACCAAATTGCTTCTATTTCAGCTTCATTGATTCCTTTCTTGGAACATGATGATGCGAATAGAGCTTTGATGGGATCTAACATGATGCGTCAGGCTGTACCATTGTTACGTCCTGAAGCTCCAATTGTTGGAACAGGTCTAGAGCGTCAAGTTGCTTCAGATTCTAGAGTATTGATAAATGCCGAAGGTCCTGGAATTGTAGAATATGTAGACGCAAACATTATCACCATCAAATACGATCGTTCTGAAGAAGAAAGAATGGTAAGTTTTGAAGAAGATGAGAAAACATACAATCTAATTAAATTTAGAAAAACCAATCAAAGTACGAGTATCAACTTGAAACCTATCGTAAGAAAAGGGGACAGAGTTATTACAGGTCAAGTATTGTCTGAAGGATATGCTACCCAAAATGGTGAATTAGCTTTAGGGAGAAACCTAAAAGTGGCTTTTATGCCATGGAAAGGATACAACTTTGAGGATGCGATTGTTATTTCTGAAAAAGTGGTTCGTGATGACATTTTTACCTCTATACACGTAGATGATTATTCATTAGAAGTTAGAGATACTAAATTAGGTAATGAAGAACTAACGAATGATATTCCAAACGTTTCTGAAGAAGCTACTAAAGATTTAGATGAAAATGGAATGATCAGAATTGGTGCCGAGGTTAAACCTGGCGACATTCTTATCGGAAAAATTACACCAAAAGGAGAATCAGATCCTACTCCAGAAGAGAAATTGCTTCGTGCAATCTTCGGAGATAAAGCAGGAGATGTAAAAGATGCTTCATTAAAAGCGTCTCCATCATTACATGGTGTTGTTTTAGATAAAAAATTGTTTGCGAGAGCAGTAAAAGATAAACGCAAACGTACCCAGGATAAAGATGCTTTAGGCGCTTTGGAATTGGAATTTGAAACTAAATTTGTTGAATTGAAAGACAAATTAATTGAGAAACTGTTCCTAATCGTTAATGGCAAAACATCTCAAGGTGTAATGAATGATTTGGGTGAAGAAGTATTGCCAAAAGGTAAAAAATACACCCAAAAAATGCTTTATGCTGTTGAAGATTTTGCTCACTTAAGTAAAGGGCAATGGGTTGCTGACGATTCTACTAATTCAATGGTGAATGATTTAATTCATAACTATAAAATTAAGTTGAACGATTTACAAGGAGCATTGCGTAGAGAGAAATTCACGATTACTGTTGGAGATGAATTGCCAGCTGGAATCTTGAAATTAGCTAAAGTATATGTTGCCAAAAAACGTAAACTGAAAGTTGGTGATAAAATGGCAGGACGTCACGGTAACAAAGGTATTGTTGCTCGTATCGTTCGTCATGAAGATATGCCTTTCCTTGAAGACGGAACACCAGTTGATATTGTGTTGAATCCACTTGGAGTACCTTCACGTATGAACATTGGTCAAATTTACGAAACGGTTTTAGGTTGGGCAGGACAGAATTTGGGTAGAAAATTTGCTACTCCAATTTTTGATGGTGCATCTCTAGATCAAATCAATGAATTGACTGACGAAGCTGGAATTCCACGTTTTGGACATACGTACCTTTACGATGGAGGAACCGGAGAACGCTTCCACCAAGCAGCAACAGTTGGAGTAATCTATATGTTGAAATTGGGTCACATGGTTGATGATAAAATGCACGCACGTTCAATAGGACCATACTCATTAATTACGCAACAACCATTGGGAGGTAAAGCTCAATTTGGAGGTCAGCGTTTTGGAGAGATGGAAGTTTGGGCACTTGAAGCGTATGGAGCATCAAGCACACTTCGTGAAATATTGACCGTTAAATCTGATGATGTTATTGGTAGAGCCAAAACTTACGAAGCAATCGTTAAAGGGGAAGCAATGCCAGAACCAGGATTACCTGAATCATTTAATGTATTAATGCATGAATTGAAAGGTCTTGGTTTGGACATTCGTTTAGAAGAATAATATTTAGTTTTCAGTGTTCAGTTTTTAGTATTCAGTCCAGAACTGCAAACTAAAAAACTGAATACTGAACACTTTTTTAAAATTAGTTTTAGGATTTAGACCCGTAACCCGTTCCGATTTTTTATTAAAACTGAATTGGTTTTATAAATAGCACTTCAAAATTTGAGTTGAAGTTTAGAGAAGTAATCCGAGGAGTGTTATAGTCACAAGTTAAAATGTCTTAAAGTCTTAAAGTATCGATTGCCTTTCGACCTTCGACTTTCAAACTTTCGACTTAAACAAGAATCAATTTTTAATTGCAATTAAATCAATAGTAAAAACTATGATGAATACTAGAAATAATAACAACAAAGATAAGAATCCTGTAAAGAGATTCAACAAAATTTCGATAGGACTAGCTTCCCCTGAATCCATCTTGAAAGAATCAAGAGGTGAAGTTTTGAAACCAGAAACTATCAATTATAGAACACACAAACCAGAACGTGATGGTCTTTTCTGCGAAAGAATTTTTGGACCAGTAAAAGATTTCGAATGTGCTTGTGGTAAATATAAAAGAATTCGCTACAAAGGAATTATTTGTGATCGTTGTGGGGTTGAAGTCACGGAGAAAAAAGTACGTAGAGACAGAGTAGGACACATCAACCTTGTAGTGCCAATTGCCCACATCTGGTATTTCCGTTCTCTTCCAAATAAAATTGGTTACATATTAGGACTTCCGTCTAAGAAATTAGATATGATTATCTATTATGAAAGATATGTAGTTATCCAAGCTGGTATTGCTCAAACTCCAGAAGGAGAGCCAGTACAAAGATTAGACTTTTTGACAGAAGAAGAGTATTTGAATATTTTGGACACACTTCCAGCAGATAACCAATATTTAGATGATTTTGATCCAAATAAATTTGTTGCCAAAATGGGAGCAGAATGTATTATGGATTTATTGGCTCGTATCGATCTAGATGCACTTTCTTATGAATTGCGTCACTCTGCGAACAACGAAACGTCTAAACAACGTAAAACAGAAGCTTTAAAAAGATTGCAAGTTGTTGAATCGTTCCGTGAGTCTAACTTGAACCGTGAGAATCGTCCAGAATGGATGATTATGAAAGTGGTACCAGTTATTCCACCAGAATTACGTCCTCTTGTGCCACTTGATGGTGGTCGTTTTGCCACTTCAGATTTAAATGATTTATACCGTCGTGTAATTATACGTAATAACCGTTTGAAAAGATTAATGGAGATTAAAGCTCCAGAAGTTATCTTGAGAAACGAGAAACGTATGTTGCAAGAATCAGTAGATTCACTTTTCGATAATACACGTAAAGCATCTGCTGTAAAAACAGAATCCAATAGACCATTGAAATCACTTTCGGATTCCCTTAAAGGAAAACAAGGTCGTTTCCGTCAAAATTTACTTGGAAAACGTGTGGATTATTCTGCTCGTTCGGTAATTGTTGTTGGTCCTGAATTGAAATTGTTCGAATGTGGTATCCCTAAAGATATGGCATCTGAATTATACAAACCTTTTGTTATCCGTAAATTGATAGAAAGAGGAATTGTAAAAACGGTTAAATCAGCCAAAAAAATTATAGACAAAAAAGAGCCTGTAGTTTGGGATATCCTTGAAAATGTTATCAAAGGTCACCCAATATTACTGAATCGTGCTCCTACTTTGCACAGATTGGGTATTCAAGCTTTCCAACCAAAATTAATTGAAGGAAAAGCAATCCAATTGCACCCTTTAGTGTGTACTGCATTTAATGCGGATTTTGATGGGGATCAAATGGCAGTTCACTTGCCACTTGGACCAGAAGCTATTTTAGAAGCACAATTGTTAATGTTGGCTTCTCACAATATTTTGAATCCTGCAAATGGTGCTCCGATTACTGTACCTTCTCAAGACATGGTTTTGGGTCTATATTATATGACCAAAGAGCGTTTATCTACTCCAGAAATGAAAATTTTAGGAGAAGGTTTAACTTTTTATTCTGCTGAAGAAACTAATATTGCCTTAAACGAAGGTCGTTTAGAATTGAATGCTCGAGTGAAAATTCGTGCCAAAGATTATAACGAAGCTGGAGAATTAGTTTACAAAATTATTCAAACAACAGCTGGTAGAGTTTTATTTAACGAAGTAGTTCCAGAAGCTGCAGGATATATCAATGATGTATTGACTAAGAAAAACTTGAGAGATATTATCGGACACGTTTTAAGCGTTACCAATGTGCCTACAACGGCTGCCTTCTTGGATAATATGAAAGATATGGGATACAAATTTGCCTTCAAAGGGGGATTATCATTCTCATTGGGAGATATTAGAATTCCAGATGAAAAACCAAAATTAATTGCAGATGCTAGAGAGCAAGTTGAAGCGATTTCTGCAAATTATAATATGGGTCTTATTACTAATAACGAACGTTACAACCAAGTTATTGATGTATGGACTTCAACAAATGCACAGCTTACAGAGACAGCAATGAAAAACATTAGAGAAGACCAACAAGGGTTCAACTCGGTGTATATGATGCTTGATTCTGGAGCGCGTGGATCTAAAGAACAAATTCGTCAGTTAACGGGTATGCGTGGTTTGATGGCTAAGCCTAAAAAATCGACAGCTGGTGGTGGAGAAATTATTGAAAACCCGATTCTTTCTAACTTTAAAGAAGGTCTTTCTATTCTTGAGTATTTCATTTCTACTCACGGTGCTCGTAAAGGTCTTGCGGATACAGCTTTGAAAACGGCTGATGCCGGTTACTTAACAAGAAGATTACATGATGTTTCTCAAGACGTAATTGTGAACACTGTAGATTGCGGTACTTTAAGAGGTGTTGAAGTTTCTGCATTGAAAAAGAACGAAGAAATTGTGGAAACTTTAGGTGAAAGAATTTTAGGTCGTGTAACATTGCAAGATGTTATTAATCCTTTGACAAATGAAGTTATCATTGAATCTGGACAGCAAATCACCGAAGCATACATGAAATTAATTGAGGCTTCTCCAATTGAAAAATTAGAGGTGCGTTCTCCGTTAACTTGTGAAGCATTAAAAGGTATTTGCGCAAAATGTTACGGTAGAAACCTAGCAACAGGCAAAATGACCCAAAAAGGAGAAGCAGTAGGTGTAATTGCCGCTCAATCCATTGGAGAACCTGGAACACAGTTAACCCTACGTACGTTCCACGTTGGTGGAGTTGCAGGAGGGATTTCTGAGGAATCTAGTATCGTTACTCGTTTTGGTGGTAAACTAGAATTAGAAGATTTAAAAACTGTTAAAGGAGAAGATAATGATGGCAATGCAGTAGATATTGTTGTGTCACGATCTACTGAACTTAAATTAATTGATGGTAAAACAGGAATTTTATTAAGTACAAACAACATTCCTTATGGTTCAAGCATTTTTGTTAAAGACGGAGAAGTTGTAACTAAAGGCACAACTATCTGTAAATGGGATCCTTATAATGGTGTAATTGTTTCTGAGTTTACTGGTAAAATTGCCTACGAAGATTTAGAGCAAGGACAATCGTTCATGGTCGAAATTGATGAGCAAACTGGTTTCCAAGAAAAAGTAATCTCTGAATCTAGAGCTAAGAAATTAATTCCAACTTTATTGGTTTACGGTAAAGATGGAGATTTAATTCGTTCTTATAACTTACCTGTTGGTGCCCACTTGATGGTTGAAAATGGGGAGAAAATTAAAGCAGGTAAAGTATTGGTTAAAATACCACGTCGTTCTTCTAAATCTGGAGATATCACCGGAGGTTTACCAAGAATTACCGAGTTGCTTGAAGCTCGTAACCCTTCGAACCCAGCAGTAGTTTCTGAAATTGATGGTGTGGTTTCTTTTGGAAAAATCAAAAGAGGAAACCGTGAAATTGTTATCGAATCTAAATTTGGAGAGGTTAAGAAATATTTAGTTAAACTTTCTTCACAAATATTAGTACAAGAAAATGACTTTGTAAGAGCAGGTGTGCCATTATCTGATGGAGCAATTACTCCGGAAGATATTTTGAGAATTCAAGGACCAGCAGCTGTTCAACAGTACTTGGTGAACGAAATTCAAGAAGTATACCGTTTGCAAGGGGTGAAAATTAACGACAAGCACTTTGAAGTAGTAATACGTCAAATGATGCGTAAAGTAAGAGTTCAAGATCCAGGAGATACTTTATTCCTAGAAGAACAACTAATTCATACCAAAGATTTTATCGTTGAAAATGATAAATTATACGGAATGAAAGTAGTTGAAGACGCTGGTGATTCAAGTGCATTAAAACCAGGACAGATTATTTCTCCTCGTGAATTGCGTGATGAAAATTCGTTATTGAAACGTACTGATAGTAATCTTGTTGTGGCTCGTGATGTAATTACAGCAACCGCAACTCCTGTATTACAAGGTATTACAAGAGCTTCGCTTCAAACGAAATCGTTCATCTCAGCGGCATCGTTCCAGGAAACTACCAAAGTATTGAACGAAGCTGCAGTAGCAGGTAAAATTGATTACTTAGAAGGATTGAAAGAAAACGTAATTGTTGGTCATAGAATTCCTGCAGGAACGGGTATGAGAGAATATGATCATACTATTGTAGGTTCTAACGAAGATTATCACGAAATGATGGCTAATAAAGAAGAGTATATATACTAACTTATTTAAAGATTGAAAGATTTAAAAATTTGAATATTATCTTGATAGTATTCAAATTTTTAAATCATTAAATCTTTCAATTTTTAAATTTTTTATAATATGAAAGAGCAACAACAAGCACAAATAGACATTGAATTGGATGAGAAAACTGCCGAAGGAATCTATTCTAATTTGGCAATAATCAATCATTCTTCTTCTGAATTTGTATTAGACTTTGTGTGTCTGATGCCTGGTATTCCTAAGGCAAAAGTGAAATCAAGAATCGTCTTGACTCCACAACATGCAAAAAGGTTATTAAAGGCAATAGGAGAAAACATTCACCGTTTTGAAGTTTCTCACGGAGAAATAAAAGACAGCGAACAACCTCCCATACCGCTCAATTTTGGTCCCGCGGGACAAGCATAATTTTTTAAAAGCTCCAGAAATGGAGTTTTTTTTATAAATTTTTTTGGAGTTTCTCATGGAGAAATAAAAGATACCGAACAACCTCCCATACCGCTTAATTTTGGTCCTGCGGGACAAGCATAGATTTTAAAGGCTCCATTTGGAGCCTTTTTTTTGTATATACAATTCGTTTTCATGCATTTAAACGAGTTTCACAGCACTTCATCTTTTTTTTTTTTTTCAAAATAACTTAAGCTGTACTTTTGGCTGAAATGTTAAATTTTGGTTTCAGAAAAGGCAAAAATTTTGTTTGCTGTTTTTAGGAGTATTTTTAAAAAGATAAAAAAACGGTTTTATGCCGCCTTAATTAATTTTTAGGATAAGATGCTGTTTTTAATCGGATTTTTATTTTAATATTTTGTAGGTATTTATTTATTTATTTTAAAAAAATGTCACTTTATCCGTTTTTTTTGCACTTTATCGATTATTTTTCTTGGTGGTTACAAAAAAAAGGAATAGTTTTGGTTTTTGAAATTAATTTATAATTATAAGTATATAACCTACATTATCTTTATTGAAAGGATAATGATTACATACAACACTAGATTAGATTTTTATTTAGCCCTCAAATTAAGTTATTATGAAAACAATTTTTTACAATTCAACTAAGGCAGTAAAACTATTTTTATCCTTTACTATTGCTCCAAAGGTTACTAAAAGACTTGCGCTATTAGTGTTTTTATTTTTTGCAAGTGTAAATATATTTGGACAGCAAAGTACCCTAACGATTTCTACTAGTGCTACTTCTGGGGGGGCGTTTTCGGGTACTGCGCCGAATAGGGTTTTTACTCCTTCTGCCAGCACTGCAAACATTCAGGCTTCTGCATTGGTAACAGAATTGTTAACCAACAATGTTACCATAAACACAGCTTTTGTAGGGGGTACTGGTACTGGGAATGTAACTTTTAGTAATCCTATAACGGCTGCTTCAACGAGTACTACACAAAGAACATTTACTATAAATGCTGGCGGGAGTATTACAGTAAGTGCTTCGTCTGCTATTAACTTGACGCCAGCTTCAAATTCGGGAAATTCTACAGGATACCCAGCAACTAATATTGTACTTACAGCAGTATCAAATGTAAATATAGCTTCTGCAATTACAACTAATGGTGGTGCTCAAACAAGATCTACAAATACTAATAATGGGGGTAATGCGGGTAATATAACTATCACTGGTCCTACAGGTATAAGTTTTAATTCCAATTTATCTGCTGTTGGAGGAGCTTCAGCTACAGCTACAGCAGGGACAAATGGTACTATTACAATAAATGATGGTTCATCAACAGTTACTACAGGAGGTGGTGTTAATGATGGTCAAACAGCAGGGGTTATAAGTGGTGGTGGTCTAACAAAATCAGGAACGGGAACCTTAGTCCTTTCCGGTGCCAATACCTTTACCGGACTAACGACTGTTTCAGCGGGTGTTTTAAATATTCAAAACGCAACAGCAACAGGAACTACTGCTGGAGGGGTAACAGTAACTTCGGGAGCTGCTCTTCAAGTACAAGGTGGAATTACGGTTGGTGCAGAAGCATTAACCCTTAACGGTACGGGTGTTTCTACCGATGGTGCTTTGAGAAGCGTTGGAACAGGTAATTTAACCAACACTTGGGGAGGTACGATAACATTAGGATCAACCGCAAGAATAAATGCCGACGCAGGTTCTACACTTAGCATGGGTGCCATAACAGCAACGAATATCAGTTTATCTTTAGGAGGTATAGGTAATATAAATGTAACGGGGGCTATTACTATAGGTACGGGCGGTGTCACGGATGATGGGCCAGGAAATGTTACTTTCTCGGGTACCAATACCTATACAGGCGCAACCACTATTTCGGCAGGTATTACCACTCTTGGGGCAACTAATGTTTTTGCCGACACTTCTAATTTGATTTTGAATGGTGGTACCTTTAAAACAGGTACCTCAACAGGTTCTTCAGATACTATGGGTACTTTAGCATTAAGTGCTAATTCTACTTTTGCTCTAGGAGGATCAGCGCATACGATGACTTTCTCAGCAAGCAACGCGGTGACTTGGGCGGGTACAGTATTAACCGTTAGTAGTTGGACGGGTACTGGTGGTTCTTCAGGTACCGCAGGTAAGATTGTAGTGGGAACTACTAGTAGTGGTTTAACATCAGCACAATTGGCTAAATTTAGTTTTACAGGATACGCACCAGGAGCAGTTCAATTGAGTACTGGAGAGGTGGTGCCAACACCTGCACCTGTGATTAGCAGTGCGACAACAGCGAGTTCAACTTATGGAACGGCTTCAAGTTATACTATTACAGGTTCTAATACCCCAACTAGCTATGGCGCTATTGGATTGCCAACAGGGATGTCAGTTGATACTGCTACAGGTGTTATCACAGTAGCTGCAACGACAGCTGCTGGAACGTACTCCATCACAATATCTGCAATTAATGGCAGTGGAACTGGTTCTACTACTTTAACTTATACGGTAAATGCTAAAGCATTAACTATTACTGGTCTTACAGGAAGTAATAAAGTGTATAATGGTACTACTTCTGCTACAGTAACAGGTACGGCAGCATTAAGTGGTGTGATTTCGGGCGATACAGCTAATGTGACCTTGGGAGGAACAGCAGCTTATACTTTTGCTGATTCCGCTATTGGAACTGCAAAAACCATTACTGCATCAGGATTTAGCATCAGTGGTACAGCAACGGCCAATTATAGTATAACCCAACCTACAGGTTTAACAGCAAATATTACGGCAGCCACTCCTACAATAGTGGTAACAGTTGGAAGTTATACGTATTCAGGATCGGCTCAAGGGCCTACTGCAGTTACGGGTAATTCTGGTTCAGGAACAGTAACTTGGAGTTATGTTGGTACAGGAAGTACCATTTATACAGCAAGTTCAACACTACCTACAAATGCCGGAACCTATACAGCAACAGCCTCAGTAACTGCTAATGGAAATTATGCAGCTGCCAGTTCAAGTGCAACAGCATTTACTATCGCAGCCAAAGCATTAACGGTTACGGGATCTACAACAGCCAATAAAGTGTACGATGGTACCAATACGGCGACTGTAACGGGTGGTACTTTAGTGGGTATTGTTGGTTCAGATGTAGTTACTTTAACCCAATCAGGAACTTTTGGACAAACAGGAGTTGGAACAAGCATTGCTATTACCTCAACATCAACTATAAGTGGAACTAATTCTGCAAATTATACATTAACCCAACCAAGCTTAACGGCAAGAAATATTACTACCAAAGCATTAACGGTTTCGGGAGCAACAACAGCCAATAAAGAATATGATGGAACCAATACAGCAACTATAACTGCTGGTACCTTAGTCGGTATTGTTGGTTCAGATGTAGTTACTTTAACCCAATCAGGAACTTTTTCACAAACAACTGTTGGAACAAGCATTGCTATTACCTCAACATCAACTATAAGTGGAACTAATTCTGCAAATTATACATTAACCCAACCAAGCTTAACAGCAAGAAATATTACTGCCAAAGCATTAACGGTTACTGGAG
>NZ_JBJXDQ010000163.1:0-30621 GCF_046155325.1 Flavobacterium sp.
TATAAAATAAAGTATATATTAATATAGAAATATAATATGGCAATTAAGACTCTTCCACAAATTACAGTAAATGGCCGTAACACTTTATTTGGGGGGTATATTTATAATATAAAATATAAAATTGCATACGGAGATTCTAAAAGCAATGTAAAAATTTCAGTT
Organism: Flavobacterium sp.; assembly: GCF_046155325.1. Lineage (GTDB taxonomy): Bacteria > Bacteroidota > Bacteroidia > Flavobacteriales > Flavobacteriaceae > Flavobacterium. Next base: position 163 of record NZ_JBJXDQ010000163.1, read on the forward strand.
GTATCAGAAAGTGGAGACTACAACATATCTTCTAGTGATTTAAGTAATACTTATTGTGGTACATATAGTATTAAAATTGGAACAAAAATTTCTTTTACAGGGTTTTTAGAAGGATATAGTTATTCGGCCAATGCGTCTGGAAAAGTTTTAGAATTAGAATTTGTGGACAATTCACGAATACTGGACATAACTTACGTGGGATTGTACAAAAAACATGGTTTAAAATCCACCAAACATCTAATTTTAGTAGGTAAAGAAGTAGATGCATGTAACCCAGACGGTTATGCAACACCAATTGAAAAATTTTATGATCCATGTAATCCATGTATAGTTGACGAGAAAATTAAAGCTACGGAAGAATTTTTAGATTGCGTGGAGAAAGCTAAATACGAGATAAATGATGTTAAATATAATTTTACAGAATTATTAGCTAAAATAAAAACAGCAGGTATCAATATTACAGGGGCGGTGGACTCAAATCCTAAATATTTAGCTAGACATACAGGAACTCTTCGTGAAGTTTTATTGAAATGGTGTTCTGATTTTGGATTTTTCTTTTATTGGGATCAAGGAAAAGCAGTTTTTAAAGATTTACGAAATACTATACAGGTAAAAGCTTCAATACAAGATTTTTGTCCCGATGTAGTTGATTATACAGAAAATTACTCAATGAGTAATAGTTTAAAAACTGCCACTATCACAAATTTTTCTCGCCCCGGCGATCCCGCTAAAGTATATACTTGTCAAGAAGCTAGATATATTCAATGTGAATCTTTAACACAAAATGCTGCCTTGTCAACAAGCCTTACCGTTAGTTCTAAAATAGACAGTATAGCGGCTGGATTTGCTTATTACAGCGAAACTTTAAGAGATTTATATTATTTTTATAGTAAATATCAAATGAATGGTGCTGCTAAGTTTACACCTGGTAAAGTATTAGAAAAATTGGGCATGAAAATTCTATCTAATGCTTTTACATTAGGGGATTTGAAGCCAATCGGACAGAATATTTCTTCACAGCCTGTTCCCAAGGAATTTATTGACTTAAAAACAAATAAAAATATAATATCTTTAGACCCTTTTACACTACCTGATGCTTTAGCTGTTAAAATCGGAAATCTTTTTAAACCTAATCTTGCCCTTATTAACGCTAATCGTGTATTCAAAACTTGTGTTCAAACTTTAAGTACAGAAATGCAATGGAAAATTGTTCAATATCCCAATAGTTACTTTTTTTTCCTTGCGGAAAAAGATGAAGCCATAGAAAATGAGTTTTTAAACGAAGAAAGAAAATTTGCTGATTTTTTAAATAAGTATGCGGTATTTGTTCCTAATGCTGATGATACATTTTTTACAAGCGGAGAATTTGCCCTTGATTTAAACGGCACATGTGGTTATAATGATTTTGTCGATACTGGTAATGTAACTTATCAGGCTTTAGGAGATATTACTGGTGGTTTTAAATTCTATAATACATCTTCAGTAAAAAATAATTCGACTTTGGGAGATTTACCTTTTGCTGGATTTTTAGCTGCAATTAGGGATACTCGTAGTTCTGTTTCCAGCGAAAAATCTCGGATAGCTTTTAAATTAATTGTTGTTGATCGTGGTAAAAATTCTTTCATTCCTTCTCCGGGTGCTGATAAAGATGATAAAAAAGAATCTATATTAAATAAAGATTTAATATCTGCTGCCCGTGGTTATTTACCCTATCAAATAAAAAATAAAAACAATCTACAAGGCACGCTTATAACTGATATAGCCAACATCGATGTTGCTAATTCAACCGCTGGTAATATTTATTTATATTTAGGACATGCCGTTGGAAAGGACGATTTTCTTTTAACTGAAATCAATGGTTTTAATAACTATGCTAGTCAAGGTACTTTATTTGATGGAGTCCCAATCAATAAAGCAGCCAACCCACAAGATCAAAGAGTAGAAGTTATTTTTCAATACCCAGAGCTAAAATGTAAGATTATTGGAAATAATACTCCGGTCGCCAACAGAGTTGTTTTTAAGACCCCTGTAGGATCATTTAAATATACTGAACCAACATCTGCTGCATTTGGAGTAGTTGTACAAAAAACTCACATTAGAAGACGAATTATTTCAAAAGTTGAATCATTTAATAAAAGTAATTTAGATGATGGTGAAAGTTGCAATTATGCTCAATTAGCTGTTAATTATCAAAATATATCAGACGATAGTCTAAAGATACTGACCAAGGCAAATCAAATATGCGAATATAATACAAAACAGATTCAAACTATACATGAAGAATTTGTTCAAAATCTTACAGTAGATTTAACTGAGCCATCAATTTCTAAATCTTTTAAAATTGCCGGTGTTGATGTAGAAGGATATACACCAACTATAGAAAATGGATTATTAAATATTGATATATCTGTGGACGATAAAGGTGTTTTTTCTACATACGAATTTGGAACTAGACTAATGATATTACCGAATATCGAAACATTTACCTTTGGACGAGAGTTTAACTCCGACAGACCGGGGAGCTATACTAATACTGTAAATTATTTTCCAACTGTTAAAAAATAAAAGTTAATTATACTATTTATGTATTCTACGTCTACAGGTATAAAAAAATCATTCTATAGTCAGACTGGAAATTTTCAGTTTCAAGCGGATTTGTTAGTTGATTCATTGTTGGGGGGCGTTAACTTGGGGGTATCTGGTTTGAAAAGCGGCAATATTCCCACGGTTATTAATTATTTTTGTAATAGTGGTAAAATTTTTGATAATAATAATAAATTTGTTGGAGCATATACTCCAGACGAAACATTTTCAATCTCTGGTAATATAAAAAGTGGACGTTATGATTATTTTATAAATAATAATCCTATATCTTATAATAATTATAAAGATACCGGAACATATAATTATTTTTATATTAATCCTAATTATATTTCGTGCGACTATGATCTTTATATAAACGGCGAACAGCCTAATTTATCAGTGACTAATATTACTTGTTTTACTGGCGATTATGCAGGTACTGGATATATAATTAATAATAGTTTACCTTTAATTATTTATTCTGGAGAATATTCTAATTTTTCTACAAATTTACCATTTGGCTATTCGGATATTTTTACTGGACAATTAAATATTGGTGAATCTGGGGCATTTTATATTTATCCAACAAGCGAATCGGCGGGGTTATATACGGGTAAAATGAACTTATTTACTAACGGTGGAACATTATTTCACAATACAGTAATTAATATTACAGAATCGCCCGTTAATACTAATGATTATAACTTTAATTTAAATGGGTTGGATTATATTATACAAAATAATACCCAATTATATACATCCGATGTAGAAGCTTTATTTGGTAGCGGTATTCCGATAGTTGTTTCTTTAGAATATTATTCTGGCAGCGGTAATTTTTATACCAATATAGATATTATTTCCGGTTTTTCTCGTCAAATTAGCGGATATATTTTTAATAGTGGTTATTTAATAAGTGGCAATTCTGTTACCGGAATAGGGACAGGAAGTGGCGGATATTTAAATAATACTGCCACTGGGTTTGTTTCTGGATACTTTAGCGGGAATTTACAGTATGCCACCGGAAGTTTTACTTGGCCGTATTCTTTAAACGTAACGGGGTATAGAACTGGAATTAATTATAGCGGAATAGCCAGCGGCTTCCACAATATGATAGTTTCTAGAACTATTAACAGTGGGAGTGGAACATATAATTATAATGGATTATTGACGGGTAATTCCACTCAAAATTTATATAATGTTTCTGGAACCGGTTTTATTTACCCTACTGGGAAAATTTATTTTGGCGTCCCGCAGCCGAACGATCTAGTATCTATTACCGCAGTGAATCCAGGTTTTCCATCAATGAGTAATGCTTATTATGACTCTACTTATTATAATATTGATCAGTTAGTAGATTATATAAATGCTAGCAATATCGCCACCGGATTCAAAGATACCCCAACTACTATAATGATCACTGGTTTGTATCCAGATAGCATAACACAACAAACTCTTTTAACTATTGATCCTAGTAATGCTGGGACTATGACCGTCTCCGACTATTATTTAGTTGGTAGCGTCGATTTAGGCGTTGGACAATCGGTATTTAGTGGCAATTTACCGGTTACTGGATTAATTGCTAACTATAAATTTACTGGTAGTGGAGTTTATTATCAAAATATTTCCGGCTATATTTCCGGTAGTGGAAATATTATAGATTATACTAAAACATTTACTGGGTCATGGAATTTATTTACTGGACAAGGTGAGGATCAAGTAAATTATTATTCTGGCGGCTTATACAATATAGAAAAAAATAAATATTTAGATACCGACCATCCCGTATATTATACCGATTCTACAGCTATTATTAATGTAGAATATATTAACCCCTATGACTCTTTATCTGATATAGCAATATTAAAAGTTAGCGGATTAAATTTAAATACTGGAATATCGCTTTATATTACTGGTTTGGCTGTATATGGATAAAAATAGTTAATAATAAAATAGTTAATAAATAATAATAAAATAGTTAATAAATAATAATAAAATAATATGTCAGCCTTTAATCAAATTGTTTTAAATTCTCATAATAGAATAGGAACAAATGAAAATAGATATGTTTTAGGATCATCGAAAGATGGGAGTGGAACTGATGATTTATCAAAAGAGCCGTGGAAATATGCTGCCCCGGAGAATGATAAGACTAAACCTCATAAAGACACTTGGCACAGAGAACGTCCGCCCACTAATTCCGGTGGAACTGTGACAGATGGAGTTGATTTACAATTAACCAGACTTCATGTTGTAGCGGGTACTGGCTCAACGGGAGGTGGTAGTGTTGGAACAATTACGTCTTACTTTTTTAAAAGAACTGCTCATTTTGATTCTTTAGGGTATTTAGTATTTATTGGAGCAGAAGAATTAGACGAAAAGGACAAAGTTTCCGGCACGATAGTGGATGGCGGCGGGGTATAAATCTTATTTAAAAATATGATAGAAACGGCAGTATTTTCTTGGAAGCATAAAAGTAGTTATATATCACTATGGCAAGTTTTTTTATGGTGCGGTTCTATTAATTGGGCTAAAAAATATTTTAAAAAGGTAATATTAATTTCTGACAATAAAGGAATTGATTTATTATTTAATAAACTAGAATTACCTTTTGATGAAACAATAGAGTTACCTTTTCTACCAGATGAATTATCTCATGTCTATGATTTGCCTAAATTATCTGCCAATATTATTATGGCAGAACGTAATATTCCTTGTGTTCATATAGATTATGATGCTTGGTTACGTAAAAAATTACCCGATAATTTATTAAACGCGGATTTCTTTTGCGAATATTTATATGATACAAGAGATTTTGTAAAGTCTATTCATGACCAATTTACCGTCAAAAGATTTAATGATAAAATTCCAGAAAAAAGCTGTGCTACTGGGATTTATGGAGGAAATGATTTGCAGTCAATACTACAATATTCTAGAGAGTCTTTAAAGGTTGGAATACATCAATCCAATAGAGAATTTCTAAAAGAAACTAATGGATATCAAACCAGTGTGATAATTGGAGAGGTAGCCCCGTCAAAAACATTCGCGGGCCGAATGGAGTTTATATTACCTCGCGGGCCGAATCGTCCAGAAGGTCATGCAAACGCTGGGCATATTCATTTAGGAAGACTAAAAAAAGATCATGGAATTATGGCTAAGATGGCTATTCGATTACAATTAGATTTTCCTAACGAATATATCAAAATAGCTAAATTATTTAATGAAATAGAATATTTTACTTCTATTTAATAGAAGTTAATTTAATTATTTTTCTTTTCTTTAGCCGCTAAATTATTAAGTATTTCTAATACTATAGCAACAGGAATATTTAAAACTGACTCCCATTTTTCTGCATCAGGAAATTTAGAACTTCCATCGTCATTCTTTTTATTTATAGAAGTGCTTTTTATTTTATCAAAAGAAATATTTTTCTCACTCATTTTTCTTTGGAGGGTAGCGTGTGGCCCAACGGGATTAGAATTTAATTCGTTTTTAGCATGATTATTATCTTCCTCGTTCATTTTCGCACCGATTTCTTCATAACATACAGTGTTAATTTTTAAAGCATTTCTTAGGCACAAACACATGGCCCGATTAAACGCGGCGGCTGTTAAATATTCTCCATACCATGATTGAGTATTGCCTTTATGAGCGTCCGCCCCAAAAGAATATTTTCTATTCTGTAGCGGTTCGTCTGGATAAAGTGGAGTAAAAGTAATATGACAGATTACAGATACGAAATCCGGGGAGCAATGACTAATGGTATAATCCACGGATTCATAACCACGAGTATCTAATAAATCTCTCATTCCTTGCAATAACAAAAGACAATATTTTTTCTTATCTACTTTATCGTTAATTATGTCAATTTCATAAAATTTCTTTCCATAAACTTTCTCGATTTCGTCTTTTTTCTGACGATTTAAAACATAATATTGTGGATCGATTTTAGATTCCCAATCAATTTTTTTATTAACAGTTTCTTTGACTGAAATAGTTTGGCATTCGTCCATTGCCGGAGATTCCTTGTTATTATCAGTTACTATCGTTGAATACATTTTTGGGGCTTCTGGCATAGAAAATTCCGGGGCGGAATATGTTGTAGAAGTTTCGGTTGGTTGAATTTCAGATTGGTTTTTATTTTTTTTCATATAATTTGTTCTTGTAATTCTATATACTTTCTACTCCGAAAAGAATAGAAAATGATTAGTTTGGTTGATAAAATCTTGGTCGGTAAAATCCGCGACACTAGGAAAATCCACGTTTTCTACAGATATTTGTTTGCGCCAATCTGTTATACTATTATAAATTTTTCCGTCAGATAAATAATGTTTTTTACTTTTGTAATAAATTTTTTGATTGAAAAATTCATCATCTTTTAATTCTTTGTCGTTATTATAATTTTTAATTCTATCTTTTATTTGATTTAAAGATATATTTTCGTGCTTGTTGATTACCGGAAGTTCTAAATAATCCAATTTAATCTTATTTAAATCTTCGGGGGACATTTTGGTATAAGGATGTAAAGGTATTCCTAATTTTTGGATTTTAGTTAAATATTTTGGATCAGTATCTTCGTCCACCCGATAAATAATAACTTCAATATTGGGTTTTAACTGTTTTAAAACATTTAAATCCATTTCTCTGTCCAGCCACAAAATATATTTTCTTCTTTGTAGATTAGCCACAATATAATTAATGTCGAAATATAAGTCCGCCCGAAGATTAATTTGCGGGGCCGGAACTGATTCTGGATTTAGTATGGCATTAGGAATCAAATTTATTTCTGTAACCCCGGCGGCATAAATATCTCCTAACAAAATAGTGTTTTGAGTGATATTATTTTCAATCTCCAAAATTTCTAAAATAGATTTTGCTACTAATTCAGGTTTAATTAAATTAATTGTTTGGAATCCTGCTTCTTGGGCCTGATAACTGGTATTTCTACCGAATCGGTGGGATTCAATAAATCTTGATTTAGAATGAGTGATATATGGAGAATGACACTCGATGGAGGTAGAACCATATAAAACAACACAGGGGACATCCTCGGCGCAAGCGTGGGCACACCAAGAATCATTTCCTACATGCAATAGAGCATTTTTGAGAACATAAACACTTTGAGCAAAATTAGTTTTATTGACCAAACTAATTACATTATTTAACGGCTGGACTTCCCCTTGTCCTAACTGAACTATTTCTATATTATTTTTATCTAAATAGGGTTTTATTAAGTTGATAACATCTGCCCATAAACCATAATTTTTTGCGCCCATTCCACTTGAATTTTGGATGGTAATATATTTATCCGCCGGGACGGGAAAATACTGGTTTGGTAAAATAGGTTTTTCATTACCTGTTAAGTTTATGGACGCATTATTAGCGTAAGTTTGAGCGAGTAACATAATTTAATATTTGTTAGAAAGATAATTTAACGATACCTGCGTACTAATAGCTAAATCATGAAAAACATCACAAAGTTTTTTATCAGTTCCAGAACCAATAACAAATAATTCACTTCTAAGTTGAGGAAAAAACGGTATTAACTTAATTTTATCATTCCCTGCGTGAACGTCCCAAAATTTTTGGTCGGCGGACACATAAATACAATATTCATTTTCTGGATATTTTTCTAAAATAGAAGGCAGCAAAGAGGTCAAAATCACATGATCTCCGATAGATTCTTTAAGTATCAAAATAACTCGTTTTCTTTTATCTTCTTTGTCGAATAAATCTTCTAAATTGACTTTATCTTGTCCGGCCTCGCTGTTTTGTTTTTTAGCTAATCCGATAAAAAAATCATGAATTTGTCGGCGGGATTGACCATGTTTTAATCCTTCGATCCAGTTTTTTAATCCATCTTCATCTGGGTTAGATAGTAAAATATTTTTATATAAATCAGCTACCCATTCTACATCATCAGAAATTGTTTCGTTAAATGGATGATTATCATTTTTTCTTACTTGATCAAAATTAAAATCGTAATCTGTCGGAGTTAATGAATCCAAAAAATTCTCCCACTGTTTTCCTACTATTTCAGGACTGAAAGTATTTAAGGCAAAATTTCTTGCTTTTTTACCTAATTCTTGTCGTTTTTGAATTGGTAATTTATATATTCTAGTGAAAAATTTAGCCATCGACGAAGCATAAGGAATGGCTCTTTTAAAGTTAGTTCCAGTCTGTCTACCCCAAGAAAAATCAATATTAAAACAAAAATCATTATTATCTGTAAACATTGTTGTGCCAGAATAAGCACAAGTAGCAATAGGTAATTCGGAATAACAGGCTTCAATTAAACCTAATTCTAGTCCAGCGGCATTGGCGGGGTGACAATAACAATCAGCTAAATTATAAACTTTATTTAAATCTTCCTCTGTACATCCTTTGTTAACCCCGCACGTTACCGTGCTTTTTTGTCCGCCGCAAAATTTACAATCAACATCTTGCCCTTCATATTTTTTAATATTAATTTCATTACAAGAATGACAGACATAAGTATATAAAACTTCTTCCTCTATTCCAAATTCTTTGGCGGCGCGGGGTAAGTCCCACCCTTGATCTTCGGGGACGTGCGTATGTAGAATTAATCTAGTATTTTTAATTTCAGGATTTTGTTTTTTAAATTGAGCGTAACCCTCCATCAATAAAATAAATTCTTTTCTTAATTGATTTCTAGAAGTCATCAAAACTACAAATGCATCGCGCGGAATATCAAATTTTTCTCTTAGTTCTAATTTTTCAATAAAATTAAGTTTATGAAAAGGTGTAGGATCAATCGCGCCGGTAATAGTTTTTACATGATCGAATCCATCAGTATTTAATAATTTTTCTGCGAATGTCGCCCATACAAAATAATTTTTAATTTTGTCTCGATGTTTTAATGCATCTGGTAGAACAGGTTCAGAATCAATAGTGCAATGTAAAGCACAATTAAATTTATTAAACCAAGGTTTATCAAAGTAACCAGTATGAGTCCCCGCCCAAAAATCGTCTGACAGAATCAAAACATCTGGTTTTTCATTTTTAATCATCGAGTCCAACATGTATCCACCATAAGCAACGCTTGGACGTAAATGTGGGTTAGAATTGATATAATTGATTTGATTTTGATCGGAGGGAATAGAACCAATAGTTTTATATGGAAGTTTTTGAAATTCTGGATGCCCATCCACAATTCCCATACAATACATAACTAAATCGTATTTATCAGTTTTATATAAATGATTAAGAACTGATTTAGAGTTTCTACCTAAACCCGTGCGAGCTAATGGGCTATTAGACCACCAAATTATTTTTAACTTTTTATCTTTTTGATTGTTTTCCATTGAATAATTATATACTTTTATCTCCTAAAAAATTTCCTAAAATCTGCATAAAAATAAAAAAAATCTATCTGGTAATTTTTACACTACCAGATAGATATTTTTTGCAACTAACCCAAACAATTAAAATAAATCGTTGTCGTCCGGGGCGATTCCGACAGACATTTCATCTAGTTCTTTTTGCGGAGATTTCTTAGATACTTTTTCTTTTTTTATCACGGATTTTTCTGCAACCGGAGTTGATTTAGTAGAACTGACTGCCGGGGCAGAACCCAAACTTGCTCCGAACTCTTTCAATTCATTGACAAAGAAATTATCCACGGCAGAATAATCTCTCATGGTTTTACCTTTAAAGGTGATTTCCTCGGCCTTGGGCTGTTCGTCCAGCGAATATTTCCAGTTAATCATGTCATCACCTTGGCGGACAGATGCAGCGGGGTAGCCCTTTTTAGACATATAAAGACCGATTTTAATGTCTTTAGTTGTATCAATATTTAATAGAGAATTAAAAACACTTCTATTCATTAGATTAAACTTGAAATCTACTAAATAAGACTCCTCAGCTTCATCGTCTTTGATTAAGGTAGAAACGGTATAAAACTTATCGCCTTCCCACTCGCCTTCTTTTACCGTAACTTTAGATAGTCGCCCGGACACAGCGGGAACATTTTTAGTAATTACCCATTTATTTTCCTCATTCTTTTCTCTTACTTCAAAAGTAGGATGGTCTAATTTTTTCTTTTCCGCGTCATGTGTTACTACTTTCATTACGAAAAGTTTACCGTTATTTTGATTATTATTTCCAAGCATAATGTTATTATTGTTCTATTTTGAATTGTTGTTATTTACTCTTATATTATATACTTTTTTTTGAGAAATTTTGAGACTATTCTACGATTTTTAAATCGTGAATATCATGGACGCCCGCCACAATTTCCTTGGCCGTATCCTGATCGTCTAAAATGTCCGCGATGTCTTGACGAATTTCCTTGATTCTTGATGTAAATGCACCCGCTACCGATTTTCTTTTACTTTGTAAATCTCGTAGTTCGATATTTAATTCGAGAATACGGGCGGCTTTTTCTGCTTGTTGTTCTTTTGTATTATTTTTTTGCATATTTTGTATCATTTTGTTTTACTTATTGTTAAATTTGTTGAAATTTTGGGGAATTATTTACCTACTCAATCCCCATCGAGTATTTTTTAACTAACTAATTATACTCCAGTTAAACTAATAATCGTATTTTTAGAAATTTTGAAATTCTTTTGTTTATTACGATCTCGTACCGTTACGAACTGTTCCGACTGATTTAGAATTTGTCCGTTAAATTTACTGACAACTCCTTTTGCATTGATGGTCATTATTCCTACCATACGACCCTTAGTTGATCCTAGCCGGGTGGTATAATCCACGTAAATCCGGGGAGTCTTGGTGGTTGCGGCGGCTACATTTTTTACTGATTTATTTTTACTGTTTTTCATTATTTTAATTATTATTTTATTTGTTTTTGTTGTGCCTTTAGGCATTTTGTTTTATATTTACTGAACTGAATTGTTCTTGTAAAATTTTTGTTATCTTGTTTCTTTCGATACTATTTTATATACTTTGATCCGGTGGAAATTTCTGTTTTTTTTTACAAACTTCCTCCCTGATCCCCGATTCTTCTAATTTCTATATTTCTGACGTTTTTATACCATTTAATTGCGTCCGCCCGGACTTGTTCTTCTGTCTCTCCTTCATAAATATTTATTTTTAATTTATTAGGACAATATTTTGGAGTCCGGTCAAATTTATCCCTATAAAAAGCTTTGTCGTAAGTAAAAGTTATTGAGCCAATTATTTTTCTTTTACCTGATGGAAGTGTTAGATTAAATTTTTTCATTATTTTGTAATTAAATCTGGATTTCTTTCTAGAATCAGGGCGATTATATCGACAATTTCGCGCGGCTCAAATGATGATTTATCCGGCAAATCATCAGCAATTTTATTTATTTTTTCTGTATATAATATATAAAGTTTTTCAGTGTTGATTTTCATGATTATTTTTTACTAACTCAAAATAAATTGAATTATATCCCAAAAAATTTATAAATTTATCACTTTTTTGCTTAATTAGAGGTTTTAAATCAATCAATTCTAATTTACAATTATCATGTTTTATTGTATAAAATTTCACAACAATAAATTTTCTTTGCGTAAGGCGATAAAAAACTACATCACCGGGATAAAAACTCATTGTTCGTTAAATTTTTTCTATAAAAACTCCCTGATTGTTGATCAAAACTCTCTTAGAGCTATATATCTTTTCTCCGGTGGAAAGATTGATAAAGTGTTCAGTTTTGTAAGGATTGTAGTAAACTTGAGCCGCCCGGACGGGCTGAATAATTTTATTTCTACAGATTGTCCCTTCAATTTTAGCATGAACATTTTTCCGACGCTCTTTCAGGACTCTTTGCCTCCCGGCTTCACTTACCTTAAAAATTACGTTTTTTAACTCAATATTTTCAACATGATTTGTTACCAATCCAGACTTTTTATTTCTGACAGAATAAATATTTTTGTCAGCCGCGCGGGATTTATGCAAATTTTTATAAACTTGAACTATCATTTTTCTTATTTTTTACAAACTCTTTTTTAGCCCAAGTTATTTTATCAAAATTATCTTGGTATTTTTTGAAATTTTTAACTCGATTTTTATCACCTTTTCCAGCCCCGGAGGAATTTTTATTTTTACCCATAAATTTTTATAAATTAAACGCTTCTAATGTATATTTAAAAGGATTTCCTTCAATATTTTTAACTGAATCTAACATTTCTGCCGCAATTTCCCTTATCTCTTTTTGACTATGTGGAGAATTTCTTAAATTTAAAAAATGCCAAAAGCTTCTCCAGTTAAACATAATATCAACATCTATTTGAGTATTATATCCACGAAAGAATCGGGCGGACTCTTTTGCTCGTTTTTTATCAAACTGATAGTCATTAACCAAAGACTCTAAACATTTATGGTATAAAACCAATCCCTGTTTCGTATAATTTTCTAGTTCTTCTTGCCATCCAGCAGGCCAATCATTAGGAATATAATATTTATCTTCTTTTAATTCTTTATATCGCGCGGATTCACCATTTATAGAAACTCCAATTCTGTGCTTCAGTTTTTGAATATGGCTCGCAATTTCACTAGTTACTAAAAAATGCAAAGACGATTTTTCAAAAGGTGTATGGTGTCCGGCCTCAGCTAACATTTTTAACAACTTAGGAATTCGTTCTCGTTTTTCATTTGTTATTTCGCGGCTAGTAGAAGTCCACGCAGAACAAGCGTGAATTTCGTCTGATCCATAAAATCCAATTAAGGTTACGCTATTCTTGTTCATATTTTATATTTCTATATTTATTTAGTAATTATTTTAATTTATAATCATCAAGTTATTACCAATAATGTGAAAGTAATTCTATCTTCATTTATTTGATAAAATTATTATTTATTGTTTTTTACCTCCAAAATAAGCAACAGCTAGATTATTCGCAATTAATAACTCACTTAAATCCTTTTGTTGTAAATCCGAGTCAATAAATCGAACTTTCGCTAAATATCTTCCATATTTATCTTTATCTCCTTCAGCTTTGATTGACTGAATTATAATATCTCTGCTTTTTAGTTTTTCTGTAACGAAATCTCTAGAGATTATCCCGGCGGCTTTTTGGTCGGCTTTATTTAGTTCTGGGGTATCTACTCCAAATAGTCTAAAAACACTTTTAACTTTAATGTTAAACCCAAGGTCAATTTCGGCTGTAAAAGTATCACCATCATGAACTGATATTATTTTTGCTGAGTATTCGTACATTTTATTTTTATATTTTATAATTTAATCTTTTATTCTTTAATTTTTATTCGTTTTATTAAACTTCAATTGTAATCTTACATTCCGTCAAACAATCTAGCATTTTGGCTTCCCCGACTTGATATATGGGAGTAAAATCAAAAAATATTCCATTAACGATAATATTATTTTCTTGGCGGAATTTAAATAAAGCCGCCCCGACTAAGATTGCTAATTCTCGTTCAAGTTTTTCTTTAGCAGTTTTAATTTCGTTAATCGTATTATTCATTACTTAATTTTTCCAACTCTTCTTCAATTTCAATACAATGTTTTTCACAAACATAAAACGGAGCATTATCACCCGGATATTTTACCGACCATTCCGCCGGTTCATTACAATCAGAAATATATCCATTTTCACAATCTAGTTCATCGGGAATTCCAAACTGACATCTTTGAATTTTGAGTTTTTTGATTTTGGGATATACGATTTCTTCTGGATTGGATTTTGATTCGTTCATACCAATCTATATACCGCAATCCGGCTAGTTTGAAAAACTTTTTTACGTCAATTTTAACTCAAATTGGTCAGGATTTTCTGTCTGTTCTGGTAGTGGTGCGGCGGGGATTATATTTTCTGATTCTTCCACTGGTAAATCTTTCAAATCGGCTAATTTGCAATAAATTTTTTGACTTTGGACGGTTAATTTTTGAACGAACCCGCCTGATCCATCCTTAGATTTCATAACTTTTATAGCTATAATATCTTTTTCTTTTAAATTGGGTTTATTGTCTATTTCCTGTTCCGTTAAATAATTTTTATAAGAATCCCCGGCAAAATAAAAATAGTTGTTATCAGTTTCATCAGATACAAAAATTTTCATCATATTATTACCCTTTTTGGATACAGATGTTTTAAATTCTCTCAGTTGGCAAATTATAATACCAGAATTATTAGGTTCAATTTCATGTTTAAATTGAGATAAATTAATAATGTCCTCGCGCCCGGACTTACTAAAAATTGATTTTAAATTGCTGGAATAAGCAAATCCTAATAATTCATTCTCAAACCACCAATTACATAATTGTTCGTACTGAGAATTTAATTTATAAATTTCTTGATATTTTAACGTATCCTTTCTTAATGTATTTAGTCGGGTTTTACGGGCTACCTTTTTACCTAAACTATCTGTCCATTCAATAATATTTTTAATTAAACTTATTAAATCAGTGTTACCTAGTTTAGCTTGATTTAAGCAGTAAATTTTTTCTTTGTCTTTGAGACGTGAAAATAATAAACATTCAAAAGATAATTTGTTTCTAGTTTCAGAAACAAAAACATCCAGCGCACCGGACATAATTAAACTTGCCATTACGCCGCAAGACAACCCGGCTTGTTTGGCGGCTTGAAACATTTCAAATTTATTACAGTTTTCGGGCTTGAAAGATTGTAATTTATTTAGCGCGGACTCTGCCAGTCCTTTTATACTATTTAATCCAAATCTAATATTATTATTCTCGATCCGAAAATCAATGTTACCTTTTAATAAACACGGGGGAAGTAATTCGACACCAAACCATTTTAATTCTTTTTGAATTTTATTGACTTCTACTAACGGCTCGGATTCATTTTGAGCGTTTTTGAGTAAGGATAAGAAAAATTCTTTTGGATGATTGGCTTTGAAATAAGCTGTTATAGCCGTTAAATAGCCATAACTTGCGCTGTGAGAATTAGAAACTACAATTCCTTCTGCATAGAAATTATGGTCAGGGTGATTTACTTTAAAATCTAGAGTTTTCTTAACCCCTAATTTTCTAACTGATTTAATTAATTGTGCTCTCATTAGGGTTTAATCTTCCAAATATAATCAAGAAATCGTTGAGAACCAAATACAATATGAACATAGTTTAAAGATTCATCTAGAAGCAGACCCATAAACTTATCTTTATATTTTCCTTCCACGGTTTGAGGAGTTAGATTCCAAATATATTCTGCCGTTTTGAAATGTTTAACTTGCTGTTCTGTAAGTTCATTTTCATTATCTAAATCAGCAACAATCATTTTTGGCTTATTGGCTCTTAACAATCTGTCGGCGCACTCTTCTATCTCTTTTTTAGTTTTCATTTATTTCTAATAAATTTAATTCTCGCAATTGTTTAACTAGCTTATCTTTATATACTTCTGAGTTGATTTCACACTCCCAAAATCTTAAAATCGTCCACCCTAATTGTCCTAGATAGTTGTTTTTAGCTTTATCCCGCCCAAAATTACGTCTTTGCATTGCGTTAATTGGCCCGTCTGGATAAAACGCAGGGTTTATATGATAATAATCGCCGTCTGCTTCGATGGCTATTTTTGATTCTGGAAATGCAAAATCCACAGTAAAATAATTGATTTGATATTGATATATAAATTCTTGTTTCAGATTTAGAGTTTTTAGAAAATCTTCCATTTTTTGCTCAATAGACGTTTTTCTATCGAAAATTCTATCCGCCCATTTTTTAGCGTTTATAATTCTTAGCTTTTCACAAGTTTCTGGGCTGTGCGGGGTAGTATGTCGCGCTTTTAACGGGTGCTCGGCGCGGGATTTCTTAATTTTTGCTTTAGTTTCTTCTGATGATTTACTTCCTCTTCTTTTATCTGCGTTAGCTTTAATTATTGGATTTTCTAATCCTAGTCCTTTATTCCACGGTTTAGCACCGAACATTGGATTTCCTTCGCCCTTTCTTTCTTCTGACATTCGCTCACATGACCTTTTAAATGATTCTGAATGTTCTTTATCAACCGTGGCAACAAACATCGCTAAACTTAATCCTTTACCGTTAATCACAAATCCAACTTCTTCATTATTAATCGGACAGCGCGGCCATTCTTCTGTTAAGTATTTCTTGCAATATTCTTTAAGAGTTAAATTAAAGTTTGTTTTAATATGATGCTCAAATTTCATTAAATAATAACAACTTTTATGAGTTGTAACATCTTTTCGTTGGTATAATTTACTGATTTCTAATCGAGTTTTGCCATCTAAATGACAAATATCAAAGTATAAATTAGGTATGAGACTTCTTGAATTGGGCGTTTTTATTATGTTCACCCATATATTTACACTTTTTTATAATTAATCCGTGATAATTCTCAGTTTTTTCTTAATTATTTTTTCTAGAGCGTGCATTTTCATATCTTCACAGAGGAATTTATGTTTTAATGATGCTTTAATTTTGCGCCCGTCTTTCAATTCAACTTCATAAAGTTCTACTTCGTTTTCGTAAATTTCTTCGATTTCAACAAAATGATCCTGTTCATTTTCGGTATTAAATGCTTTTATCTTTTCCCCGCGCTCGCATTCAAACATCATCTTGAATCCGGCGGACGTTTCTACGACAGTATCAGGAGATAAACATTTATTAAATGAATAATCCGCACTATTCTCGAATGTTTGCCAAATATCATCAATATATTCCTTACTATATTTATTCTCTAAGCTTCCTTTTATAAATTTTTCTTTATATGAGAGCATTTTTTCTTTAATTTTTTTACCAACGGCTTTTCTAATTCCGCCAGATTCAACCGCAGTAAATCCGCCCATTCTAACACTTAAAGACTGTAATTGTTCTTGATACAGTAAAAGTCCTCCGGTCGGCCCAAGAATATCTTCTACGCGAGGATCAATTTTAGGAAATTTAACTCCTTCTTTGAAGTCGCAATAATCATCAGTATATCTAAATGCGCCGGGTCTACCAATCGCAATTGAGTCAATAATATTATCAATATTATTAGGTTTAATCCTTCTTAAAGTCTTTTCTCCTAAGCCTTCTTCTGCCTGAAAAATTCCCATAAAAGGCGCGGCTGGATTGCATAAATATTGATAAATACTTGGATCGTCAATATTTATTTTGACAAAATCTATTCCGCATAATTTACTGGCCCCATCTAAAATATCCAAAGTTTTTAATCCTAATAAATCTAATTTAACAGCAATAGTTCCGGCGGAATACATATCAAACGAACTAACCAATTGTTTATCGGCGGTTAACTCGGTAGGAATAAATTCATCAATATTGCAATGAGTAACAAGATAACCCGAAGCGTGAATTGATTTATTTTTCGCTAATCCGCGCAGTTTTAAACTAATTTTATAACTTTCTGGATATTTATCACACCATTCTTTAAATTCTGGAATTTCCTTATAAACCCTCTCAATATCTGCTACGTTTCCAAATTCTACAGGAATTAAATTGGTAATTAAATTAAGTTCAGACTGCTCACAATTGTCTACGCATTTCGCAACCTCTTTAATTAGAACTTTTCCCTGTAAAGTAGAAATGTTTATAATTTTAGAAGTCTGACCGGGATACTTTTTGTTTAAATAATCTACAACTTTATATCTTTGATTTCTTGATATGTCTTGATCGACATCGGGGCTGTCTTGGAGGTACTGAATTCCATTCTTTTCGATTGTAGCCGCCCGATCCGCTGAAAGAAATCTTTCAAATAATAATCCATGACGTTTTACTGGAATATCAGTAATTCCTAATAAATACAAAACTGAACTTCCGGCGGCGCTTCCTCTCCCTCTACCAATTGGAATATTATTTTCCAGACAAAAATTTACCATATCCCAAACGATCAAGATATAATCTACAAACCCCAAGGTTTTTAATGTTTTTAATTCGTGGACGCACTGATTTCTATACCATTCGATTTCCTCCTCTTTGATTTGCCCGGCGGCTTTACGCTTCAAAAATCCTTCTCGGCATAAGGATTTTAATAGAGTATAATTACTAGATTCTTTAGAAACTCCAATTTTTTCTTTAATTCTATCTTCTACTTGTATATGTGGTAATCGGATACCAAAAAACGGTAGTTCCAACTTGCTAAATGATTGGGTAAATTTACTGGAATTGGATGTATCTAGACCGAGATTCCGCGCGGATTCAAAAGAGAATGTGTTAGAACAATTGTGTCTAAATTCAGGTTTATCTAAAGTTGATCTATTATTTATACATTTATTAGTTAAATAAGCTTTATAATCTTCTTCTTTGTAATAATAAACTGATTTAGTTTCTAAAACTTCACAATTTTCATTTTTAGTATAATCTAAAACTTTTTGTCTTAATATTTCATTAAATGGTAAATCATTGGATTCTAAAAAGAAAGTAGGTCTAGCAGGAAAGTCGGGTAAACATTGACCAAATTCCAAAGTATTTTTATGTAGAAAAGAATCGTAAAACGGTATAGAGATAGAAAGATGCTCGCTCCAAAATTCTTTTAATAAATTACAGTCCGCGC
This sequence comes from Flavobacterium sp., assembly GCF_046155325.1. GTDB lineage: Bacteria > Bacteroidota > Bacteroidia > Flavobacteriales > Flavobacteriaceae > Flavobacterium. The sequence continues at coordinate 19,177 of NZ_JBJXDQ010000163.1, forward strand.
GGGGAATATAATAAAATCCGTCGGTTTGAATTTTAGATACTAATTTGATAAAGTTTTTATATCCATCACTATGATTTAGCCATATAATTATTTTATGTTCTGAACTAAAAGATTGTTCACTTTTATCTTTTATATTATTACAACAAATAACTTTATACCCAACCCTTAAATTAAGATTGTTTTTCTCACAAATATTATAGCTTTCAACCAAACCGCTTAAAGTCTTATCGGCTATGAAAATATCTTTTAGGCCATATTTTTTGGCTATAGAAAAAACAGATATTGGTTTATTTTCATTTATTTCATCTTCCGGCTCGGCAACTGTTAAAATCGAGCCGCCGCCAAACGACATATCTGTTGAAAAAATAGGAGTTACCATGAAATATTATATACTTTTAACTTCTGAACATTGAAGTTAATTTATGACCTTTCCGGGCGGAATCTTTTTCTTTAGATTTTTTAGGAGCGTAGGATTCTGATGAATAACCGACCGGATCGTATTTTAAATTATTAGAATTTGATTTTATATTTTTACAAAGTTCATAAAAACTATCATTAACAGCCCAATTATCTACATTGGCCCAAGATTTTTGATAATTTTTAGTAGATGGCGAAATATATTGGTCCGCCGGTTCTGCTATTCCCGGTAAAATCGGCTCGCAGATCATTTCCTCATCTTGTAATTTTTCCAAGGCTGGATAAATGCTAGGCGTAACAAACGCCCGGATTTTATTTTTAATTTGTTCGTCCAGCCAGATTTTATATTTTTCGATCACTTCCGCGCGAGTCCCGTCTTTTCCAATAACATAGGGGTTGCCGAGGCGGGAGGGCCGGGCGCAATTAAATGTTCGTTTTTTATTGGTAATAATTAACATAATTAAATTGCTAATTCACATTCCCAAATTTGTTTAAAAAATATTTGTCTAGTTATTTCTGAATCATATAAGGCTCCATGAAATTGAGATTCATCAACTTCAAAACCATATTGTTTGGATAAAGTAGTTAAGGATGTTTTTAACCCTTTTTGTACAAAACTAGATAATTTATACATTTGATTTAAAAGTGGTTCTTGAACTTGCATATTTAATTTGATCAATTTGGCGACACAATTCGTATCCACAAAATGATTTAAAAATGAATAATCAGGTTTTAATCCCAAACTTCTCCGCCAGTTATTGATTTGGTATGCGTCAAAGGATAATCCATTGTGCATTACATTGATCGTAGAGGGGTCGTACAATCGTTCTGATAGTTCTTTGAGGACTTTGGCAGGGTCTTCAGCTTTGTCTTTGTATTCTTGAAAATTGAAACCAGTAATCCGCGCGGCATCGGCGGATACTTTTAGGTCGTTAAACCATAGAAATCTATTATGTTTTTCTATTATTTGATCTCCATGACAAGTAATCCACGCGAAACTCCAAGGGCGAGAGTAAAAAAGATTTAAACTTTCTGTTTCCGAATCACTAAAACAAAAGGTTTTCTTTTTGTAGGTGTAACGGGTGAGATTCTCACCTAAATTATTACTCATTTTTTTATATATTTTTTAATTAACTAAATTTTCATTATCAATTAATAAATCTTGTTTGTCAATTTTTCTTACTTTTGCCTCAACATAATTTTTATGAATATTTAATTCAATATATAAATCTTTTTCGTCCTCGTTGGTTAAAATCGCGGTATTAAATTTTATTAAATTAACTATGTCTCGGTTGCAATATTTGATTTCAGAAAATTTCATATTATTTAAGATTTTTAATTCCTCTTGTCAAAATCTCTATAATAAAATTAGAAAGATTTTTTTTCGTTGCGCGGACATCCGGCTTTTCAAACTTAAACCATTCAATAAATTTTTTACCATAACTAAAAGTAAAATCGGCGGAACCATCCGGGTTATCTTTTTTTGAAATAAAATTTATAATTGTTTCTTTATTTTTAACTTTTTTCATCTTCTAAAATATCTGGATCAGAATCAAACATTAAATATTTTTCCATTTTATTAAATGCGCGGACGCGAACTCCGTAATTTTGGGCGGTAAAAGTTAACATAGAAAAACATGCTTGACCCATTAAATTCCAAGATTTCTTTGGATAATCCGGGGAATATCTGTCCATATTATCTGTTTCTAACTCCGTCATGCTATTCCATTGGTGGAATCCGCTGGACGTAAATTTAGCAAATACAATGATGGGAATTCCATTATCTTCGCAGTATTTCGTAACTTCTTGAATTTTATCCATTCCAGTTTTTAACCTTTCTGGTAAAGATTCTTTAAGCTCTTGAAGTTTTGTGTTGACTTCTGCTTGCGCCGCCTGATTTTGTTCTGAATTATATTTCATATTTTTAATAACTTAATTTTCTTGTTTAGAAACTTTTATATTACCATTAGAAATCATATTAAAAAATAGTTCTCCATTATTATATTTTTCAAAAAATACTGTAAAAGTATGATTATCTTCTGTTTTTATTTTATCTTCTAAATGAACACCTTCATACTCGATAATAGCAGCAAGACAAAAATTAAAATATTTAAGTTTTGTTTTTGTTAATTCTATTGTTACTAATAATGATTTTTTTGGGTCTTGTTCTTTTTGGTTTGCAATTGACATCATATTTTGTTTTCTAAGAGTTGAACTTGAGAATTGTAATGGGGGTTAGGAATTAATCTCTGACATACTATATACCTTAAATTCCTTAATCCACGCGAAAAAATCAGATTTTATTTTCTCGGCAGGATACATTTGGAGGTAATCCTCGAACGTCCGAGCATCACTACACGCGCCGCGATGAAATTTAAATTCAGATAAAACTTTACCTAATTCTTTACCTTCGAGTCCGGGGCACCAGTCACGAACTAAATCCCCGTTGAATTTTGCCGCATTTTCTTTTCGTTTGATTTCCTTGTCTTTTAATTCTTGAATTTGACCAATTAAATTACTTTCAGGAAAAAATTCATTAAGAAGTTTAACTGCATCAGATTTTAATGGAAAATCGTAAACTTTATTTTTAAATTTTTCAATATATTTTAGAAATCTTGCGTAGTCGGGACGCTTACGATCCCTTACCTTTGCAATATGCGTCATGTTTTCGTAAGCAAAAATTCTAGCATCAAAATATTCTGAGTTGATTATCCAGTCAAAAATTTGTTGCTCCGTAGTAAATCCTCTTTTCCTAGAAACCCAATCCAGTTTCAAAAACTTACAAATTTTTTCATAATCTTGAGAAACTGCAAGTGTTCCAAGTTTATAAACATTTTGATCGTCCCGCAACATGTAAGAAAGACCATCGAACCCTAGTCGCGCAGAAAACTTGTGTGCCAATTTCCCCATTAAATTACCCAACGGGGAAAACGAAAAATAATCAAGACTGGAATAAAAAAATTTACTATTTGTTAAAATAACATCAACTTGAAATTTTTGAATTAAGCAGCTATAAATGTTGGAATTCTGAATAATCTCATTTTCATCCAAATTAAAGATTTTTTGTAGTTGAATTGTTACGGGTTCGTGATTTTCGCGCGGATTTGCTACCAATAAATCAGCATCGCCAAAATCTTTTTTGTCAGTGAACGCAGGAATTAAAACGACTTTTTCAAAGAATTTTTCTAATTTCCATGTTAAATAACTAGAAATTTTAAAATAATCTGTCGCAGGTAATCGAACTGATTCGATGTTATATTTTTGTTTAAATGCCATTCCTCCCATAAAAATAATTTGTTAATTTTTTATTTTAAAAACACCAATACAATAATCCCGGCCCATAGTCAAAAAGGGAAATAAATTTTTTTTTCAGAAAAAAACATGCAAATTAATATTAATATAGATAAATAATTTATTGTTAACATTGTAATTTTTCTATTTCTTCTATAACCAATGATTTAATTACATCGGTTGAGTTTCCATATTGATCTACACAACCATATTTTATATTAGATTCTAAAATATGAATTATTTTATCCCGCGCGGCATTCCATCCTTTTTTAGCCCATTCGTGTTGATCTAATGACCCATAATTAAATTCGAGGGACTCTTTATCATACCAATCCCAAAATTCTTTATTATTGTTTTTGTTCATTAAAAATTAGCTAATGTTCCTTCTTTTATTGCCTTGTTAATATATCTCATAAAATATATTGCTTTGTCCACCGCCGGGAAGGTGGCATCGCCGCAATCTTCAAGCGGGGCCGGAAATTTATATTTTTTGATAAAAAACTCGCCGGATTCCAAGGGTTTGTCGATATAATACCACAAAATTCCTTTTCTATATTCTAAAAATTGAACGGTATTATCTTTTATTAAATCTTTTATTTTAGTAACCATATTATTTATTTTCTTCTTGTTTATTTTCTAGGAAAATCTTGGCGGGGGCCAATTCTCCTTCTTTTAGAATACCATAGTAATTGATCTTGTCAAGGATTTTGTTTAGAATTTTTACTTTGCGACTATCTAGGTTTGGTAAAGATGTTAGGGCGTGTTGCAAAACTCCGGGTTTTAAGCTATTTAAAGTGTCCGGCGAAATCGGCGGATTTACGAGAGTATTAGCCAATTCGGTTAAATAAATTTTTTCTTTGATTGATAAATTTTGTAGGTATAACATTTTTTTGTTTTTCTACCTATACTCTAACATAGAATTTGAAGTTGTCAAGGATTATTTTTGTTGAACCGCGCGAATTTTCGCGGTTTCTTCTTCGTGTAAAATCCCAAAGATGTTAAATAACATGGCGCATAAATGACAAGATTCTTTTTCTATATCTTGACTTTCATATTTATTGGCTAAATATTTTTGTAAATGACGCACTAAACTACACTCATAAGAATCAATTGGTATAGATTTTTTGAAGTTACCCGCGCCGTATTTTTCCTTGCATTTTGTCATGTATTGAGCATAACGGCGAAATGCAATCCAGCTAATTGTTTCAATATAATCTTCTTTTCCGTTTTCAGAATCTCGAATAGCCCCGGACTCAAATTTTCTTATTTCCTCTTTATTATTTTCTGGCGGCGGAGGCGGCGGCAAAGCATTTCTCGGCGGGACATAACTATCTTTTGATAAAGGCCAAGGTTCTTCAATTTTATCAACGGGTTGAGATTTTTTTCCTAAACCTTCCATCATAGACTTATAACTTTTATGGGTTGGATTTGCAGGGTCGTAATGTTCGGGCATATAATTTTTATTTTTTTAAATTTTCAATCATCAAAACAAGAGATTCTACAATCTCGGTAATCCCCGGAACTCCATAAGAATCACCTTCTACGTCAAATTCTGGTAAAACCCGCGCGGCTAATTCTCGGATTTCTGTGTCATCGTCAGATTGATCTCGTAAATTTTCACAATAATATCTTCTCAAATCTTCAATGGGGATTTTATCCACGGAGTCTTCAAGAGGAAATGAATTATTTTGTTTTAAAAAATCGTTCATATTTATGAGTTTAGCAGAGAATTTTCAGTTGTCAAGGATTTTATTAATCCGGGGACTTCTTTCCAAGATTCAAACCTTTTGACATTATTAGAGTCTTTAATATTTTTATTCCAGGTCGCATTGGCTAATAAAATAAATTTATTTGCATGGTTTTTAGCTTCTTCGGCCAAATGTGGAGAATCATCTATATAAATAGAATAATCTAGATTTAGTTTATCTGTAGCTGAAACTCTACCAAGACAATTTACTGAAGAGATTGGACAATGAAATGATTCGTTTTTACCTACCCCATAATTATATATTATCCAGTCCCAAATTGATTTTTCGGCAGATTTACTATTAGCCGTAACTATATGAATTTGGTAATTCAAATTACTAATCTCCCATAGAGCATTAAAAATATGTTCGTCATAAGGTTTTATCATTAATCTCCCCTCTCGATCAAAATAATCTAAAATTCTGTTAAATTGATCGTTATGACCTAAATTTTGCCAGTAATCCCATGTAATGATATTTTTATGCGTATGATTTTCACCTTTCAAAATATTCATTATATCGCAAACCGTGGACATTGTTCGGCCTAAAACACCATCGAAATCGAGTGAGATTTTTATTTGATGTGCAATCCCATCGCATTCACACTCGAATAAATCTTTTTTTATAATTTCTAGCATATTTTGGTTAATATTTTTATTTATCTAGTAATTCAGGATTTTCAAATATACTACCAATGATTTCAATATTTTCTAATTTAAGTAAAGGATTTGATCCTTCATCATTTAATTCTGTCATTTCCCACCCAAAATTATACCAAGTTATTTTAGCCTTACCTTCAATTAAAGGGTTTGTAGATAAAATATAATAAATAATATCTCCTTCGTAAATTTCCCTCCCATTTTTGTCTTGTAATCCGGTAAATTGACAAAATTCAACATTTTTAGTTTCCTCAAAAATCCCGTCCAAAGTATTTTCTGAGTCGCCCCATTCAGCAAAATCATCTTGCCGGACCCATTCTTTGTTTTCTAAATCCCAAATTTTGAATTTAATTTCTCTTTTGTTCATAAAAATTATTTTAAAGGATCAAGTCCGGCGGCTTTTAATTTTTTATATTTATTTAATCTTCGTAGGGCCGTTGCATCAGCCAACTTTTCACATTTTTTTAAATCATGATATAACCATTGTGGATTTTCACGATATTGTTTTAGATGTTCCATCTCGTGTCTTAAAGTAAAAACCGCCATTTGCCAAAAATCATCGAAATTATATTTTCCTGCATATCCGGTTCTCAAAATTTTATCCGATCTTAAATTAAATTTAATTGGATACCAGTCTTTATTAGAATAATCAAATCTTAAAATAATATATGGTTTTTGCCATCCACCATAGTAAAATTCCCCGGCGTATGGATATGATTTTGTATTTTTAAAGGTTATATCACACAATTTAAAGTTTTTTGAAGGTGTGCAAAATTCAATTAATTTTTGTATTTTTTTGTCAGAAATGTCGCTTTTGTTGATAATCATACTGTTATGGTCTTACAATCCTGTTCTTGTAATTCTATATACCTGAAAAGTTAGGGGTTGAATTGAGAATTTTGGAAAATCAGAGTAAAATAAAAAACCGCCGATTACTTAAAACTCGGCGGAATCTGTTTCCACGTCTCTCCGTGGCGTCACACAACTTTTAACGACTACTTTTCCGAAGAAAAGTGCCCATGTGTCGGCCCGACTAATTTGAGCGTATTTTAAGTAGAGGCTTTGTCGGTAAATTATTTATTTTATTTGATTTCTAATACTCGCGGTTTGGAATCCTCGGCGCGAGCAAAAGTAACGGTTAAAACCCCGTTTTCTAATTTTACATCAGAAATTTCGGGATTGGCAGTATAAGGAATAGTTGAACTAAAAAATGCTGATCTTTTGGCGTTTTTACATTCAACTTTTAATGTATTGTATACTTTTCCAGAACTTAATGAATTACTATGTTGTTCATGTATCGTTACCTTAATTTCTTCTTTGGCAAACCCCGGAGTATCAAATTCGACGGACACTTTATCGTCGTTTCCGCCGACTCTGATTCCTACTGGATCAAAATCAAAATCAAACCAAGAATTAAATTTTGTCGGCCAAAAATCAAATAAGCTGGCAAAAGGGTTTAATACTTTGTCAGATACCGTTACTATGTCTTTATTTTTATGTATTTTATTCATTTATTTTAGTTTTATTTAGTTTATTTTTAATTATCGCCTTTGTTTAGTTTAATTTTGAATCTTCGCGGCGAATTTAACGAATTTTCAAAAATTTTAATTGAAATCTTGCCCCGCGCCGGAATGCTCGGCGGTCTAAACCTTATGAGAGTTTCGTGCTACTTTTACACCACAGGGCGGTTTATAATCTTTACACTATTCTATATACCGTTTTTCAGAAAAAGTTTCCAAAAAAGTTTAGAACGCTGGCTCAGTATAATGTTTAATCAGTTTTTTAACATCTTTTTTCAAATATTTTATAGGAATAATTTCTACTTTTCTTTCGGGATTTATCCAATACAAACATAATTCATCTTCCCGGATTTTGAAACCTTTGATTTCTAATAAATAACAATACAATGAAATTTGTAGAGAATATTTATCTATTTTTGTATCATTTATATGATTTAATGGATATAAAAGATTTTTATAGACTTTTTTGGTATAAATTTCAGCATTTGTTTTTAAATCTTGAATTGCTACAGAATGATCTTTTTTATTATAAACAGCAATATCTGATTGTCCGGCCAGCCCGATTTCATGGGAAAATACTAGAATTTCAGGAAAAACAGTTCCATTGAATTCGATTTTAGAAAATTGTTGAATAATATCTTTGTCCGGGGCGGATTCATCCACCTGATTATTTAAAAATAAATATTCTAATTGTTCGTGGACTCTCGTTCCCAAATCACAGGCATCATCACGTTTTTTATTCCATTTTTTTTGTAATTCATTGGGGTGGATGCCGTCGCGTTTGGCACAAGCGCGTAAAATATGACCGTTGGGATCAAATTTTTCAGAATATTTAGATAATAATTGACTTACCGAAATCAAAACATTGCCATTTTTATCCACATATTTATGATCGTGGTCGGTGAATGTTATTTCATTTTGCGAAAATGGATTATTAGGTTTGCACCCCATGTTTATTCAGGTTTATTAAATTTTCCGTGTTTAATAATAAAATTATCACATATTTGTATTAATTCTGGATGAAAAGCGTAACCAAATCTATCTTCTCCAATTTCATAAACAATTATTTTATTACTATATTCTACCGGAACAAATTTTGCATACTCTTGAGTTACAGGAATAACATAGTCCGCCCAATTACATAACATTTCTATAGTTTCTAAATTATTGGCATCCTGACCACAAGCCAAAACTTCGTGCCCATATTTATAATGGAGTAAATATCGTAAACCGACGCTACGAACATTTCCACCCGCACAAAGGGTCAATATTTTATATTTCATTTATAGTAAAATTTCTTGAATTCTATTTTCAGCAATTTGACAATATTCTGGATTAATTTCTACTCCAATATAATTTCTATTTAACTTTTTACATACAACTCCGACAGTGCCGCTTCCCATAAAAGGGTCAATTATTGTTCCAATTTGGGGGACAACCACCTTTTACAAAGGGAATAATCAATTCTTCTGGAAACATAGCGATATGTTTTAAAGATGAATCCGCCGGATTAATTTTCCATACGCTTCTTTTGTTTCTTCCGAGAGGATTCATTCTTTTACCTAAGTCTCCGCGAGACAGTTTGTTATTTGATTTGTTTTCGTGTCGTTTTTCTTTATTAAAAATATCATAAGAAGATTGGTGATCGGGCGGTAGTAATGCCGCTTTTTTTATACAATCTATTGTATAGGCATTAGTATGGGGATCGAACTGTTGTTCAAAGTAGTAATTTTTATACTTAGAAAAAAATAATACCGGCTCATAATCAACCGTAAAAGAATCTTTAGTGCTATTAGGGATACATCTTGGTTTGTGCCAAATTATAATATTTCTTAATGTCCACCCAAGGTTATCACAAAGCAAATCTGCTAATTTAAACGGTAGTCTTTGTAGACATTTATTAATATAAACATCCCCTAAATTAATAAAACAAGTTCCATCGTCTTTTAATATTCTAGATATTTCGGTAAATGTCAAGAGTAAATTATTCAAATACTCGTCAACGCTTTTTTCTTGTCCAAGCTGATTAACCGACTTATAATTTTTTTGTTTGTAGTACGGCGGACTAGTAATACAAGAATTTATTGATTTATCTTCAATGGTTGGTAAAAACTCCAAACAATTATTATTATAAATTTTGTTTATTTCCATTATATTAAAATTCCATTAATTCTTTCATTCGCTATATCTATATACTCTTGGCTCAAATCACAACCAATATAATTTCTATTTAGAATTTTAGCCATTTTTGCGCTAGTCCCGCTGCCCACGAACGGATCGTACACCAAGTCCCCCGGATTAGAAAAAGAAGTAATTAAATCCCCGGCCAAAGATTCGGGAAAAATTGCTGGATGTTTATGGGCTATTTTTTCGGCGGCAACGTGTCCGCCCCCGACTTTTACATACCAAACATTATATCTTTTTCCATATTCCCCGGCGGGTTTAGCTTTAACAATTTTAGACATATCCACACAATCATTTTCATTCGCCCCGCGATGTTTTCCATGTGCTTTTTGCCCCGGATAAGCATTTTTTTTGTCCATTATAGGATTAAAAGTTTTAGGTTTTCCTTTAGATAAAACATGGATGAATTCATAGACTTGGTGGTATCTGTTGTTAGCCGGAAAATTAAATCCAGATTTTTGATAGATCATTACGTCGTGAATATTAAAACCGCATTGTTCTTTGAAATATATAGCCTGTTTAAATGAAGTCAAGCTTCTAGAACCTTTAATATATTGGTCGTTTACTATCCATGTTACCATTCCTCCCTTTTTAGTAACTCTATATAGTTCTTGAGCAATTTTTTCAAATTCAAATGAATAACCATTATAATCCCTTAAATTATCATAAACTGGCGAAGTTACAGTTAGGTCGCAAAAATTATCTGGCATTTTAGCCATAGTATCTAAACAATTTTCGCAATAAAGTTTATTTAATTCTAACATAATTTATTTATTACAATTATAAAATGCTTCTGCAAATCCGCGCGGAGTCATAGACCGATATTCTTTAGTTTTTTCTGATTTTCCTCCAACTTTAGAATACCAAGAATTAGGTTGTCCGGGGCGATTTCCTTCTGGTTCTACCATATTAGTTGGTTCTGGAAAATTAAATTTACCCCACAATCCTGTTTTTTTAGAATATTTTTCGCCATAAAAAAATGGCTGAAAATATCTTGGGCCATATTTAGCAAATTCTGGAATCATTTTATTTAATCGCCCGACAGGATTTTCGACGGCAAAAAATTTAGGTTTACAATATTCTATGATTTCTAAGGTTTTGATAGCCATTAAACAACATTCTCGCGTGGTTCCATCTTCATCTTGTCTTTTCCACCATCTTGCTCCGGCCCCGGAAAATGCCGTGCAAGGTGGCGCGGCTAATATTCCATAAACAGGTTTAATACTATCTAAATATTTTTCATCTATATCAAAAATATCGTTAGGCTTTTGGTTTAATTTTATATCAATTTGAATAACTTGATAAATTGGGTCTTTTTTATATTCCGAAACCCAATTTCCAGAATAGTCGAACAAAGATAAAATTAATTTACTCATTGATAATTGATTGTATCTTTAACGAAATATCATTTAAGTTATGTAGAATATCAAACATTTTGTCTTGATTATTCACTATTACTCGAAATAAACGTGAATAAATTCTCTTAATCCATTTTTATCCAGAACCATGCAACTTTGCCGGGCGCGGTTATGTAAATTATTTACCGCTGCGTGTTCACAGCCACCCAACGAAGTGGAAAACATTAAAAATTCAAAACTTCCATATTCAACATGACAAAAATGATGTTTA
>NZ_JBJXDQ010000164.1:0-22113 GCF_046155325.1 Flavobacterium sp.
GACTCTAATGATAGTCCACCGATTACAGGATATTGGTCAACACTAACAGTTGATCCGATAACAGCTATTGACACCTCGATTGTAGGATCAGAATCATATACTTTTACTCCAGATTCTGGGCAATGCGCTATTGCACCTTCACCAATTGTAATCACAGTTAATCCATCTAATACTTTGATAACTGTTAGTTATACTGTTTCTGGGGCTTTTACTGAAAATCAAATTATAGAAGTAACAGCATTGGCACCTCGTAACTATTTATATCAACTAGATTTTGGTCCATTACAAACTAGTCCTGTTTTTGAAAATGTTTTCTCTGGAGTACATTCAATTACTGTGAGTGATGCAAATGGCTGTAGTGCTTCCATAACAGAAAATGATATTATTGTAATGAATTACCCTAAATTCTTTACCCCTAATAGTGATGGTTTTAATGACACCTGGAAAATTTCTGATCTTACTAATATGATTTTTAAAATATACATTTTTGATCGCTACGGCAAACTTTTGAAAGAAATAAGCCCAGATGGACAAGGTTGGGATGGAACCTATTTAGGAGTGCAAATGCCAGCTGATGATTACTGGTTTACAGTAGATTATATAGAAAACTTAATTACAAAGAAATTGAAATCTCATTTTACATTAAAAAGATAATACGCTAAAGACTTCTAATTCAGAAGTATTTAGCGTATTATAGGCTTATTGTTTTTAAGAATGATGTAGGGGTTCCTGAGCAGTAATGACATAGTATAATCCGATTAGTATGAAAGGAATACTAAGCCATTGTCCAGTAGAAAGTAAACCTAACGCACTTTCAAAGCCACCTTGACTTTCTTTTACATATTCTACTACAAATCGAACTGACCAAAGCATAACTAAAAAAAGACCAAATAGAAAGCCAGTTTTTTCTCTCACACTCGTTTTCCAATATAAGAAAAATAATATTGCAAAGACAAAAATATAACAAAACGCTTCGTATAGTTGGGCTGGATGTTTTGCAGGTACTTGTTGTAGTAAATCTGCAAACTTTGGGTTTGTTGCAATGGCGTGATAGGCCTCTTTTGAATTGGTTATTTGAGTCTCATTAACAGCATCATTGGCGCTAAAATGATCTTTAATAAATTTTATTCCAAGTGGAGATTCGGTTTCTTTACCTACGATTTCTGAATTGAAAAAATTACCAAGTCTCACAAAAATTGCTCCACTAGCTACCGGAATGACTATCCGATCCAACATCCATAACTGGGATTTTTTCATTATGTTTTTACTGAAATAATACATAGTAATAATAATGGAAATGGCAGCTCCATGACTGGCCAGCCCTTGAAAACCAGTGAATTCAAAATTGGGACTAAATCGGAACGGTAAAAATATTTCTAAAAGATGATTGCGATAATATTCCCAATCATAAAACAAAACATGACCCAAACGAGCTCCAATCAAAGTGGCTAAAACTGTCCAAATAAAAAGAGAATCTAGTTTTTCAAGAGATTCGTTTTCACGTTCGAATATGTTTTTCATGATATACCACCCCAAACCAAAAGCGATTACAAACATGAGGCTGTAAAACCGAATTACAAAAAAACCTAAATCAATGCCTGTTGGTGGATTCCAAACTAAGTTTAAAGCGTTTGTCATTTTAAATAAATTTTATTGTAAAAATACATTTTTTTTGATTTGAAAGTCAATATAAATATTAATTCATATCCTTATTCGGATTTTGTTTTCTTTCCTTTGTAACTTCTTTAACGTTCGGAGGAACTGGGTCATAACCCTTTTTACCCCAAGGGTGACAACTCAATATTCGTTTTAATCCAAGAAAACCCCCAAGAATTAAACCATGTTTTTGAAGTGCTTCAATCATATAACTCGAACAAGTGGGTTCGAATCTACAACTAGAATGAGTAAATGGAGAAATCGCATTTTGATAAAAACGGACTAAAAGGATAAATGGGAAAGTCATCATTTTTGATAGCATAATTGATAGTATTAGCTTCCAGTAATTTTATTTAGCATTTTCACTCCAACTAAATCAGGTTTTACATTTGATTTTAAGCTTTCTGAAATATTTCAATCCGTTTTTACTGAATTGTAAAAGTAGTTCCTTCTTTGCCATCTTTCAATTGAATTCCAAGTTCAATCAGTTGATCGCGAATTTGATCGGACATAGCAAAATCTTTATTTGCTCTGGCTTCCATTCGCATTTTAATTAACAGATTTACTACACCTTCTAATTTTTCGTTATTATGTTGAGTATCTTTTTCATTTTTTAAACCTAAAATATCAAATAAAAACGAATGTAATGTTTGGGTAAATAAATCTAAATCTTTTGCTGTAATTGTCTCATTACCATCATTAATAAGGTTTACATATTTAATACCTTCAAATAAATTAGCTATTAAAATGGGGGTATTAAAATCGTCATTCATAGCGTCATGGCAACTTTGTGACCAATCTGCTACAGAAAATGAACTGGTAGTATTTGAGGGGATATTTTCAAGTAATTTCACACCCTCAAGCAAACGGAAAAATCCTTTTTCGCTAGCGAGCATTGCTTCGTTTGAAATATCAAGAACACTGCGATAGTGAGCTTGTAAGAAACAAAAACGAACTACATTAGGTTGAAATTTCTTTTCAAAAAAACTGTTTTTTCCTGAAATCAATTCCATCGGTAATATATAATTACCAGTCGATTTACTCATCCTTAAACCATTCATTGTAAGCATGTTGGTATGCATCCAGGTATTTACTGGAGTAGTGCCATTACAAGCTTTTCCTTGAGCAACTTCGCATTCATGATGTGGAAATTTCAAATCCATACCACCTCCATGTATATCAAATCTTTCGCCTAAATATTTAGTACTCATAGCAGTACACTCTAAGTGCCAGCCAGGGAATCCTTCACCCCAAGGTGATTTCCAACGCATAATATGTGCTGGTGAAGCATTTTTCCAAAGTGCAAAATCTTGTGAATTTTTCTTTTCGTTTTGACCGTCTAAATCTCTGGTATTAGCAAATAATTCATCAACATTTCGATTGCTTAATTCGCCATAATTCAATCCTCTTTTATTGTATTCAAAAACATCAAAATAGACAGAACCTTGCGTTTCGTATGCAAAACCATCGGCAATTAATTTTTCAATTAATTCTATTTGCTCAATAATATGCCCAGTAGCAGTTGGCTCGATAGTTGGTGGTAAAAAATTAAATTTTTCTAAAACCTGATGAAAATCCACAGTGTATTTTTGAACAACTTCCATGGGTTCCAATTTCTCTAATCGCGATTGTTTTACAAAACGGTCATTTTCAATATTTCCATCATCTGTCAAATGTCCAGCGTCGGTAATATTTCTAACATATCGTGTTTTATACCCTAGATATAAAAAGTATCTGAAAATTACATCAAAAGACATAAATGTCCTTAAATTACCTAAATGCACATTACTATATACTGTTGGACCACAAACATACATGCCAATATTTCCATCATGTATTGGAGTGAAAATCTCTTTATCACCCGAAAGAGTGTTGTATATTTTTAAAGTTTGGTTCTTGTATAAGGGCATTGTTGCTTGTAGTTTATTTATTTGAATGTTTTTAATTGATTCAATTTAAAAAAAATCAATAAAAATAACTTAAAACTTCGTTTCTAGTTTAATATAGTCTAATAATTCTCTGCGAGTTTGTTCGTTTTTGAATTTCCCTCCAAATTCAGAAGTTACGGTACTACTTTCTATATCTTTTATTCCTCTTGAATTGACACAAAGGTGTTTTGCATCGATAATGCAGGCAACATCTTTTGTGTTCAGTGCGATTTGAAGCTCTTGAACAATTTGCATCGTTAAACGCTCTTGAACCTGCGGTCTTTTGGCATAATATTCAACAATTCGATTGATTTTTGACAAACCAATTACTTTACCATTTGAGATATAAGCAACATGGGCTTTTCCAATGATTGGTAGTAAGTGATGTTCACAAGTAGAATAGAGTGTAATGTTTTTTTCAACCAACATTTCACCATATTTGTAATTATTTTCAAAAGTAGAAGCCTTTGGTTTTCGGTTTGGATTTAACCCACTGAAAATTTCCTTTACAAACATTTTAGCCACACGATTAGGAGTGCCTTTCATACTATCATCTGTCAAATCCATTCCGAGAGTGTTCAGAATATTTTCGACATCTTTTTTTATTTTTTCTATTTTATCCTCATCACTAATTTCAAAAGCATCTTCTCTTACTGGATTATTTGCAGATGTACTAATATGATTGTCTCCTATTTCGTCTTGAAATTCTTCGTTGTTTATCATTAAAAAGTTGCAGTTATTTTGTGATTAAATTTAGGTTGCAAAGATAATTATTAAAAATTAAAGAAATTAATTTGTTTGCGAATTAAATCAAGTCTTTGTTTAATCAATTTGTACTTTAATTTTGGTGGTTTTTATAAATTTATAGGCGTTTAAAGCTTCTTTTAAAATACCTACAGCACGCTTTAAATCATCTTTTTTCAAGACATAAGCAATTCTAATTTGATTTAATCCAACGCCTGGAGTAGAATAAAATCCTCCAGCAGGAGCAACCATAACAGTCTCACCATTTAACTCATAGCTTTCTAATAACCATTGCGCAAAATCATCTGTATTTTCTACAGGTAGTTGTGCAATGCAGTAAAAAGCTGCTTTAGGTGTTGTAACGATTACGCCATCTATTTTATTTAACTCGGTAATGAGAGTATCTCTTCGCTCTTTATATTCTGAAATTACTTCGTCAAAATAACTTTGTGGAGTGTCTATTGCTGCCTCACAAGCGATTTGTTCTATGGTAGGAGGGCATAAACGAGCTTGAGCAAATTTCATAGCCGTAGCAATAACCTCTTTGTTTTTGGAGACCATACAACCAATTCGCGCACCACACATACTATATCTTTTAGAAACCGAATCAATCATGATTACATTTTGTTCAATCCCTTTCAGGTTCATTACCGAAAAATGCTTGTCTCTCAAGTCATAAATAAACTCTCGGTATACTTCATCAGCGATTAAAAACAAATCATGCTTTTTTACCAAATCTCCTAATTGGTTAATTTCTGATTCAGAATATAAATAACCTGTCGGATTATTTGGGTTGCAAATTAAGATAGCCTTAGTTTTTGATGTAATAGCTTTTTCAAACTCTTCGATTGTAGGAAGTGTAAAACCACTTTCTATATTTGAAATTACAGGAACTACAGTAGCACTTGATTCTTCAGAGAAAGCATGGTAGTTAGCATAAAAAGGCTCAGGAATAATGACTTCATCTCCCGGGTCCATAATACTTCCAAGTGCAAACAATAGCGCTTCTGATCCACCAGTAGTAATCATTATATTTTCAAAACTAACGTTTACCTCTTGTTTGATGTAAAACTGAGCTAATTTTTTTCGGTAACTTTCATAACCAGCTGAGGGTCCGTATTCAATAATATCTAAATTAATATTTTTTATGGCTTCGATAGCTTTTTCAGGGCTTTTAATATCAGGTTGACCAATGTTTAAATGATATACTTTTCGACCCATCTTTTTAGCCATTTCTGCATAAGGAGCCAATTTTCGAATTGGCGATTCAGGCATTCTTCGACCTCTGATAGAAATTTTAGGCATATTTATAAATTTGATGCAAATTTGCAATTTTTTTTCCTAATTTAATGAATTATATAGTCTAATTTGTAGTTTTATTTAAAAATGAAAATGAATTTTTTTCACTATTTTTATACAAAACATTCACTATGATTAAAACGGCTCGTTTATTTTTTTTCTGCCTTGCTGTTCTTCCTCTTTTTGGACAAAATGGTTTTGTTTTAGAAAAAGATTTAAAAAAAGTGGGCATTCCTTTTAAGTTTATCAATAATTTAATTTTCATTCCTCTTAAAGTTAACAGTGTAGAATTAAATTTTTTATTAGATTCAGGGGTTGAGGAAACGATTTTGTTTAGTATGGATGATAAACAAAACGTCAATTTTAATAATGTCGAAAAAATAACATTAAAGGGTTTAGGAAGTTCCGAATCTATTGAAGGATTAAAATCAACCAATAATATTTTGGAAACTCATGGACTAAAATTAATGAATCATATTTTATACATTGTTTTAGATCAAAAATTTAATATTTCTTCTCATGTTGGGATACCTGTAAATGGAATAATTGGCAGTAATTTTTTTAAAAATAATTTGATAGAAATAAATTACATCAGAAAAAAGATTTTTGTGTACGCTCCAAATAATGAAAATAGAATAAAAATTGAAAAAAAGTTTGTTGAAGTACCTATTACTATAGAAAAGTCAAAGCCCTATGTTGAAGGAAATGTGTTTATTGACAATAACAATATTCCAGTAAAGTTGTTAATTGATATTGGTAATAGTGATGCCGTATGGCTTTTTCAAAATGCAATCAAAAAAATTGAACCTCCTTCAAAAAACTTCGATGATTTTTTAGGGCAAGGATTTAGCGGTGAAGTATATGGTAAAAGAGCTTTAATTTCAAAATTTAGCATTTCTAATTTTGAGTTTAATAATCCAATTGTAGCTTTTCCAGATTCAAGTTCTACAAAGAATGTAAAAATGGCGGTTAATCGTTCGGGATCCATTGGTTCTGAAATTTTAAGAAGATTTACTATTGTTTTTGACTACTCGAATCGCGTAATGTATTTGAAGAAAAACAATAATTATAATTACCCATTTAACTATAATAAAAGCGGAATTGAAATTCAGCATAATGGTTATCAATGGGTTAATGAAACGATTCGATTAGAGAATACTGTTGTAAATCAACGAAATCTCGAAAAACAAAACGATGTCTTCTCTAATGATTTTAAATATAAATTAGAATTAAAGCCTGTTTATATTATTTCAAATATTCGAAAAAATTCTCAAGCAGATACTATTGGACTTAAAAAAGAGGATGTCATCATAAGCATAAATGGTATGTCTGCTTATCAATATTCATTGAATAGAATTAATTTACTATTAAGACCTGAGGAAGATAAATGGTTGTATATTGAAGTAGATAGAGCTGGAATTACATTGGTTTTTAAACTATTTATCCAAAATGAATTGTAAAAAAAAATGCTTCATGATGTAAACCAAGAAGCGAAATTAATTTAATAGTTTTAGTTAGCTATCAGCGATAACTATACCTTTTACTTTTAAAACAATTATTCCGTTTTCATAATTTGTAGCATTCGATTCAATAATAATTGTTTTTCTAATGGGACCAGGAATCATATTGTATTTAATTTCAATTTTTCCTGTTTTTCCTGGCAAAATTGGTTCGGTTGGTTTGATTGGGAAAGTAAATTCACTAGTAGAAAACACATTTTTTATAATTAATGGTGCATCACCAATATTTGTGAATTCGAAAGTTCGAATACCATTATCCGTTTTTTTGGAGGTGTTGCCATAGTTTAGGATGTTTTCAGCTAATTTAAATTCGATTTTCGGACTATTTTGTGAAAAACCTAAACTGCAAATAAATACAAAAACTAGTATTGTTGCTATTTTTTTCATCTTAGTTTTATTTAAATTTGATAAGTAAATGTACTTTGTTTTTATTTATAGTACAATTAATTATTTCTCTTTTTATAGTGTACTTAATTATTTACTTTTGCTATCAATTTTAATCACAAAAATCAGACCATAGCTATGCCATGGTTGTAACAGTTGAAATTTATGATAATCCCAGCACAATTTGATGCTAAAACCATCGAAAATAAGTGGTATGCCTATTGGATGAAAAACAATTATTTTCATTCAAAGCCAGATCATCGTACACCCTATACTATTGTAATCCCGCCCCCTAATGTAACGGGAGTTTTGCATATGGGACATATGTTGAACAATACCATTCAGGATGTTTTGATTCGAAGAGCGCGTCTTAAAGGTTTCAACGCTTGTTGGGTTCCTGGAACTGATCATGCTTCTATTGCAACAGAAGCTAAAGTAGTGGCTAAATTAAAGTCAGAGGGAATTAACAAATCAGATTTAACTCGCCAAGAATTTTTGAAACATGCCTACGACTGGACCGATAAATATGGTGGAACTATTCTAGAACAATTAAAGCAATTGGGGTGTTCGTGTGATTGGGACAGAACCAAGTTTACTATGGACGAGGATATGTCGGCATCTGTAATAAAATCATTCGTTGATTTATACAACAAAGGGATGATTTATAGAGGGTATCGAATGGTAAACTGGGATCCCGAAGCCAAAACTACTTTGTCTGATGAAGAAGTTATTTATGAAGAGCAACAAGGAAAATTATATTTTATCAAATACAAAATAGAAGGAAGCGAAGATTTCCTAACTGTGGCTACAACACGTCCCGAAACTATTTTTGGTGATACTGCTATTTGTATCAATCCAAACGATGAACGTCATACACATCTAAAAGGTAAAAAAGCGATTATTCCAATTTCGGGAAGAATCATTCCTATTATCGAAGACGAATATGTCGATTTAGAATTCGGAACTGGCTGCCTAAAAGTGACTCCGGCGCATGATATGAATGACAAAGCTTTGGGCGAAAAACATAATTTGGAGATCATTGACATTTTTAATGAAGATGCCACTCTAAATAGTTTCGGATTGCATTATCAAGGTAAAGATCGTTTTGTAGTTCGTAAAGAAATATCGAAAGAGTTAGAAACATTAGGAGCGATTTCTAAAATTGAAAATCATATCAATAACGTAGGAACTTCCGAAAGAACGAAAGCAGTTATCGAACCGCGTTTGTCTGATCAATGGTTCTTGAAAATGGATGAATTAGTTAAACCAGCAATTAAATCTGTTTTGGTTGATGGCGATATTAAATTGCACCCAAATCGTTTTAATAATACCTATGCCCATTGGTTAAACAATATTCGCGATTGGAATATCTCTCGTCAATTGTGGTGGGGACAACAAATTCCTGCTTATTTCTATGGCGACGGAAAAGAAGATTTTGTTGTTGCCGAAAATATTGAGGAAGCTTTAGTTTTAGCCAAAGCAAAAACTTCCAACTCCCAACTTCTAACTTCCAACTTAAAGCAAGATGTTGACGCTCTCGATACGTGGTTTTCGTCTTGGTTATGGCCAATGTCGGTTTTTGGAGGTGTTTTGGATCCAGAAAATGAAGATTTTAAATATTATTACCCAACGAATGATTTGGTTACAGGACCAGATATTTTATTTTTCTGGGTGGCGCGAATGATTATTGCAGGTTATGAATATACTGGTAAAAAACCATTTACGAATGTGTATTTAACCGGACTAGTTAGAGATAAACAAAGACGTAAGATGTCGAAATCCTTAGGGAATTCGCCTGAACCGTTAGAATTAATAGAAAAGTTTGGTGCCGATGGCGTTCGTGTAGGCTTATTACTGAGTGCTTCTGCTGGAAACGATATCATGTTTGACGAAGAATTGTGTAACCAAGGAAAAGGATTCACCAATAAAATATGGAATGCCTTTAAATTGATAAAAGGCTGGGAGGTAAGCGAGGCAATTGCACAACCCGAATCTTCTAAAGTGGCGATAGAATGGTACGAAGCCAAATTGCAACAAACCTTATTAGAAATTGAAGACAATTTCGAGAAATACCGAATTTCAGAAGCTTTAATGGGAATTTACAAATTAGTTTGGGATGATTTCTGTTCTTGGTTTCTCGAAATGATAAAACCTGCTTACCAACAACCTATTGATAGCGCAACTATGGCAAAAGCCATAGAAATGTTGGAAAACAACATGAAATTATTGCATCCATTTATGCCATTTTTAACCGAGGAAATTTGGCAGCTATTAGAAGAAAGAACACCAGAAGAAGCGTTAATTGTTTCCACTTGGCCCGAAATAAAAACGTTCAACGCCCAGTTAATTTTGGATTTCGAAAACACCATCGAAGTAATTTCTGGAATAAGAACCATTCGAAAAGACAAGAACATTCCGTTTAAAGATACTATTGAATTCAAGGTGGTAAACAATGATAAAGCGTCGACTTATTTTGATGCCGTGATTACTAAATTAGGAAATATCACTACGCTAGGCTATGTTTCGGATAAGGTAGAAGGTGCTTTGTCTTTTCGTGTAAAATCAAATGAATATTTTATTCCGATTACGGGAAATATTGATGTAGCATCTGAAATAGCTAAACTAAACGAAGAGCTCAATTACATAAAAGGCTTCTTGAAATCAGTTCAAATAAAATTATTGAATGAAAAGTTTGTCGCCAATGCCAAATCCGAAATTATTGATAATGAACGCAAAAAAGAAGCGGACGCCTTAGCTAAAATTGAAACTATCGAGCATAGTTTGGCAGGATTGAAGTAATATTCTATTGACTTATAAATTTCAAAACCCGAATTGTTTTAGAACAATTCGGGTTTGCTTTTTATATTTTTTTGGCCACGCATAAATCCTTGAGAATTCGGATTTACAATAACAATTAGGCTAGTTATTTTTGGGTTCACTGGTAATATACTGATAAATTAATTGTTTCTCCCCATCGGTTATTTTTGACTTAGGTTGCATTCTGTTTATGTTTGCTTCCCATTCTTTTTCGGTAAACTTGCTTGGTGCATAGAGTTGGTGGCAACTGGCACAACTATTTATATAGAGATCTCGGCCTTTTTTTAAATCAACTAGCAAAATTGTTGTTGAGTTTTCAGTAGGGGTGTATAATAATGGTTTAGCACAAGAAAATACCAATAGTGTCAAAAAAAAAAGAATTATTTTTCGCATAATTTAAAACTCGTAAGGAAAGATTAATCGCATTTTAAATTTAGTGAATTCTTCGGTATTTAAGCCATTTATGCCCACAGGATTTTTATCTGTGGTCAAAACAATAAAATATTTGAACTTAGGGTATTATCGGGATATGCATATTTTTTAATTTATTTTCTTCAAAATATAACGATCAGAACTTAGTTTACCTTGTTGAATTCCAGAAATTTGAATCATAATTCTATCTTTTGAAATCTTTGAATACGTTATTTTTTGGGGATAATCATTGGTTAAATTTTCAAAAACCAATTGTTTTTCTTCTTCTTTGTTTTGAATGAAAGTTATAGGTTTGTCTTTGTTTTGACCCATTATGGTAGAAATATAAGCTAAATCTTCTGCTGTTTGTTGTATTTGTATATTTTCAAAATGCAAAGTGTCTTTTCCTTTGATAAAATAACTTTCGCCTATAAAAGTACTATCATTTTTTGGCTTCCAAATTTCTTTAAGATTTCCTTTAGCTGAATTTCGTTCCCATTTTCCGATAAGCCAATTGGATTTTTTTAGTATAGCATTCTTATTTGAATTTTCACAAGCAAAAATCAAAAGAATTAATAGAAATAACAGTAAACTTTTAGATGTCATAATAGTAAATAAAAATTTTTGTTTTTTGGGGTTGCTCAATTTTAAATCATAAATAAATAGCAACCATTTTTCGCCAATACCTTGCTTTATGTGCTTCTTCATCCCATTGATGCAATTCATAAGAAATTTCTTTTTCATTTAATATATCGCCAAGTTGGAAATTACTGTCTAAAAATGGATCGTCATTTCCGATGGCTAAAATAATATCCATTTTGTTTAACTGATGAATTAATTCAGGATCTTCTATGTTTTTTAAAAATTGATTGGGCATATTAAAATACACAAAATCATTATGATAACCACTCAATAAATCTGGAAAATAGCCTTTGGACTTAGTCAAATCATAACGTCCGCTCATTCCCACCACTTTACAAAACAAATGAGGATGACGCATGGCAACATTCACAGCATGATAGGCTCCTAAACTACAACCAGCAGAAATAATATTGGGGTTTTCGTTAATTAAATTTGCCAATGGAAGTACTTCTCGAAGCACATATTTTTCGTATTGAATATGCCTGTAAATTCGATATCCAGGGTGACTAAAACTGTTATAGAATGATTCTAAATCTACACTATCAACACAAAATAGTTGTAATTCACCATTTGTGATTTTATGTTCTAAAGCGGCAACAATTTTCCAATCTTCATAATCAAAAAAACGCCCCATTCGCGGTGGAAAAAATAAAACTTTTGCACCCGCATGACCAAATATAAGAAGCTCCATATCTTTTTCAAGATTGGGACTATACCATTTGTGATATTCTCTTTTCATGAAAATGCTTTTTCAATGTGGATAAATATCAATTTTTTAACTTTTTTGAAGTTCTTTTTGTGGAAAAATTCCTGAGTATTTTTTTAAAACATTTAACCATAATTTATAGCCTAATTTCGTTAGGTGAAGCCCGTCTTCGGTAAAATATTCCGCTTTTGGAGTTCCCTTTTTATCCAACATCAAGTCATAAATATTCACATAATGACAATATTTATCATTAGCTATTAATTTTTCAATAGAACTGTTTGTAAATCGAATACTTCCTGCCAAATGCCAACGGCTAACGCTTGGTTTTATTGAGATATAAGTAACGGAAATGTTACCATATTTAGCTCTAATTTTAGCTAATAAATTTTCTAAATATAAAACCACTTCTTCGGGATGCCTTCCTTCTCCTAGATCATTATCGCCTGCATAAATTACGATGGCTTCAACATCTTTTATGTTTTTGAAAACACGATCAAAAAACCAAGTGCATGCTGCTAATGTAGAACCGCCAAAGCCTAAATTAATGGGGTCATATTCTTTAAAACTACTTTCTAATTCTCTCCATAAAGTAAATGTAGAACTGCCATAAAAAACCATTTTTGGATTGTATTCTAATGCTATTATTTCTTTTTCTAATCGTTCTAAATCATTATGGTACCAAAACACGCCTTCCTCTTTTTAAATTATATCCAAATATAAAGTTTTAATATAAATATCGAACATGAAACAAAAGAAAATGGAAAATGAATTGTTTTTTGTAAATTTGCATTCCGATTATAAATGGAAATAAGAATATGTTAGATAGACTTCAAATAGTAAAACAGCGGTTCGACGAAATATCCGATTTAATAATTCAACCTGATGTGATTTCAGACCAGAAGCGTTATGTCCAGTTGAATCAAGAATATAAAGGACTGAAAGCTTTGTCCGAAAAGCGAGATGAATATGTTATTTTGATGGCTAATATTGATGAAGCTAATGAGATAATTGCTGACGGAAGCGATGCTGATATGACCGAAATGGCTAAGATGCAACTCGATGAAGCTAAGGACAGATTACCGGAACTAGAGGATGAAATCAAGTTTATGTTGATCCCTAAAGACGCCGAAGATGCTAAGAATGTAATGGTCGAAATTCGTGCCGGAACTGGTGGCGATGAAGCCAGTATTTTTGCTGGAGATTTGTTTAGAATGTACACCAAGTATTGTGAAAATAGAGGTTGGAGAACATCTGTTGTCGATATGAACGAAGGAACATCAGGCGGTTTCAAAGAGGTGATTTTTGAAGTTACGGGCGATGATGTTTACGGAACTTTGAAGTTCGAAGCTGGAGTTCACCGAGTTCAACGTGTTCCACAGACTGAAACGCAAGGGCGTGTGCATACTTCTGCTGCAACGGTTATGGTGCTTCCAGAAGCCGAAGAATTTGACGTTCAAATTGATATGAATGATGTTCGTGTGGATTTTTTCTGTTCGTCAGGCCCAGGCGGACAATCGGTAAATACTACGAAATCAGCAGTTCGTTTGACGCACATTCCTACGGGTTTAGTGGCGCAATGTCAGGATCAAAAATCACAACATAAGAATAAAGACAAAGCATTTGGTGTTTTGCGTTCTCGTTTATACGAACAAGAATTAGCCAAAAAACAAGCTGAAGATGCTATAAAACGTACGTCACAAGTGAGTTCTGGAGACCGTTCCGCAAAAATACGCACCTATAATTATTCGCAAGGACGTGTTACGGATCATAGGGTTGGTATAGATGTCTTCGATATGGACGGTGTAATGAATGGTAAAATTCAAAAATTGATTGATGAATTACAATTGGTAAATAATATGGAGAAGTTGAAAGAAGCAAGTGAGGGTTTTTAATATCTATTAGATTTTAAAATTTTATTTAATAAAATCCCTATTTATAGGGATTTTTTTTGTTATTTTTTGTAGTACTTTTGGAAGTACTATAAAGTTAGAAAATATAAATTATTAATTTAAATTCAATTTCATGAAAAAAACAGTACTAATTATTCTTGTTTTCACAAGTTTTATTACAGTAAATGCACAGTCTTATCTTGGTTTTTACCATGATAATTATGCTGGTGTTCAGGGTGTTTTGTTTAATCCAGCTTCTATAGTAGATTCTCGATTTAAAACTGATATTAATTTATTTTCCTTTAGTACAGCTGTTGGAAATGATATATATGCTGTCAGTTTTTCCGATGCTTTTAAATCAGGTTATGATTTTGATGCTCAAGCCAAAAAATCATTTACAGATTCGAACAATGTCATTATGAATCTAGATTTAATGGGGCCAGCTTTTATGTTTAACATTACTCCTAAACAGTCTTTGGCAGTTTTTACAAGAGCTAGAGCATTTGTTAATTTAGGCGGAGTTAAGGGGGATTTAATTAACGAACTATCGAAGGAAGATGATAAAAATGACTTTAATTATACTCTAGGGAATCCAAATTTTATTGGGAATTCATGGGGTGAGTTTGGCTTGTCTTATGCAGCAGTTTTGTATCAAAAAGGGCAGCATTTTTTAAAAGGAGGTATTACTGCCAAATATCTGCAAGGAGTAGCCAATGCTCATTTTCAAGGTAATAATATTACTGTTGATTATAAAGAAAATGTAGACCCACTATTGAGTGAGTATACCACTACAGGTACTGCTATTTATGGTACAAGTCAAGATTTTGAAAATAATTCTGATATTGAAATTGATTCGGCATCCAAAGGTTTTGGTTTTGATTTAGGACTAGTTTACGAATGGAGACCCGATTTTGACACTACCAAGAAAGAGGTTTCAAACTTCAAGGAATTGAATAAATACAAATTTCGTTTTGGATTTTCGTTAACTGATTTAGGTTCTATAAATTATGAAAAAGGGATTCGTAAAAGTTATGATTTGAATAATTCTTTTAATGTGGGTGAATTTGAAAATGCTGAAAATATAGATGCATTTTTAAATGATGCTTATAAAGAGACCGTTATTAATGGTACAGTTAAATCTAAATTACCAACAGCTTTTCATGCTGATGTAGATTGGAATATGTACAAAAAATTCTATTTGAATATTAATGGCGATTTTAGCATGGTAGACAATAAAGCATTAAATCAAAATACCATTGAAAACCGTTTTAGTGTGACCCCACGATTCGAATCAAGAGGGTTCAGTTTTTATGTACCAGTATCATTTATGCAATATAGCGGGACACAAATAGGAGCTGGTTTGAGAACAGGGATTTTCTTTATTGGTTCAGGATCTGCATTATCAAATGCTTTTGCTAAGGAGTCTAAAGCCATGGACTTTCATTTAGGTGTTAAAATTCCAGTGTATCAAAAGAAATTAAAAGATACGGATGGCGACGGAGTTTATAATAAAGTTGATGCTTGTCCTAAAGTTGCAGGCCCTATCGAAAATAAAGGATGCCCATGGGAAGATAAAGATGGAGATTCTGTTTTAGACAAAGACGATTCCTGTGTAGATGTGAAGGGGCCATTAGAAAACAAAGGTTGCCCTTGGGGAGATAAGGATAATGATACTGTTTTAGATAAAGATGATTCTTGTGTTTATGTAGCCGGTCCAAAAGAAAATAAAGGGTGTCCATGGGAGGATACCGATAAGGATAGTATTTTAGATAAAGACGACAAATGCCCTACTCTTGCTGGTCCAATAGAAAATATAGGCTGTCCATGGGAGGATTCCGATGGAGATTCAGTTCTGGACAAAGATGATAAATGTCCAATAATAAAAGGAACCCCAGAAAATGCAGGTTGTCCAGTTGTCGATACAGCCATATTGAAAAAACTAAATGATTTCTCAAAATCAATTTTATTTGATTCCGGTAAATCAACCATCAAAGCAGAATCTACACCTAATTTAGATGAAATTGTTAAAGTAATGAATGAATATGGTTCTGCCAATTTTAAATTTGAAGGATATACTGATAACACAGGCGTTGCAGCTAATAATCTTCAATTGTCTAAAGATAGAGCCGCAGCTGTAAAAACCTATTTAATTTCTAATGGAATTAGTGCTGATAGACTTTCATCTGAAGGATACGGAATAGTAAAACCAATTGCTGATAATAAAACGGCTGCTGGTAGAGAGTTGAACCGAAGAGTTGAAATTATTTTAATGAAATAACCGAAGCTAAAAACTTCTCTAGAATTTTATCTATAAACTAATCGCTTTTGTTATTTTAAAAATAATGAAAGCGATTATTTTTTTATAGATTTGCTATTATAATAATTTTGCTTCAAAAACACTTTTTTCAGTAATGACTACAGAGGAACTAAATCGCCAAATCCAACTTAAAAAATCTTTTCTATGCGTTGGTCTAGATGTTGATTTGAATAAAATCCCTAAACATCTTTTAGCATTAGAAGACCCAATTTTCGAATTTAATAAAGAGATAATCGATGCGACTCATGACTTGGTAGTTTCCTATAAACCCAATACGGCTTTCTATGAAGCTAATGGAATTAAAGGTTGGCAATCCTTGCAAAAAACAATAGATTACATTAACGAAAAACATCCTGAAATCTTTACCATTGCCGATGCAAAACGAGGTGATATTGGCAATACTTCATCGATGTATGCCAAAGCATTTTTTGAAGATTTGAATTTTGATAGTGTGACTGTTGCCCCTTATATGGGAAAAGATTCGGTAGAGCCTTTTTTAGCTTTCGAGAATAAACATACCATTATGTTAGCCTTAACATCCAATGAAGGTGCTTATGATTTTCAAACTTTGAATGTGGGAGGAAAGGAATTGTACAGACAGGTATTGGAAACCTCAAAAACTTGGAAAAACTCAGAAAATCTTATGTATGTAGTTGGGGCTACAAAAGCTGAATATTTCACGGAGATTCGAAAAATTGTCCCTTATAGTTTTTTATTGGTTCCAGGAGTAGGAGCGCAGGGAGGAAGTCTTTCGGAAGTTTGTAAATATGGTTTAAATGCAACGGTTGGTTTACTGATTAATTCCTCACGCGCCATAATTTATGCTTCAAACGGAATCGATTTTGCTCAAAAGGCTAGGGAAGAGGCTTTGAAAATGCAGCAAGAAATGGAATTTATTTTGAAATCAAATTTCAATAGTTCCATTTGATAAATTATACCCTTTATAGAAATGACGATACTGTTCAATGGGTGACTTTTGTTCATGGGGCTGGAGGGAGTTCTTCAATTTGGTTTAAGCAACTGCGGGATTTTAGAAAACACTTTAATGTTTTGCTTCTTGATTTACGTGGACACGGCGGATCGAAACATTTATCACAAACACTTTGGAAACAGAAATATACTTTTGAGGATATTGCAAACGATATTCTGGAGGTTTTAGATCATCTTAGCATTAAAAAATCACATTTTGTTGGGATTTCCCTCGGAACAATAATTATCAGACAGTTAGCCGATAAAAGTCCCGAGCGTATACAAAGCATGGTTCTTGGTGGCGCTATTATTAAAATGAACTTTCGGTCTCAGATTTTAATGCAATTGGGTAATACGTTTAAATATCTTTTGCCCTATTTATTCTTATACCGATTTTTTGCTTTTGTAATAATGCCTAGAAATAACCACAAACAATCTCGTTTATTATTTGTTAACGAAGCAAAGAAATTAGATCAAAAAGAATTTATTAAATGGTTTAAACTAACTACTGAAATTAATCCTTTGTTAAGCCGATTTAGAAAGATTGAGTTGGATATTTTAACGCTTTATGTTATGGGAGAACAGGATTATATGTTTTTACCTTCGGTGAGATTAATGGTTGAGGAACAGGCACAATTTTCAAAATTATTTGTTATGAAGGAATCTGGTCATGTGGTTAATGTTGAACAACCTCTTGTCTTTAATACTATTGTTTTGGCTTTTCTTGCTGACCAAAAATAAAAAATGCCGACAAATTTGACGGCATTCTTTTTACTAACCAAAAACCAAATAATAAATAACCAGTTTATTACATTACAAAGGTGCTAATTATTTAGTTCGCTAGTTGTTAAATGATTGTTATTACTTTGTTGGGGATACGTTAAGATTTTAATAAAATACAACCGTTTTATTATCATAAACCATGGTTTTTCTTTCTGCATGCAGTTTTATAGCTCTCGCTAAAACGGTACGCTCTAAATCTCTCCCTTTCATAATAAAATCTTCGATTGAGTTAACATGAGATACTCTAGCAATATCTTGCTCAATAATTGGACCTTCATCTAAACCTTCGGTAACATAATGACTCGTTGCCCCAATGATTTTTACGCCCCGTTTAAAGGCCGAGTGATATGGTTTTGCTCCTGGAAAAGCAGGTAAAAACGAATGATGAATATTGATGATGTTATTTCTATATTTAGCAATCAAGTTTGGAGTTATGATTTGCATATAACGTGCTAAAACAATAAAGTCTATTTGGTATTGATTTAATAAATCCAATTGTTCTTTTTCACCTTTTTCTTTAATTTCTTTGGTAAACGGCACAAAATGAAACGGAATAGAAAAACGTTCAGCAATAGGTTTTAAATCTTCGTGATTGCTAATGATTACAGCAATTTCCAAAGGTAATTCTCCTGAGCTGTAACGTCCTAAAATGTCATACAAACAATGATCATATTTCGATACAAACAAGGCCATTTTAGGTTTCTCACCTTGAGTATATATTTCCCAAGTTAACTGTAACGGTTTTGCTAATTGTTGTTCAAAATCTGATTTTAAGGCATTCAAATCCCAGTTTTTGGTACTAAATTCACATTCCAATCGCATGAAAAACACATTTTCATCGGCATCAACATGTTGATCTAAATAAATAATATTTCCTTCTTTTGAAGCGATGTAATTGGTAACTGTCGAAATAATTGCTTTTTGGTCTTTACAATGTATGAGTATAATAATCTTTTGCATAAACTTTAATTTTTACTATAGTTTTTTGGGTATTAAAAATAAATCTATTTTTTGTCTTGCATGGCAAAAACTTTTTGTAACAGAGTCGATGTTCTTGCATTTAAATTAGTTCGAATATTTTTTTCTTCTACAGCAATCATTTTAAAAACACCTGTCATCGCTTGATTAGTGGTGTAATCGGTTAAATCAGGATTTACTTTTTTAACGAATGGAATGCTATTGTATTTGGTTATGATGTTCGACCAAACCTTGTCGGCACCTACTTTAGTAAACGAATTTTTAATAACAGGATTAAATTTTCCGTATAAAGCAGTAGATGTAGTGTTTTGTAAATAATTGGTAGCCGAATTTTCATTTCCCATCAATATTGTTTTTGCATCGGTAAATGACATATTCTTCACAGCATCCACAAATATAGGAGTTGCTTCTTTTACAGCATCCTCAGCAGCACGATTGAGTACTTTTAATCCTTCATCAGCAAGAGAGTTTAAACCAATTTTTCTCAAACTTGAATCTACTTTCTTTAATTCTTCGGGAAGTAAAATTTTAACAACCTCGTTTTTAAAAAAACCGTCAGTGGCAGTTAGTTTTGTTACTTGTTTAGAAATTCCATTGTTTAGTGCTTCTTTCAATCCACCTGAAATATCAACTCCACCAATTCCTTGTATTTCTGGAAGTTGATTGATGACTTGTTGCATCTCGGCGCAACTCGAAAGCGGAAGCGCTAAAAGTAATACGATGATTTTTTTCATTTTAGATGTATTTTGAAATTGTTTTCGGTTTGTTTGAATTTTAATGCCAAAAATACTATTTATTCAATAATAAAGACAAAATTTTATCATATAGTACTAAACTTAACCTGTTGGGTGTAATTAGTTTTTGATGATAATTTTACGTCAGTTCGAGTGATTTTCGTTAGAAAATCGTCCTTCGATTTCACTCAGGATGACAGAACAAGGAAAATTTCATTAAAAACGGTTCTAGATACACGTCACTTCGAGTAGCGAAGCGTATCGAGAAGTTTTGCTCCGTTTTACTACACAAAAAATACTCGAACAGATGTTTTGAATAATTACACCCAACGGGTTAAACTTACTTTTTAGCCTTGAGGTTTCGTTCTGTTTAATTTACATGCTTTACAATAAAATTTTATTTAATAATATTATTCGTATTAATGTGTGCATTTAGTCGATAATAATTTGTTTTTTAACGATTTTGTTCTTGTTTGGTTTCCTTTTTTTCATAATATTAGTTAATTTTAATCTACTTAATTAGTTAAAGTTTTTATATTATTTTATTTAAATATAAATTACTTAGATGAAGTTAATTAATGTCTTAATAAATCTCTTGTATTGACTTTTTGCAGTAAGTTATATTCTCCAAATCATGTAACTTTCTTAATATTTGAATTGTTTTTTTTATAAAAAGACATATTTCATCGATTTTAATCTGTATTTCATAGAAAAAAAATTGTTATTTAACAATTGTTCATTTTATTTACCTTACAAAAGTAGTTTCCCTAAAATCTACAATTTTCTAGCTTTCCTAATGTTATGGTGTAATTAATTTAACGCCTAACATATCATGAAAAAAATTATGCTTTCAGGTTTTGCAGACTTTTTCAGTTTCAAGGATTTATCCTTTGAAAAAACAGGAGAAAGTGGTTTTAAGTTAGATTTTTCGAAAGAAAATCTAAAAGTAGATGGGTACTCGAATCATTCGAGAGGTAAAGGCATTAGCAGTTTGATTTTACTGTTTGTGCTTTTTTTGTTTTCCAATTTTTTAACGGCGCAATCCGTAGGGGTTGATTTTAGCCAGTCTTCAAACAATAATCCAACACAGGGAGATATTGTATGGATTGGTTCTATTATTCAGTCAAGCAATTCAGCCTTCTACGAAGGTCAATCTACCTTACAACGAACGTTGCTTGAGGGTATTCCCACCCATAGTTCAGGGACGTATCGATTACGATTTACACATCAGGCTTCAAAAGCATCGATTAACGCTTATGATTTTGTAATGGGGTGGGGTGGTGTAAATCCTTCTTTTGGGAATAGTCCGACATCCGCTACCGAAGGTGCTATTGAATCATCTAATGTGATTTATCCTACTGGTTTTGTTACAATTAATCAAAGTAGCAATCTTGGTCCTAAAGGTTCTAGAGCTCCTTTTTATGCTACAATTCCTTATTGTTATGCAAACCCGATTCCAGCAACTCTCGCTGGTTCGATGGGATCTAGTGTAATACCTATTTCATCAGGATCTAATGTCAATGCTCGTATAATTGAATTTGATAAAATTCCTTTCTCAATCCCACCCGCAACCGATAATGGTGTTAAAAGAAGAGTAACCCTTCAGGGTACAAGAGGTGTAAATGCTACCAATTTAATTACATCTGCCACACTTGTTTTTCTAGGATATGATTCAGGTGCTGACCAATATGCCCAATATGAATTGATTTGGACAGGACCAACTTCTGGAGATCCTTATGATGTTCAAATAAAAATGGCAGGACATATTGCCCAGTCTATTGCACCAGGAGGAACTGGTTATGGAATAGGCAAAGGAGCTTCTTCTATTAGTGGTGGTCCATACCATTTTAAACTTTCAGAAATTTTACTTGGACCTGGAGTGAATGGTGCTTGGTCTTCTGCTGATACTAAATCACTGGGTGCTCAAGATAACCAATTAAAAGGAGCAGATATCTTATTGCCTCCTCCTGCTTGTGACATTACAGGTTCATACACAATTTGCCAAGGAGGAACTTCAGGCACATATAGCGGTCCTGCAGGAATGGATTCTTACTTATGGAGCATATCGCCTGCTGGCGCTACTTTAAGTGCTACAAATACACAGAATGTAACTGTTACATCCAATACACCAGGTAGCTATACACTTACTTTGGTAACTACATTGAGTGGGAAAAATTCTATTGGGTCTTGTACGGCGAGTTTGACAGTAAATGCGAATCCGACAGTAACCGTTAACTCACCAACAAAATGTACGAGTGATGCGGCAGTAGCCATAACCGCTACACCATCACCAGCGGGAACTTATTCTTATGCTTGGACAGTTCCAGTAGGAGTAA
>NZ_JBJXDQ010000165.1:0-3897 GCF_046155325.1 Flavobacterium sp.
GATGCTTTTGTACCACTAACTGCGTAAGCGTCTGCAGTACCTGCAACACCTACACCATTACTTTGTACTTTACCATCTACAACAATGTGCGCTTCTGTACCGCTACTATAACTTGCGTTTGCGTAGACATTGTTACCATCTAGTCCACCGGCAGCGGATGCTTCTGTACCAGTTTTAACTGAAGTTTCTACACCAACGGATGCGTTTTTATTTCCTACACTTGCGCCTGCTGATGCTTCTGCTGTATTTGTATAAGAAACGCTTGCTGAATTTTTATCTGATGTTGCGGTGGCGGAATTGTTTATTTGAGCTGATGTATTTGTTTGTGTTGCCATATTTGATATATATGTTAGAGTAGATAAAAGATTTCATTTTTATGTCTCGTTGGTCGAGTAGTTAGGCGGCTGTCTGCAAAACAGCATTAGGTTGGTGCAAATCCAACACGGGACTCCATTTTTAAATAAACAAAAATGTTATATTTGCGTTTCAAATTTGTATTTATTTTTGTATGCAAAATGATAATCTATATCAAAAGTTTATGGAATTGAAGAATGAGATAGAAAAGCATAAATGGATAGAGAGTGAAAAGCAAGGTGATGATATAGGATTTGAAAAGGCATTGACTGATTGGATGGATAAACATCGAATTGGTTGGGTTACAACTAAAACAAAATAAAATATGGATACAACAAGAAGAACTTTTTTAAAGTCTGGGTTACTGACTAGTACACTTGGATTAAATTTAAATGCAGCATCTAAACAACCGATTAATGATCCTACATGTGGACCTGCGACTGGTGGCAAGAGGTTTGATTTTAAAAATGAACCGCCACGAATTCGTAAGAGTTTTTATGATTTAAGTGATGATGAAGTAAAGAATTTGTGTCGTGCTGTTGGATATATGCGTAAGGATATAGCGTTGAACAGTACATTGCAGTGGGAGAATTATGCTAAGTTACATGCGTATCATTGTACAAATTCAGGAGTACCGATGGTACAAGTACATTGGAGTTGGCATTTTTTGCCATGGCATCGTGGGTATGTATATTTCTTAGAACGTATATTGGATAATATATTAAAGACTAATTTTGGATGGAATGGAGTTGGACTTGCGTATCCATATTGGGATTGGAGTAATCATCAGGAAATTCCTAATACAAAGATTCGTAAAGAATCTGGATTAGCGAGTCCATTATTTGGATATGATTTGACGCAAGAAGATATGGTACAGGCGGACAGTCTTGGTTTTGATAATTTGGCTTTATATGACGGTAATAGAAAGCCATCTATTTTACAACCAACAATGGACCCTAGTAATGAAGTAAGTGCTGATTCTAAGCAGCATATTGCGGAAACAAAGTGGTATATGAGTGGTGATTATATAAATGCTATTTTACAAGCTCCATTTGAACTTTTTGGTGGTAAAGCGGTAGAAAACCCAACTACACCAAGTGGTCAGGGTTTATTGGAACAAGGGCCACATAATAATGGACATGATTGGGTAGGCACTCGTTTTGGTAATAATAGAAATATGGGAACATTGAGATATGCTGCGAATGATCCTATATTCTATATGCATCATGCTAATATTGATCGTATTTGGTCATTGTATAAGAATGACATGCCTGATCCAAATGGACCTTGGGGACAACAAGAATATACATATACAGACATAGATGGTAGTCCCTTAAAGGTAACTGTTAAGGATATAGTTACTAAACTTACTAATATTACATATCAGCCACCGTCTGATGCACCTATTAAATTGACTTCTACAGTTGTTAAAACTATACCAAAGTCAGTAACAATTCCTGTTAGTGGTGAATTGACAAAAGATGGACTTGTGTTGGATATATCTGAAAATCAACAATTAAAAGATTTGTTGAGTGTAGATTCTAAGTTGTCAGTATTTACGGTTGAAACAGGTCCAATTTCATATGCAGGCAAGTTTAATATTAGTGTATATGTAAATCAGACTAATTATATTGGACGTATAAATATATTGGATGGTAGAGTACCAGATACAAATTTAAATGCTTCACATGAATTTCCTATGACAATTGGTATTGGGAAACAATCATTGACAGATAATTTGAATACGTCTTTATCTGGATATCCTAAGTCAATTAAATTAGTATTGAGCAAAGTACAAAATAAAAATTTCAAGCTCAATATTAAGAGCTTGAAATTTACAGTACTTAGATAATATAGAATACTATTTTTATAGTACACCAGCGTCTTTATAAGACATTTTTACATGACCTTCATCTATGAGTCGTTTACGATTTTTTAGGTGGAGGTCTTTTACTTTATCTTTATTTTCGCCCATATAACGGACGGCATAACCATTAGTAATGAGTTCTTCATTTAGAACTTTTTTGGTGACTGGATTGATAATTTCACCTAAAAGACGACCAAATTTCTCTCTGCCGTTACTATCTACATCATCACTGATATGGGTTCTAATGACTACATTTTTGTCTTTGCAAGCTTCAACAAATTTCTTTGCGTAGTCTTTGCTTGCTAATCCAAATACTTTTTCTGTTTTGTCTGAAGTGCGGCTTTCTGGAGTATCAATACCTAAAAGTCGCACTTTTTGGTTTATAAAGACAACATCAAATCCGAGATCAATGTCAATGACAACTGTGTCACCGTCTATAACTTCTGTAACTTTTGCGTGGTATTCGTATGGCATAATTGTATAATTTTATTTGAAAAGATTCTTAAAAAACCCTTGTTTTTTGGGTTTTTCTTCTTTTTTTGGTTCTTCTTTTTCTTTTGATTTATTTAGTTCATCCAGTTTTTTATTTAAATTTTCTCTGGAAATTTTCATTAATAATTCTGCGCCTTTTGGATGTTCACCAATTTGATGGTTGAATTCGTATCCTTCTTTTTTAAGATTTTCTCTTAATTTAGCGGTTAAATTGGTATTTTCTGTTCTTAATTCAGCAATAATTTTTTCATATTGTTTGACTTGATCTTGCAAGAAATTTCTTTCTGAAGTGAGTGCAACGATCTTTTTTATCAAATCATTTTGTTCGGGTTCAGTTTTTGCTTTTTTCAATTCGTCGCTATATTCTACGATTTCTGATGTCATTTGTACTATAGTATTGCGTAGTGATTTGACATCTGATTCTAGTGATCCTTTTTCTTGTTCAAGCAATTTAATTTTTATGTCTTTATCATCAGATGATTTTTTTAGATTGTCTGTAAGTTGTTTTAGATGTGTTACATTTGTTTGTAGGACGTTAAATTTTTGATCATAATTTTTAATTAACGTGGATAGTTCTGAATTTTTCAGTGATATGTTTGTTATGATTAAATTTTGACTATTTACAATTTCAACTTGTTTTGTAAATTTACCCGTCAAGTTTTTATAACTGTTATTTAAGAATACAAAATAGACAATTAGACCTAAAAAAATAATTGGAACTGCTAAGTACGTAATTAATTTTGTAACGTCTAATTTTTTTGTAACTGTGGCATTTGCTGTAATATTAGTATTCATGAGCGTAAAATAGTTTTTTATATATAGATATATATTGTGTAGAAATTATTATTAATTTTTATAAAATAAAATTGATATTTATTTTTAGACTGCCATTATATAATAAGTTGATATTCTTAAAGATCAATGTATGATGAATAAGTTGAGTGAATAAACTTTGAGTGAAGTTTATAGGTTAAACAGAAACAAGTAAGATAAAATAAAATAAATATGAAGAAACTAGTATTAGTATTGGCTGCTCTTTTTGCAGCATCATCCGCAACCGCAGAAGACGCATCATCATTGACATTTG
This sequence comes from Flavobacterium sp., assembly GCF_046155325.1. GTDB lineage: Bacteria > Bacteroidota > Bacteroidia > Flavobacteriales > Flavobacteriaceae > Flavobacterium. The sequence continues at coordinate 3,801 of NZ_JBJXDQ010000165.1, forward strand.
ATGCTGGTTATAACAACCAATACATCGTTAACGGTGTAAGTCGTGCATCAGGTACTGCTTATGCAGGTTTTGCTGCAATTAAATCACTAAAGTATGC
>NZ_JBJXDQ010000166.1:0-7212 GCF_046155325.1 Flavobacterium sp.
TTTTGAAAGTAGATCCTAAAAAGAGAATCCTTTTTGACCCAGAAGAATCTGTTGATTTTGCTGGGAATACTGGGCCTTTTATTCAATATACTTATGCCAGAATTCAATCTATTATTAGAAAAGCTGATTTTAATTATTCCGACAAAGCTGAAATTGTAGAATTGCACGAAAAAGAAAAAGAATTAGTAAAACAATTGGAGTTATTTCCAGAAGTAATTCAAAATGCAGCTCAAAATCATAGTCCAGCGCTTGTTGCAAATTACACCTATGATTTGGTTCGCGAATACAATTCGTTTTATCAAGCCGTTTCGATTTTGGGTGAAGAAGATTTGAATAAAAAAATATTCAGAGTACAGCTTTCGAAAAAGGTTGCCGAAACCATTGCTTTGGCTTTTCAATTATTAGGTATAAATGTACCAGAAAGAATGTAGAATTGATTTTCAATACTTTCGTAAACATTGTAGCTTTCTAACTTTATATTATATTTGTATTCTTAAAAAAAACCAATACTATGTTCGATAATTTAAGTGATAAATTAGACAAAGCCTTTCATATACTTAAAGGTCACGGTAAAATAACCGAAGTCAATGTTGCCGATACCTTAAAAGAAGTTCGTCGTGCTTTGTTAGATGCCGATGTTAACTTTAAAATTGCCAAAGATTTTACCACTAAAGTAAAAGAAAAAGCAATTGGTCAAAATGTTTTAACAACGCTTCAACCAGGACAGTTATTAGTAAAGATCGTTAAAGATGAATTGACTGAATTAATGGGTGGTGATGTTGCTGGAATTAATCTTTCGGGTAACCCAACTGTCATTTTAATGTCGGGATTACAAGGTTCAGGAAAAACTACTTTTTCAGGAAAATTGGCTAATTATCTTCAAACAAAAAAAAATAAAAAACCGCTTTTGGTTGCTTGTGATATTTATCGTCCAGCAGCAATTCAGCAATTGTATGTTGTTGGAGATTCAATAGCGGTTGAGGTGTATTCAGAACCTGAAAATAAAAATCCAGTTGAAATTGCTCAAAATGCTATTAAGCATGCTAAAGCCAATGGATTTAATGTAGTAATTGTCGATACTGCTGGGCGTTTGGCTGTTGATGAAGCTATGATGACCGAAATTGCTAATGTTCACAAAGCTATTCAGCCGCAAGAAACATTATTTGTTGTAGATGCAATGACTGGTCAAGATGCTGTAAATACAGCAAAGGCTTTCAATGATAGATTAAATTTTGACGGCGTAATTTTAACCAAATTAGATGGTGATACTCGCGGTGGAGCTGCACTTTCGATTAAATCAGTGGTTAATAAACCTATAAAATTTGTAGGTACTGGCGAAAAAATGGAAGCTATTGATGTCTTCTATCCATCTCGTATGGCGGAGCGTATTCTAGGGATGGGTGACGTAGTTTCTTTGGTAGAAAGAGCACAAGAAAATTACGATGAAGAAGAAGCGAGAAAAATCCAAAAGAAAATCGCAAAGAACGAATTTGGTTTTGATGATTTTCTTTCCCAAATTCAACAAGTAAAGAAAATGGGTAATATGAAAGATTTGGTTGGTATGATACCAGGCGCTTCAAAGGCGATGAAAGATGTTGAAATTGAAGATGATGCTTTCAAAAATATAGAAGCAATAATCCATTCGATGACTCCTAAAGAACGAACAAAACCAGCCATTATCGATGTAAAAAGAAAGACTCGAATTGCAAAAGGTTCTGGAACTAAAATTGAGCAGGTTAACCAACTCATGAAACAGTTTGAACAAATGAGCAAAATGATGAAGATGATGCAAGGCCCTGGAGGAAAAAACATGATGAAGATGATGAGCGGAATGAAAGGTGGAATGCCGGGAATGAAATAAAAGCCCCTCCCAGCCTCCCCGAAGGGGAGGAGTCAAAAAAAAAGCAATCGATTTATAAATTTACTAACATCAGTTTCTACTCCTCCCCTTTGGGGAGGTCGGGAGGGCTACTTTTACAGTTTCAAAATGCAACTACTAGACGGAAAAAAAACATCAGAGGAGATTAAAACTGAGATAGCACTTGAAGTGCAAAAAATGAAAGCTGATGGTATGAAAGTACCACATTTAGCAGCAGTTATCGTGGGTACTAACGGTGCTAGTTTAACTTATGTTGGTAGTAAAGTGCGTTCGTGTGAGCAAATAGGTTTTGATTCAACTTTAATTAGTTTGCCAGAAGATATTACCGAAGAAGCTCTGCTTAATAAAATTAATGATTTAAATCAAGATGATAATTTGGATGGATATATTGTTCAATTACCATTACCTAAACATATCGATGAACATAAGATTTTGATGGCAATTGATCCTGATAAAGATGTAGATGGCTTTCATCCTGCTAATTTTGGAAAAATGGCTTTAGAAATGGAAACCTTTTTGCCAGCTACTCCATTTGGAATTATGGAATTGCTAGCGCGTTACAAGGTTGAAACAGCAGGAAAACATACCGTAGTTATTGGTCGTAGCCATATTGTAGGTCGCCCTATGAGTATCTTGATGAGTCGCAAAGGCTATCCAGGAGATTCAACAGTAACACTGACACACAGTAGAACCAAGAACATTGAAGAGTTTACCAAAAATGCCGATATCATCATCACCGCTCTTGGCGTTCCTAATTACCTAAAAGCCGATATGGTAAAAGAAGGTGTTGTAGTAATTGACGTTGGTATCACTAGAGTAGAAGATGCTTCACATCCAAAAGGTTATGTAATAACTGGTGATGTTGATTTTGAAAGTGTAAGTCCTAAGTCTTCTTTTATTACACCAGTTCCTGGTGGAGTAGGACCAATGACCATTGCAATGTTATTAAAAAATACGCTTTTAGCACGAAAAATTAGAAGTGGAAAATAAAATAGAATTATTCATAAATTGAAGTCTTAAACGAAAGTTTAGGGCTTTTTTGCTTTAATTTTATATCTATTGATTTTTACAACCTCATTATACTTTTGTTTTTGGAGTGTTATACTATTTTCTTTCTAAACCTTGGTTCTTTTTTCTAAATAAGTTCCCATCATTCGATCCCAAATCGAGAAATACAATCCATAATTAAAACGACCTCCAATTTCGTGATGTAAATCATGATCTCTAGTTGTGTTCTTCCATTTTGAAATGTTATGGAATATACTTTTCTTCGAGAAAATTTCATAACCTAGATGAATTACAACATTATAGATTGTCATGATTATTAGAAAAATAATCAATGCAATTGGGTGTGTTGGAATAACAAAAATGATCAAAGGAATTATTCCTAAAGATATAAATGCTTCAGCTGGGTGGAAGGAAAAGGCAGCCCATGGAGTAGGATTTTGTGACGAGTGGTGAATTTTATGAAATCGATAAAGCCATTTATTACTGTGCATTAATTTATGTGTCCAATAAAAATAAGTGTCGTGAAAAAGAATCATGATAAAAACACTTGCTATTAAATATACTATTCCATATTCATTTATATCAAAGTAAATTTTTGTAATTCCTATTTTGTACCAATATAAAACAAGTCCACTAGTCCCACTATAAAAAAGTAAAGTAAGTATAGAGTAATAAATCTCTTTTTTGATTTGATTAGTTGATGGGGATTTACCTTGGATTTTTAAATGAGAAAATTTGTTTTTCAACCAAACATAAAAAACAAAATAGGCTAGTCCTGCAATAAGGAAAAACCTAAAAAATATAATAAAAACACCTGCTAACCAACTATTTTCTTCAAAGAAAAACATAGATTTGTTTTTTAATTTTAATTAGAATTAAATTGATGACAACCTAAATTTTGCAATTTTAAAATTGAATTATCAAAATCGTCATCCAATACATTTCCTGTCTTTGTTTGGCAAAATGGACAAGCATTAATATCTCCATCAGGATCGACATATAAACTACGATTTCCTGCGGCAAAACAACCTTGACGTCTTTGATAATAGCCATGATAACTGATAATTGGATACTCTTTGTATTTCGGATCGTAATTCATTGCTAAATAGAAATCTTCCAATATTTGTATTTGGGTATCCGATAAAAAAACATCTTTCTCAGAATAATGTCCAACTGCTTTGGGTTCTAATAATTGAATAAATGAAACCCCCATTTTTTTTGCAAGATTGGCATAAGTATATAGGTTGTCAAGAGTTGTAAATTCTTTTGTAGTACAAATAGTTAACGCAACAGCCAGTTGGTTATCAATGGCATTTTGTACTCCATTTTCAACCCAATAAAAAGCTTCTTTAAAACCTCGAAATTGGTTGTGTTTATCTGGATCAAAATGATCTAGGCTAATCATTACGCCATTTAAACCGGCTGTTTTTAGTTTTTTAGCATTCTCAAATGTTAGTTTGAACCCAGAAGTCAACACCCAAAAATCAGTTTCTTTTTTTGCGCTATTTAAAATATCAATTAATAAATCCATTTTTAAAAGTGGTTCTCCTCCCGAAAAATGAATTTGGCTAACTCCTTTTTCTTGAAGTTTAGCAACAATACTTTTTAGTTGATCTGGGGAAAGTGTCTCTTTTTTATTTAAGTTTTCCCATTCATAACAATGTTCGCATTTCAAGGAACACTTCTTTGTAATGGCAACATACGAATTGATGAAACGGTTTACTTTTTGTTTTACAGGAATAATATGGTTCATTTCTGCTACGATAAAATTTTTGAACGAAATTCCATTCCAACCTGGAGCATAAAGTCCCCAATAATACCTATTATCAACGCAAGCTAATTTTGTTAGATAATGTTGTCCTAGCGTTTTTCTTCTCAATTTTATTAAAGATAAAGGGATATAAATCCAGTGCCATGGATTCCTATAGTTTTTTATGGCAATGCCAATAATTGTTAATCGAAATGACAAAACTGCATATTTCTTTTTCCAACCATAAACTAGCGATTGCTTATTTTTGATTTGAGGAACTATAGTCAAATCTTTTTTAATATAAGGAACCGAAATAATTTGACCAATGTAATTTTCGTTATTCATGATTAAAAACTATTTCGTTCAGATTACTAATGGTATTGAACTTTGTATATTCCACTTTAGAAAATTGGGAGAGAGCTCCTTTTTCTCTGAAGGTTTTCAGTTTTGCAAAATTTGGAATTCCTTTATAATCTCTAATATATGTATAATAACCTCTATTTTTTAAAAATACAGTTTGTTCCTCCTCTTTTTTAGGTGATGAAACGTGGTATTTTACAATAACCTCATTGCCTATGTTGGGCTGAACTAAATAATTTTTATCTTCTTTTGTCAATAAATCAGTAACGTTGCTTCCTTTTTCGTCAATAGCGGAAAATGGATTAACATAATGTGTTTCTAAAGGAATGTCTTTGCTGTAGTCAATTGCTGCATAATCAACTTCCCAAAACATATAGCCACACTCCAGTTTTATTTCTATTTTTGGAGAATTTATTTTTTCTAAATCAATTGGGACAATTAAATCTCTAAAAGCCATTGGGCCAACTGGGTTAATTTTTTCAATCAAAACCCATTCATTGTTTGACTTAACATATACAGACAATGGAATTCCTTGGTCATTTCGCCATTGAATGTTTTTTTCTGCTGGAACTTTAAGTTGTTGTTTTTGAAATGTATTAAAATACGATCCAAATTGTTCATTAAATTTACCATATACATAGTCAAACCAAAGAGAGTTTTTAGTAGATAAGACTAATTTCGCCTGATTATATGGAGTGGGTTTATCGAATGTTAAAACAATATTATTAGTTCCTTTGTTCGAATAATTTTCTTCGTCAAAAAGATACGCTTTAGAATCTTTTTCTAATGAAGGCTTAATAGATATTGGACGATTATTAGAGGTTACATTTTCTGGAGCTTCTTTTTTTGCAATTGTATGCAGTTTTCCATTTTGGTCTAATAAAACTTCGTTGAATTGAGAGTGGTTTACAACTACAAGTTGAGCCAAATCTGTATATTGAATTTCTAATAGTTCATTTGAAATTTTAAGTTCGTATTCTTCATTTTGTGCCTTAAAATTAGGTAAAGGAAGATAGTCCGTTCTTTCTAATGTTGGGAGAACTGCTCCAGGATATAATTCGCCAGTAAAAGCAAATGAATTGCCTTCTTTAATGTAAATGAAAGGACAAGAACTTTTTGTAACAGCAATAATAATTGCAAGAACCGCAAGAGTTCCAACAGAATAACCAATAATATTAAATATTTTTTTCCCAGTATCAGGTTCATAAACTTTTAATTCTTTTATATTCGAAAATGGAATAATAATCTGGGAGGAATTATCAGCTTTGATAGAATTGTTTGTATAAAAATGAATTTCTAATTTTTTATTAGCTGTTTTTAATTTTCTACGGTCTTGGGATTTTGGATTTTTTTTTATAGGATATAAGGAATGGTTTTCAACTACAGGAGTTAAAAAACCGGTTATTTCATTTTGATCTTCGTTTATAATAGGGTTATTTAAGTGCCAAATTTCGGTATCTGTATGAACAATAATATATCTGTTATTTCTATTCTTTGAGTTATATTTTTGCGCAAAAGTATCCGATTTCGATGTAATAGTCTTTGTTCTATAATTAGAACAACTAATGCTCATGTTCAAAATAACTAAAGTCATAAATACGGAAATGACTTGGCTATTTTTTCTAATTAGGTAAAAAATTGGGGGAACGGGTAATCTTAGTTTTTTCTTCATAATGCAAAAAATATTTAATTAAGTGTAATTTTTTGAAAATCAAAGATTTGGTCTTGTTAAATTTACTTATTTTTACTTAAAAGTGTTAAGTTTATATGATTTTTTTTTAAATTAACATTTCTGTATATACACATATATAATTTTGTTGAACTAAGCAAAAAAAAATTATTTAATCACCATAGTTCCGGGTGGAGTAGGACCAATGACTATTGCAATGTTATTAAAAAACACCTTTTGGCAAGACAAATCAGAATGAAAAAATAATATTTCCAAAATTTAAAAAGGAAAACCCAAGATGAGATTCTTGGGTTTTCCTTTTTTGCACATTTTTAACTAATAATCCCCTCTTTTCTTAAATCTAGGGTCATCTCTTTTGATAAATTCGGTTCTTCGTTTTGGAGCTTCAGTTTTGGGTAAACTAGCTTCTTCAGTTTTACTAGAGGGTTCAATGAGTTGGTTCAGTTCGTTGATTTCAGCATCGGTTAAATCCCGGTATCTCCCCACAGGAATATCTAGCGAAATATTGATAATTCGGATGCGTTT
>NZ_JBJXDQ010000167.1:0-17795 GCF_046155325.1 Flavobacterium sp.
GCCTTATAAGGTCTTTCGGCATCAGGCATTTTCTTGCGCAGAATGAATATACCATAGATAGTCAAAATATAAAATATCAAAACAATAATAATAACGAAATCCAGCAAATCACCATATTTCCCAGTCAAACACAAGAACGAAGCCCATAAACATTGCATCCACAATGCCCAAGCCGGAACGCTAGCCTCATTCAATTCGGCTGCTCTTTTAAGAAACAAACCGTCTTTAGCCATGGTATAATACACTCTGGCTCCCGCCATAATCAAACCATTATTACACGCAAAAGTCGAAATCATAATCATCACCGCAATGATAATCGTTCCCATATCGCCAAAGGTGTGTTGCGAAGCCGCCACAGCCACTCTATCCGAAGGAACAGTCGCAATTTCTTGCAACGGCATCACTGCCAAGTACATCAAATTCGCCAAAATATAAATCACCGTTACGAGAAAAGTCCCTAAGAACAAACTCAGTCCTACATTGCGTTTCGGATTTTTGATTTCACCTGCAATAAAAGTCACTCCAACCCAGGCATCACTCGAGAACAATGAACCTACCATGGCTGCCGAAACACCAGCAATCAAAGCTGTTCCGCCTATAGGCATCCAAGAGTTACTATCTAAATCAAAGGAACGCGTACTCCAGGCATCTGCCCAGTTGGCATTCCAAATTTCGGCTTTTGCCGCCAAAAGAAAACCAAAAACAATCAAACCAAAAAGCGACAAAATCTTAATGACTGTCAAAACAGTTTGCATCATTTTACTGTTTTTCACGCCTCGGCTATTGATGTAGGTGAGTAGAATAATGGTAATTATCGAAACAATTTGCGCCGCATTGAGTTGAAAAGATCCTATTTCAAACAAGATATTTTCGTTGCTGAGCGCTGGAATTAAATAAGCCGAAAATTTAGAGAAACCCACTCCAACGGCAGCAATCGTTCCCGTTTGTATCACCGCAAAGAAACTCCAACCGTAGAGAAACGCAACCAGTTTATTATAGGCTTCCTTAAGATACACATATTGTCCGCCCGCTTTGGGAAACATGGCACTCAACTCGCCATAACTCACAGCAGCAATCATGGTGATTAGTCCCGAAATAACCCAAATCAGGATCAGCCATCCTGCCGAACCGACTTGTCTGGCAATATCAGCACTTACTATAAATATCCCTGAACCAATCATCGAGCCCACAACGAGCATGGTTCCGTCTAATAATCCGAGTTCTCTTTTAAAATGGTCTTGATTTTCTTCTTGCATTTTTTTTGGTTTTTTGGTTTTTTTGGTTTTTTTGGCTAAAGATATACTTTTTTTGGAAATGTGCTTTCGATTCATTTTTAAAACAAAAAAGCTCTAGCGGATTTGTAAAGAATTATCTATATATTTGATTAAAATAAAGATTGGCTCCTACTAGTGTGAGTGTCAAGCTCATAACCACAAACAAAAGCAATAAAATCTATAGAAATAAATAAGATTCCGCAAGCCGCCACGAGCGCTAGCATCGACCGTTGACAACCATTTTACGCATAAACATATAAATTGACATTTTTACTCATTTGTATACTTATAAGTTTACTTATGTAGTAAAAAGTAAACACATGAGTTTACTTTTTATTTTATTTGTAAATAAATATGTTTACATTTGTCTTTGTAAATATCGAATTATGAGAACACAAAAAAAATTATTAATTCAACAACTCGATAAAAAACTGAAACCATTTCAAGGAACTGAAAAAATTATAATTCCTGATCAAGGATGGGTATCAAATATTCGAGTAACGCTTAATATGACTTTAGAGCAATTAGGTCAAAAACTTAATATTACTAGACAAGGCGCTAAAAAAATAGAAGAAAGAGAAGCCACAGGTTCTATTTCTATAAAATCGTTAAAAGAAGTAGGACAAATTTTAGATATGGAATTTGTCTATGGCTTTGTTCCTAAGCGAGGTTCTATAGAAAATTTAGTTAATTACAAAGCTGAAGAATTAGCAAAAAAAATAGTTTTAAGAACAAATCATAACATGAAACTTGAAAATCAAGGAAATAGTGATGAACAGATTAGTCGTGCTATAGATGATTTAGTTGATGAGATTAAAAGAGAAATGAATAAATCACTATGGGATTAGAACTAGAATATGAAGAGGGTCAAACACCATTGAGTGAAGAAGAAAAAGATGGATTATTGATAAAATCAATAACTACACATGCAGAATTAAATGAGCATGAGCAGTTAAATATTGAGCAAGCCGTTAAATGGATTATGCAAAGTAAACTCAATAAAGATAAAGTTCTAACTGAGGATTTTAGTAAAACTTTACATAAAAAAATGCTTGGAAATGTTTGGGCATGGGCAGGTGAATTTAGAAAGTCAGAAAAAAATATTGGAGTAAAATGGATTAACATTGGGGTTGATTTGAAAATGCTTTTAGATGATACAAAATATTGGATAGAAAACGAAACATATTCTCTGGATGAAATTTCAATTCGATTTAAACATAGGCTAGTAAATATTCATTGTTTTCCAAATGGCAATGGAAGGCATTCTAGAATTATGGCCGATATTATTATCGAATCAATATTTAAAAATAAAGTCTTTACATGGAATCATTCGAATATGGTTAAAGCCGATGACACACGAAATAATTATATCAACGCTATCCGAGAAGGAGATAAAGGAGATATAAATCCATTAATTAAATTTGCTAGAGAATGAAAAAAAGCTTACTAACACGCGTCAAAAGCAATCGCTGGTTTTCGGTAAATTGTTCGTTTCTTTATCTTGCGCGAACATCAAGCTCGTGACCACAAATATTTTGGAAAAAATGGAACTATAAAAAAAAACAGTATGAAAAATACTTAGCCATCAAGGTCAAAAAAAACCTTAGTTCACAATTTACGAATTGCATCTTTACTCTCTTTAGTTGCTGGAATTGTAAATGTTGCTGGGTTTTTATCTGTACAAAAACTAACTACAAACGTAACTGGACATTTTGCTTTTTTTGTTGATGAAGTATTTAAACTGAACTTTTGGCAAGGGTTTGTTTATTTTCTATACATTTTTTTCTTTTTTCTAGGTTCAATTGTTTCTAATTTTAGTTGAATTTGTTTCACGAAAAACCGAAAGATACATATATGTCTTTCCTACTTCAATTGAAATTTTAATACTATTAACTATTGGTTTTTTCGGAGAAAAATTAATCACTGAAAATCCAAACATAATTGCATGCAGTTTATTATTTGCAATGGGTTTACAGAATTCCTTAGTGACAAAAATAGCTAACGCAACTGTAAGAACGACGCATCTAACAGGGCTTTTTACAGACTTAGGAATAGAATTATCTCAACTGTTCTTTTATAAAGAAATTGTAATGAAAAAGAAATTATATTCGTCTATAAAACTAAGAGTAACAATCATAAGTTTCTTTTTTATTGGTGGGATATTCTATGCTAAAAATGGGCTCAAAGTATTGATTATTTCTAGTTTAGCATTACTACTCGGATTACTTTATGATAACTTAAAATTAAAGTTACTACTGTTGAATCGAAAATTTAATGTTTAAAAAATACCACAAATAGCCAACAAACGCAAACAAAAATAATTGCAAAGGCTAGTGTAACTTTAAGCTCGTACCCACAAAGCTGAGCAACACAAAACGCACTGCAACCTCACTAGCACATGAGTGCATCGAGTATCTACTTCCATTTTTCATTCTACGATCTGTTGCCTATCTAGAAATACTTGAGTCTTCATTTTGCACAAGTTTTTAGCTATATTTGTTGCTACTATAACGGAAATTTATTTAGCAGACTGATGGTTGTTTGCACCAAAAAAAAACATATGAAAAGAAATTCAGCATTAACAATCATTCTGTTTTTTGTTTTCGTTTGCCTAGGCTATTCGCAGACGAAAATTGAATTAAAAGACAATTGGTATTACCTAAACGGGCAAAAGTTTTTTATAAAAGCTATTGGTTATGAAATAGGAGCTCGCCCTGGACAACATCCTTATGAGGATAAAAAGAAGGATGAACTAGATTTAATGAAATTTGATCTGGAAAACATCAAAAAAGGAGGTTACAATACCATTAGAACATGGAGTCAGTATTCTGAAGCTCAATTGAAACTTGTTCAGAAGTCAGGTTTAAAACTTATTATGGGTATATCCGTAAATCCTGAAGAAAATTACGGAGACCCTAAATTCATAAATTATACTAAAACAGAGCTTAAAAAAGTATTGAGTTATGCCAATAAATACGATTGTATAATTACTTATTTAGTTATTAATGAACCTCAAACAGACCATATTCATAGTGTTACAGGCAAGGCATTTGTTGATTTGATGCAAACCTTAATAGATATGATTCATAGTGAGCATCCAGGAATTCCAGTCACTCTTTCGGCTAATGCTATGATTAGCGATTATTTGAATGAGAGCATTTTTGATGTGTATGCTTATAATTGTTATGACCATACCGAGGGGCAAACAGCCACCATGGGATTTAAAGATTATATTAAAGGATTGTGTGAATTAAACGGATTGAATAAACCATTTATAACTACCGAATTTGGATATTCAGTTTCACCAAAAGGGGGCAATGGCCGTTATGGTTCGAACACTCTAAAACAACAAAGTGATGGGCTAATTTCGAATTATCGCGACCTTATTGATGCGGGTGCGGTGGGTATGTGCCCGTTTTATTATGCAGACGGCTGGTGGAAAGGCGGCGATAAAAGTAATCATAGTTTAAATCAGCCGGAGGAATGGTTCGGTTTCTGGGGTTATCGAGATTTGAACGATAAATATGGCTCACCACGTCCAGTTTGGTTTGCAATGCAAAATTATATGAAGGGGTTGATTATAAGTCCGAAAAACAAATCGATATATACCAATACAACAATTCCTTTGGAACTTTTTAATGACAAAGAAGTAAAAAGAGTTGTTGTAAAATTTCGCGATAAAGTTATCTATGCTAAAAACATAACTAAAGAAGGTTATTTTACCGATCAATTGACCATTGACCCAGTTGGGATAGAAGATATGGAACTCGCTTTCGAATTTTATGACAAGAATAATCAAATCATCAAAAATGAATCCATTAACATTCTGGCTTCAAAAACCGCTTTTGAATTACCTAAATTAACCATTGTGGTGACTCCAGAAAAGGATTTGAATCAAGGAAAAATAGCGAGTATTAAAACCAAAATCGAGACCAATGAAAAATTTAAATTGATTGGAGATTTAAAGCTAAGCTATAACACACACCTTGGATGGGAAATAGGTTCAGAGAAATCAGTTTCTATTAATGATCAATTGGATAAAAAGACAATTACTTATGAAAATTTCTTTAACATCCCCGATAATTGTTGGGTTGTAAACGCATCTGCTGGAATTTCGGTTCAGTATGGCAAGTTTATTTTTCAAATTCATGACCAAAAAATAATTTATCGGGGTAATTGGGCTAAGGAAGTTGGTAGAAAATAATTCGTTGAATACTTTAATGCGAAAAATTGACTTCATTTTATCAATCTAATCTCTACTTCACGATCAATGTACGTCCATTCTTCGGTGGTTCTTAGAGCATACAAAAGTTCTTCAAAAGCATTGGCATCAGTTGGGGCATATTCAAAATAAGTCAAGAAATCAAAGGGCTGACCAATATCACGTGAATGGAATAATTTTCGGGCTATGGCAGGTAAATATTTCATTCCGGTATGGGTGTGTTGCGATTTGTTTTCCATAATTTTCCTTCGCTCATCTTGGGCTAAATTCCACCAAGCCTCCGATTTCCGAATGGGAATAAAAGCGGCAAAAGTTGCCGATGCCCTGCCTAAATCTTCTTGAATCGCAACTAATTTTTCCTTGTCTTCTTTTTCGGTATAACGCAAATTACTGATAACTCCCTTTAATGTCCAAATCCCATTTTCAGATTGCTCTAAAGTGCTGGCTACTTTTTGCAAATGAGTAATGGGAGCCAATACTTCGCCTTTTAAAGTTGTCATGGAAGTAACTTTCCATTCCCCTTGGTTTGAACCTACAAAATCAAAAATTGTTGTTGTCATATTTTTTTTATTTAATAAACCACCTCGGGGCATAGCCCCAGAGGTATTAGCAAAATAACAGCCGCAGATTCACAGATTTTCAAAAATCTTTTTTAATCTGTGACTCGAGACCGAAGGTTGAACAGACGAAGTAATCTGTGGCAAAAAAACCGAAGCAGACCTTCGAGGAATTAAACCTAAAAGAGATTAAAAAACCCTGTTCAGAAAAAAATCAAAACAGGGAATTCATCACTAAACCAAATTAATTCAAACTATTTTTTATACACCATATCCATATCTTCGATAGAGAATTTATCCGTTAACAAATGTAATAATCGGTCTCTAAGTTCAATATATTCAGGTAATTTTACGATTTCAATTTTATTCCTAGGTCTTGGTAAATGCACCTCTTCAATTTCTCTGATGGTGGCTGCTGGACCATCGCTCATAACTACAATTCTATCGGATAAAAACAAGGCTTCTTCGATATCATGCGTAATCATTATAATGGTTTTGTCTCGATTATTCAAATTCCATAGTTTCAACACTTCCAGTTGCATGGAACTTTTTGTAAAAGCATCTAATGCACCAAAAGGCTCGTCAAGCAATAACACTCCTGGGTTAATGGCAAAAGCTCTAGCGATAGCTACTCTTTGCTTCATACCTCCTGACAATTGCCCTGGTAATTTGTCTCGGTGTTCTAATAAATTTACCATTTTAAGATTGTAGTCCACGATTTCGTGTTTTTCTTTTGCAGAGCATTTCATTACGGAATCAACGGCTTGAAAGATATTTTCATGAACAGACAACCACGGCAGTAACGAATAATTTTGAAAAACGATTCCTCTATCAGGCCCTGGGCCTTTTATTATTTTACCATCTAGTTCAACTGAACCTCCAGTAGGGGATAACATTCCAGCAATGGCATTCATTATGGTAGATTTACCACATCCTGAGTGTCCAATAATAGAAACTATTTCTCCTTTCTTAATAGAAAGATTGATATCCGTAACAGCAACATATTTTCCTTTTGGGGTTGGAAACGAAATTTCCAAATCTTTTATTTCTAAATAACTCATTTTTTTAGGGTATTAGGGTTATGGGTATTTATTATGAGGTTGTAGGTTTTCAACTGTAATTAAACTCTTAAACCTTTAAACTCATAAACTTTTTTAAGCTTTATAAGCTACTCTGCTTTCGAAATAAGTGAATATTCTATCTAATAATAATCCGACTACTCCAATTATTATAATCGCCGAAATTACTCTTTCGAGGCTTAGCGCATTCCAGCTGTCCCATACAAAAAATCCGATTCCTGAACCACCAGACAACATTTCACCAGCTACAATTACCAACCAAGCCACACTAATACTCAAGCGTAAACCTGTAATAATGTGAGGTAAACTATACGGAAATAAAATTTTCATCAAATACCTTTTTTTAGAAAAACCAAAGGCTTTAGCGACATTTTTATGATCTTGAGGGATGGAAGCAACACCAAAAGAAGTGTTGATTAATGTTGACCATAAGGATGTAATAAATACAATAAAAACCGTTGCCATTCCTGTATCCTTAAAAACTACTAATCCTATTGGAAACCAAGCTAATGGTGAAACAGGTTTTAATAATTGTACTATTGGATAGAAAACAAGTTTGCATATTTTGTTGGCACCAATCAATATTCCGAGTGGAATTGCGACAAGAGAACCTAATAAAAAATCGCTTAAAACTGTTTTTAAAGAGCTAAACAACTGCAAACCAATTCCTTTGTCGTTAGGCCCGTAATCATAAAATGGATCTATAATCATATCTTTCAAAACGGTTAAAGTAGTTATTGGTGTTGGCAATGCATTATCAGTATAGGCGCTCAACCCTTCCCATAAACCTCCAAAAATGACTAAGCCGAGAGCTGCAAAAAGTACGGATTTTGATTTTTCGAAAACAGCGTTCAAAATCTCAATTCTTTTTTCGTTATTTGGAGCACTTTCTCCAATTGTTTCTTGAACAAAAGCTTTCTTTTGTTCTAAATTAGTTAGGGTTAATGTATTGTTATCAGACATGGTAATGTGATTTAATTTGGTTTTTAGTTTTGAATTTTTAAAACACAACAGTATTTTAGTGACTAAATACTGTTGTGCTATCTATTTATATTATTTTTTTACAAGTTTTAAATAGGCTGATGGATTGTTTGGATCAAAAACGGTTTTATCCATAGTAAGAGAAAAAGGCTTCATATCATCGTTAGGGACTTTAACTTTCATACTTGCGGCAACTTCTGCATACAAATCATCCATTACAATTTTTTCGGCTATAGCTTTATAGTTTGGTTCTTCTTTTAAATACCCAAAACGTACGTATTGCGCCATTGCCCAAATTCCGTGAGACTTACGAGGCATGTTTACCATTCCGCCTTTGTGAAATAACATATAATCATTATCATAGACTTCGATACCTTGGTTACAACCTAGGTTGTAATCGCCCATCAATCTCGCTTCTATAATTTCGGCTGGAGCATTAACATAAGGTGCTTTTCCGATAATCCCCGCCGCTTTTTTTCGATTGGCTGGAACGTCTAACCATTTACAAGCTTCCATAACTGCTTTCATTACTTTTACAAGATCGGATTTGTGTTTTGTGCTAAATTCATTGTTTACCACCAATGCTTTTTCTGGGTGATCTTTCCAGATATCTTGAGTAGCAATTTGAGTAAAACCAATTCCTTGTTTTACGGCAACACCACCCCAAGGCTCACCAACACAGTATCCATCCATGTTACCCACTTTCATGTTTGCCACCATTTGAGGAGGAGGAATCGTAATAATTTTTACTGCTTTTTGATTCAATCCTGCGATCGACATCCAGTTTCGCAACCACAAATCGTGTGTTCCTCCAGGGAAAGTCATCGCAAAAGTGACTTCTTTTTCAGCTTTCAACTTAGCAGCAACTACTGGTGTTACCTTATTCATTTGTTTAAAACCTACTTTACCACAAAAATCATTTGAAAGTGTAATAGCTTGTCCGTTTACGTTAAGCATCATGGCTATTTTCATCAAAGAACCTTCTTTTCCGCCTACTCCTGTATAGACTGAAAAAGGCATAGAATACAAACAATGCGCTCCGTCTAGTTCACCAGTTAAGATTTTATCCCTCACATTTGCCCATGAAGTTTCTTTGGTCAAAACCACCTCAACACCATATTTTTTGAATAATCCTAGTTCTTTTGCCATCACTAATGGCGAGCAATCTGTCAAAGGAATAAATCCTAATTTTACTGGTTCTTGAGCATTTATTGCGGTAAAAGCAGTTGCCAGCGTTAGCATCAATGCTAAAAATGTAGTTTTGAAATTTATTGAATATTTTTTCATCTTATTTATTATTTAATTTTTAAAATTCTTTAGAATTACATTTTTTTAGTATTCAAGAAATTGGGTGTTACTTTCAACATGATGTAAGCAAATTGTGCCGTTAATTTTGGATTCACTACAGCTTTAACCTTAGCCATCGTGTTGGTTGCAGCCATTACTGAATAACCAGCCTCGATATTGATAACTTTAGTAAAGTTATATCTAGCCATAAGGTCAACCTCAGTACCTAGATATGGCGTTTTATCACCTGCAAGTTTAGCAGCTGATTCAAACCCGTGAACATCTAAAAATAAACTCAATTTATCACTAGCTAGGTATTTTGCTTTTGCATAGTAGTTCAACAAACCTTGATTTCCAAATCCACTAGCTACGTAGAAGAAATCCATATAACCCCAGAATTTGTGTGGTGTTCCATACAAAGGGTCAAACTGATTGTTTTGAGTAGCTGCAGTAGTTCCGTCTGTTCCAGATAAATAATCAGCACCAGCACCTAAAAATAACTTTCTATTTACTTGGTATGTTGCAGTTAAAGATGCTAGTCTAGCGCTAATTGTTTTGCCTACTTTATCATGTCCGCCTTGGTAATAAAAACTACCGTTTAGATTTAATTTACGCGTTGGATTTACATTGTAGTAAACACCAGTTGTAGTTCTTGAATTTACACCGTCAATAATTGTTGGAGTCGCTACTGTTCCTGTAAATTTGCTAAAATCATCTTTAAAGAATAAGAATGACATATCACCGAAGAAGAATTTTCTACCTATATATGCATATTGAAAAGATTTATAAGCATGTCCTATAGCATTTGTTCCAGCAGGATATGTTCCAGGTTGTCCATTATAAGAAGTACCACTACTTTGCTCAGATCTTTGGTTGAAAGCAGCCCCTAAGTCAACAGTCCAACCTTTATTAGCATATTTTAAGACAATCGCATCATGTCTTCTGGCTTGTTGCAACCAATCTAAACTTCCAAGGACTTTTTGATCATCATACGAAATTTCTTGACGCCCAATTTTTAACGAAAAGTTTTGAATCGTACTAAGGGTATCAATCAAACTAAGATCGGTCCATGCCTCATGAAGTAATAAACCATCATTAGCATCTGAGGTAACCCTGTTGGTAGTAGAAGCGTCTTGCCCCCAAACTCGAACATCTTGCAAAGACGCATAGATTTTATATCGATATCCTGCGAAACCTACATTTAATCTTGTTCTTTGATTTGTAAACAGGGCACCTCTTTTTCCATCTTGTAATAAAGTACCAAATCCACCTCTAGCTTCAGTTCTTTCTCTAAACTGCCCAGTAACCGTTAATTGAGCGTGCGAAACATTTTGTCCCAGCACCAATAAAGAAATTCCTAAAAAAATTGATTTTGAAAAACTATTCTTTGCTGTTTTTCCATTTTTAAATCCTTCGATTTTTTGCAATGTTGTAGTAATCTTTAGCATAATCATTTTATTTAAATTAGTATGAAACAAATATACGTAAGTATTAATACTTAGTTTAATGATTATTGACGTAAGTAAATCATCTTTTAATACATAAATCAAAAATGATAAGTTGGTTATTAAACTGTTTTTTAGCAGTTAAGTGTATTGAAATACTGATTTACAAGGTAAAATCAAATAAACGTAGTGTATCAAAAATAAAAATATACCTAATTTATCTACTTAGTGCTTAGATAAATTAGGTATAATAAGAAAGTAAAATCAAATAGAAATAGGTGTTTTTAAAAAAATTATAAGTATTTATGTTCCTTAATTTCTGAACGTAATTTTTCAACATTCAAGAGCCCTATTTTTTTGCCGACAGTTTTAATTAGCATTTCTTTTTTTAGACTAGAAATCACACGAATCACCTGCTCATCAGTAGTTCCAGCAAAGTCAGCTATTTCTTTTCTAGACAAATCAAGATCAATTACTCCCTTTTCTTGTCCGAATTTTCGATGCATATATAATAAGGTGTCTATAACTCGCTCTCGAACACTCATATGGACAATTTTTCGGATATTATTTTCGCTTTTATTAAGCTCATCCGCATAAAACAACATTAAATCAAAAGTGAATTCTGGAACAGAATGTAGTATTTCTAAAATATGATCATTATTGAAATTGCATAAAATTGTATCTTCAAGAGCATAAGCCCCAATTAAATAGCGTTTTCCGGTACCAAAACCTCTAAACCCAACAGTGTCGCCATCTTTAGTCATTCTAACGATTTGTTCTCTTCCGTTAATTCCTGTCTTTACGGTTTTTGCTTTTCCTTTATAAATAAAATATAAACCTTGTGTTGGTGATCCTTCAATAATAAATTGTTGTCCTTTTTTACAAAGAAAACTGTATTTGTTTTCAATATAATTTTTCATTTTGTCCAAATGAAGATGTTTTTTTATAAAACAATTTTCATTGACACAAGAATTACAATGGGCTACATTTTCTTTCATAAAACAAATTTAAAAAAGAATTTTGAATTCATACGTATAAATACGTAAAAATACTTATTTTTACACATTCAAAAACTAAAAAGTAGCTACTATTTAGTTTTATGATTAATAAAATAATCGATAATGCAAAATTCAGAAATCAAAACTACCTGTTCGTATTGTGGTGTAGGCTGCGGAATTATTGTACATAACGACCAAAAAAACGGAGTGACCGTAACTGGCGACAAGGATCACCCAGTCAACAAAGGTATGCTTTGTTCAAAAGGTATGAATCTACATTATGTAGTGAATGACACTTCTGACCGAATCCTGTACCCAGAAATGCGGTGGAGCAAATCCCACCCAAAGGAACGAGTAAGTTGGGACGAAGGCCTAGAACGTGCCGCAGCTGTTTTTAGTTCTATGATCCGTAAATATGGACCCGATAGTGTGGGTTTTTATATTTCTGGTCAATGTCTTACAGAAGAATATTATTTGGTGAACAAATTGGTCAAAGGGTTTCTAAAAACCAATAATATAGATACCAACTCTCGTTTGTGTATGAGCTCTGCTGTTGCTGGGTATAAAAAAACTTTTGGAGAAGATTCAGTACCCATTGCTTATGATGACATTGAGTTAGCCGATACATTTCTTATTACTGGAGCAAATCCAGCATGGTGCCACCCTATTCTATTTCGTAGAATCGAAATGCACAAAGAGAAAAACCCTAAAGTAAAAATTATAGTTATCGATCCCCGTAAAACAGATTCTGCATTAGCAGCTGATTTACATTTACAAATTATTCCGGGTTCTGACATTATTTTATATCATGCCTTCGCTAAAAGACTTATAGAAAAAGGGTATGCCGATACTGATTTTATAAAAAACCATACCGAAAATTACCAACTCTATAAGGACTTAGTTCTTTCTAGTTCTTTTGAAAAAGCCTCAAAGTTATGCGGTATTTCTGTTAATGAAATAAAAATGGCTGCTGATATTATCGGAAAAGCCAAAGGATTCATTTCGCTTTGGGCAATGGGACTGAATCAAAGTGCTATTGGTGTTGACAAAAACACGGCGCTACTAAACCTTTCGTTACTGACTGGTCATGTTGGAAAACCAGGTTCTGGACCTTTTTCGTTAACCGGGCAGCCTAACGCTATGGGTGGTCGTGAAGTAGGGGGCATGGCTAATTTACTTGCGGTTCATAAAGAATTAAATAATCCGTTACATCGCAAAGAAGTAGCTGATTTTTGGGGGGTTAGTGAAATTTCAGATAAGCCTGGATTGACTGCAACAGAAATGTTTGATGCTTTAGAATCTGGAAAAATGAAAGCAATCTGGATCATTTGCACTAATCCATTAGTAAGTTTACCCGAGGCTAGACGCGTAGAAAAAGCCTTGGCGAATGCCAAATTTGTGGTTGTTCAAGATATTTCACACAATTCAGACACCACAAAATACGCCGATTTATTGTTGCCCGCAGCTGGATGGCTTGAGAAAGATGGTACGATGACCAATTCTGAAAGAAGAATTTCTTATTTACCAAAGGGCATAAATCCTCCAGGGGAAGCGCTACCGGATACTGAAATTCTGATTCGATTTGCCAAAAAAATGAAATTTAGCGGTTTCAATTTCAATACCACCGAGGATATATACAAAGAGTATTGTTTGATGACTAAAGATTCAAATATCGATATCTCGTTTTTAAATTATAATCGACTGATCAACGAAGGAACTTTCCAATGGCCTGTTTCTGATTATGGACATCCAGGTACGCCGCGTTTGTTTGCGGATAAAAAATTCTTTACCCCTTCAAAGAAAGCCATTTTTAATATACCTACTTCTATAGAAAACACTTCGGTACCGCCGAATAGAGAATTTCCGTTTATATTAACAACAGGGCGAATTCGAGATCAATGGCATACGATGACCAAAACCGGAAAAGTATCTCGACTGATGACTCATATCCAGAGTCCGCTGTTAGAAATAAACCCAATTGATGCCTATAAATCAAAAATTGAAAACGGAGATATAGTAGTAGTAACTAACAAAAACGGAATCGTAAGAGTAAAAGCTAAGGTGTCAGACTCCATTAGAGAAGGTGTTGTATTCTTGCCAATGCATTGGGGGAAACAATTAGAAAATGACCTCATTAGAACGAATAATTTAACCAATACTGTTGTTGATCCTACTTCAAAAGAGCCCGATTTTAAATACACAACTGTAGCAATAGCTAAATACATCAAACCGTTTGAGAAAATTGCAGTGGTTGGTGCGGGTGCAGCTGCTTTTAGATTTATTCAAAACTATAGAGAAATAAATACAACCGATGAAATAATTGTTTTTTCTAATGAGGAAAATCCATTTTATAATCGGGTTTTATTACCTGAATATGTCACAGCCGAATTATCGTGGGAACAACTTTTAAAAATTAAAGATGAGGCTCTTAAAAAGTTAAATATCACGATGAAAACGATGGTTTCGATTGATAAAATCAATGCGAAAGACAATCAAATCATAGACAGTGATGGCGAAACACATACCTTTGATTCCTTAATTTTAGCAACAGGTAGTCGCCCTTTTATTCCTGAAAATGCCCAATTGCATTTGCCTGGGCGTTTTACAATGCGAAAAAAGACAGATGCTGACAAATTAAAATCCTATTTAGACAACACAAACCTAATACCTGAAGAACAACATGTTGTGATCGTTGGCGGTGGATTATTAGGATTAGAACTAGCTGCAGCTTTAAAACATAAAAAAGTTAAAATTACGATAATCCAAAGAGCATCCCGTTTAATGGAACGTCAATTAGACCGAGTATCTAGCAAATTATTAGCCGAAGAAGTACAAATCAGGGACATTCAAATATATTTTGACAATGAGGTAAGCACCGTATTTGAAACCGAAAATCCGAATGAAATTGAAATCGCCCTCAAAAGTGGACGAATCATCATTGCTAATGCTATTGTTTACACCATTGGAACGATTCCGAATATTGAACTTGCCAAAGAATCAGGAATAGCATGTGGACGTGGCGTAAAAGTGAATCAATACCTTCAATCTTCTAACCCGGCTGTTTATGCTATTGGGGAAATTGCAGAATTCAATAATCAGTTATTCGGAATCACATCGGCTGCAGAAGAACAAGCCGATATATTAGCGAACTTCTTAGCAGGAGATATTAGTAGTTTTTATAAAGGATCAGTTTTGATGAATATCCTAAAACTTGAAGATATTAATTTATGCAGTATTGGCGAAATTGAAATTCCAGATAATGACGACTCTTATGAAGAAATAGTATTTGCTGATTTAGGAAAACGCTATTATAAAAAATGTGTAGTCAAAAATGATTTGCTCATTGGTGCCATTCTGATGGGTGATAAAAATGAATTTGCTGAATTTAAAACCCTTATTGAAAGTAAAATTGAACTTGCTGACAAAAGAAATACCTTATTAAGAGGAAGATCTGACGCCAAACCTGTTTTAGGGAAACTAGTCTGTTCTTGTAGTCAAGTAGGAAAAGGAAATATAGAAGACTGCATAAAAAGTGGTGTTACTAATTTTACCGAATTGTGCAAAACTACCGGCGCAGGATTAGGTTGTGGAAGTTGCAAAACCGAAGTGAAAGAGATATTAGCTAAATGTAAATGAGATTCAGTCGGCAGATTTCAGGTTGCAGTTAGCAGTAAAAACCTGAAATTTGAAATCTGACTCGAGCGTCAGCGAACTGACGAAGTAAATCTGAAATCTGAAAAAAAATGGAACTAACAAGATTAATTATTAAAGGTGGTGTGATTTCTCCAGGCGAATTAAGCGAAATTGTAAACATGGGTCTTGAACAAGGCTTAAAAGCAATCTCATTTGGTTCAAGACAAGATATTATTTTTCCTGAAGGTTTTAAATCCATAGATAAAGAAAAAACAGGAAAACATCTTATTGTATATCCCGATGAAAAAAGCGGAAACAATATTGTAACCTCCTATGTATCAACCGATATTTTTAGAAATACCACTTGGTTAACAGGAAATAAATTTTTGTACATTTTAGAACAATTCAAAGACCAACCCTCTCTTAAAGTAAATATTACAGACCCAAAACAACAACTAGTTCCGCTGTTTACTGGTCACATAAATTATATTGCTTCTGATCATGAAGACTATTGGTATGTCTACATCCGTTTGCCAAAATGGGAAAAAATGGAATTGTATCCAGTGCTTGTTTATAGCTGGAATATTGCCGAAGTATATTATGCTATCGAAAAAATTCTTGACGAAGAACCCGACTCTGTTGATATGATTTTCCAATTAGTAAATGAATTTTTAGATTCTAATAATAGAACTATTGACAAACCTTTACATATTCCGTTTTATCCGTTCCCGTATTACGAAGGGATGAATAAATTGGGTATAGATCAATATTGGCTTGGTTTGTATTGGCGAAATAACCTCTATGATTTAGAATTTTTGAAAGAAATGTGCGATTTGTGTTTTGACTGCAAAATTGGTAAAATATGCATCACACCCTGGAAATCCTTTATTGTAAAGGGAATTCCAAATACCAGAAAAATAGATTGGGAAAAGTTTTTAGGAAAAAAAGGAATCAATGTTAGACATTCATTATTAGAACTCAACTGGCACTTACCCGTTTCAGAAGAATGGGCACTCAACCTCAAAACATTTTTAGTAAGAACCTTAGATCAATTTGACATTAGTACTTATGGACTTACCTTTGGCTTGTCTGATTATAATCGCGAGGGACATTATTTTACCTCAGTTGTTGTCGAAAAAAATGATATTCCGAAAGAATTAGAATCTATAAAAATTCGGGACACATTTAATGTTTTATATGCTAAAAATTTTGACCCCAACACCAAAGAATACATAGTTATTGCTCAAGATGTTGACAAGCTTGAACTACCGAATATATTGATTGAATTGAGTAAAAAATATTTTGAGGAACTGGGGAATTCAGTGCTTGAATTAACCAATACAACAACTAAAAAAGAAAAAACAGAACAAGTTGTTCATCAATGTTCAGAATGTTTAACTATTTACAATTCAGATTTTGGAGATGTAATACAAGGAATTCCGAAAGATGTTTTGTTTAAAGATTTACCCGAAGATTACTGTTGTTCATTGTGTGAATCTCCTAAAATAAATTTTGCTGAATTGGTCATAAATGTCTAATTTGGCATTTACTATAATCTAAAATAAACCTCTAAAATGGATTCTATTTTCAAAACTGTTAGTTCATCGCATATCAGTATTTCAGAACTAATGTTGCCTTCACATACTAATTTTAGTGGTAAAATTCACGGAGGCTATATTCTATCATTACTGGATCAAATTGCCTTTGCCTGTGCCTCGAAATATTCAGGAAATTACTGCGTGACGGCTTCTGTAGATACGGTCAATTTTTTGTTACCTATTGAAGTTGGCGAATTGGTCACCATGAAAGCAAGCGTTAATTATGTTGGAAAAAGTTCGATGATTGTAGGCATTCGTGTAGAAGCCGAAAACATTAGAACTGGCGTTATAAAACACTGTAATTCTTCTCACTTTACGATGGTTTCTAAAGACAATGACGGAAATAACGCTCCCGTTCCTGGACTCATTCTCACTAATCTTAAAGAAGTGAGTCGTTTTCAAAACTGCTTGAAACAAATTGCCATGAAAAAACTAAGAGATGAGCAACGAAGTGTAGCCTCCTTTGGCTCTATCGAAAGCATTTTGAGCGAAAATAAATATAACGTTAGGGTCGATTTGCAGTAATTAACGTGTCGCTGCCTGTGGTCTGTTGTGGAAGTTCGTAAGCAGATAGCGCGGATTTGCAAACCGTGCCCACTCCAATTGGCGACTAAAACAAATCAAGTAAAACTATTGCTAAATCATTATCTAAACCGGCATAATTTCTAGCAGAGCTAAAATAATAATCTTCTGTCAGTGCCACAATTTTATCTTTTACAGG
>NZ_JBJXDQ010000168.1:0-3594 GCF_046155325.1 Flavobacterium sp.
AAAAGCCAAGGCGTTTTCCTTTCGACCAAGTTCTAAACAACATACAGCAGCACCTTCGCCAAGAATCAAGGTGTTTTGTGTTTTTTCAAAATCTAAAGCACGACAAGGATAATCGTCTTCACTATTCGAATAAATTTTTAAGGCTCGCATTTGGGCAACGGTAAAATCGGTCAATGGTGCTTCGCTGCCACCCACTAGGAATTTATCTGCCATTCCCGATCGAAGCCAAGCCACACCGTTTAGCAAAGCGTGCAAAGCAGTCGAACAGGTAATAGAATGTGAAATTTCGGGACCTGAACTTTGCAAATCGTGAGCCACCCAAGAGGAAATATTTCCTAAAGTGGTCGTAGGTGAAGCCAAAGTTTGGGCTTTGCCTGTTGCTAAGTATTCTTGATGGTGTTTTTCGAACAAATCAGTAGCCCCTCGAGAAGAACCAATGTTGATTCCGAAAACGTCGTTTGAAGTCCAACCCGCATTTTGTATGGCTTTGCGTGAAGCCGCCATGGCATATAAAACCGTTTTGTCTAATGATTTGTACTTACTATCGGATTGCTTTAAAGCTTCAATTAAATTATTTGAATCATCATCTAATTTAGCAACCCAAGTGTTTTTATGGTCTAAAAAATGGGATGTAAAACAATGATTCTTGTTTTTGTAGTTCTCCCAAATTGTTTTTGGGTTATTCCCCAATGGAGAAACAGAAGCTATTGCGGTGATGGAGATGATTTTAGACAAGGCTATTATTTTTACACCAATTTCACAAATCAAAAAACATTAATTCGTGTACTTTTCAATACAAAAAAATAATTTGTGAAAATTTGTGAAATTCGTGTTGTTTTGGTTTTCTGCAAATTTAAACTATTTCCAAAGCTTTTTCGACTACTTGATACACTTTTTGCAATTGTTCGTCTGTGATAATGTAAGGCGGCAAAATGTAAACAATATTCCCAACAGGTCGCAAAATCACCCCGTTTTCTATAAAGAAATCATACAGTTTATTGCGCATGGTTCCATAATAACTTTCGGAGCTTTCGGTTATTATTTCTAGGGCAAAAATCACACCCAGCACACGTGTTGTGAAGACTTTTGGATGAGATTGAATGTCTTTTTGAAAGTCTAAATGGCTTGCATTTACTCGAGCAATATTGTCTTGCATTTCCTGAGTTTGCAACAAAGATAAACTCGCCAAAGCCGCAGCACAACCTGTTGGATTCGCCGTAAAAGTATGTCCATGAAACAAGGCTTTGTTGATATCTTCATCATAAAAAGCATCAAAAATGTCTTGAGTAAAAGTCGTAATCGCCATTGGGATTGTCCCACCAGTCAAAGCCTTCGACAAACACATCATATCCGGTTTTTCATTTAGATAATCACAAGCAAAATTTTTCCCTGTTTTTCCAAAACCCGTCATGACCTCATCAGCAATCGTGAGTACTTTATTTTCTTTGCAAATTTGGATTAGTTTATCGAGTGATTCCGATTCGTACATGACCATTCCTGCTGCGCCTTGCAGCAATGGTTCAAAAATAAATCCAGCACAATTATTGCTTTTTACGGCTTCCGCCAAAGCGTTAAAACTCGCTTGTTCGTTGCCCTTTGTTGGAACTGGAATCCGAACGATATCAATCAACATTCCTTGAAAAGCTTCGGTAAAAAAGGAAATTCCACTGGCTGCCATTGCCGCAAAAGTGTCGCCGTGAAAAGCATTTTCGAAAGCAATAATCGTGGTTCTCTTTTTACCTTTATTGAAAAAATATTGCAAAGCCACTTTTATAGCTATTTCAACCGCTGTTGAACCATTATCGGAGAAGAATAGTTTTTGTTGGTTTTTGGGTAAAATTTCCAACAATTTTTCCGAAAGCAAAACAGCCGGCTCGTGTGTAAATCCTCCAAAAAGAACGTGTTCCAAGGTTGTCAATTGCTTATAAATCGCATCGGCAATAAATTTGTTGGAATGCCCATAGGGATTGACCCACCATGAAGCGATGGCATCAATATATTCTTTGCCGTTTTCATCCCAAAGCAAAGCGCCTTCCCCTTTTACAATAGCAATTGAGGGTTTTGAAGTTTTGTGTTGGGTGTAGGGATGCCAAAGGTGTTTTTGGTCTCTTTCAGAAAGGTTCATTTGATTTCAGATTGAAGATTAACGATTTCTGATTCTAGATTGAAATTGATTTTTGTCATTGCTATTGAATTTTCAACAAATTTTCTCGAAACAAATTAGCGTATTCAAGGATTACATTTTGGTCAAAATAGGGTTCTTGCTCTATTCTTCCGATGCACTTTATTCCCGTTTTATTTAGAATTATGGATTCAGTAGCTTTATTTTCGTCTCCGCTAAAAATGATTCCAGCGATATTTATTTTTCTGTTTTTTAGGGCTTCGATGGTTAGCAAAGTATGATTTATACTTCCCAAATAATGCCTTGAAATCACAATTACTTTATAATCAGGTCTTATTAAATCGATGACACAATCGGTATCGTTTAATGGAACAAAAACGCCACCAGCTCCTTCAATAACGAGATGATTTTTGTCATGATAACCATCAGGATTGGGTTCGGATATATTTTTTAAATCAATTGCAATTCCATCCACTTGAGCAGCAAAATGAGGGCTTGCTGGCGTGTTGAGTTTATAGCTGTTTTCATGAATAACTGTCTTTCGGCTGCGCTCAGGATGACCATCATTTGAAATATAGCTTTTGATTTTATGGCTGTCAGAGTTATCCAAATCGCCCGCTTGAATGGGTTTCCAATAATCAGCTTGGAGCGCTTCGACAATTATGGCTGAGGCAATGGTTTTGCCTACATCTGTTGATATTCCTGTTATAAATAGCTTCATAGTTAGCCCACGGATAATACTGATCTAACAGATTATCACGGATTTTTTTTGTTTTGTTTTCTGTCGTTTGTATATATAATACGTTTGAATTCTGCGTCTTCTCCAAAATTGAGTAACAAGCCAACTTCAATTTCAGTAGCTTTAAGATAATTCATTAATTGAGCAGAGTGAACATTCATAAGGAGTTCACAAGCCTTTAGTTCAACAATTACTTTGTCTTCAATCAATAAATCTGCATAATAATCGCCAACTAATTGATTTTTGAAATAGACTTTAATTGGTTTCTGTGCTTCCACTTTATAGCCTAAAGATTTTAACTCTAAGTACATTGCATTTTGATACACTTTCTCCAGAAAACCATAGCCCAACTGATTATAAACATCATAATAAGTCTTTAAAATTGAATCCGTAATTCCTTTATGAAGTAAGTTTGACATAATTAATCCGTGTTACTCTGTAAAATCCGTTTAATCTGTGGGCTAATATACAAAAGTACTCAACAAACCCAAAACTTCCGAGATTTCTTCTTTGGTATTAAAACTGTGCAAACAAAACCGCAAACGTTCCTGACCTTCGGGAACTGTGGGCGATAAAATAGCCTTAACATCAAACCCTTTTTCTTGAATTTGATTGGCTATGAATTTTACATTTTGGTTTCCTGGAATTATAGCACTTTGAATGGCAGATTTACTTCTTACAAACATCGGTTTCAATCCCAAAAGAGTCTTTTCTTGATTGAAATGAATGATGT
>NZ_JBJXDQ010000169.1:0-2542 GCF_046155325.1 Flavobacterium sp.
GGAAAAGAAATTCCAAGATTTTGTTATCATGAAAGATTGTCCATTGCTGGTAATTGCAGGATGTGTCTAGTTGAGATGGATAAATCTGCAAAGCCTGTTGCATCTTGTGCAATGCCTGTTGCCGAAGGACAAGTCATTTACACTAACACTGAATTGGTAAAAAAAGCCAGAGAGGGTGTAATGGAATTTTTACTTATCAATCATCCATTAGATTGTCCTATTTGTGATCAAGGAGGTGAGTGTGATTTACAAGATCAGTCAATGAAATATGGAGTAGATAAATCAAGATACGAATTAAACAAAAGATCCGTAAAGGAAAAGTACATGGGGCCATTAATTAAAACAGTGATGACCCGATGTATTCATTGTACTCGTTGCATACGTTTTGCATCTGAAGTTGCAGGCGTTCCAGATCTTGGAGCAATTGGCCGAGGTGAAAATATGGAAATTACAACTTATTTAGAAAAAACTTTAGATTCAGAATTGTCAGCAAATGTAATTGATCTTTGTCCTGTTGGTGCTTTAACATCAAGACCTTATGCTTTTGAAGCACGACCATGGGAGCTAACAAAAACTGAAGGTATTGATGTTATGGATGCCGTCGGTTCCAATATTCGAATTGATACTAAGGGATGGGAAGTTAAAAGAATTTTACCAAGAATAAATGAAGATATTAACGAGGAGTGGATTTCTGATAAGACTCGTTATGCCTGCGATGGTCTATTAAAAAATAGACTTGATACCCCTTATATAAAAATTGATGGCAAACACCAACCTTGCAGTTGGGATAAAGCTTTAGAATTTATTTTTGAAAAAACAAAAGATTTAAACGGCGATAAAGTCTACGGAGTAGTTGGCGATTTAGCTGACGTTGAGAGTATGTACATGTTTAAGAAATTTTTTAAAGACGTTTTATCTTCCGACAATATAGATTTTAGACAAAGAGATTATTTTATCGATCCATCCCATAAAGTTAATTATTTATTTAATACATCCATTGCTCGTGTAGATGAGGCTGATTTAATAGTGTTGATTGGAACTAATCCGCGATTAGAGGCAACCATCTTAAATGCTAGAATTAGAAAGGCATATTTAGCAAGAAAAACTATGGTTTATTCCATAGGAGATGTTGGCGATCTAACTTACCCACATGAAAATGTTGGTTCATCATTTTCTTTGATTGCTGAAATTTTAACCAAAACCGGGAAAATCTATAACAGTTTAAAATCTGCAAAAAAACCAGTTTTTATTATCGGAGAGTCCGGGCTCAGTTCAAATGGAGAGTATGTATTAGAGACTGTTAAAAAAATACTTAAAGATAACAATTTTTTAAATAACGATTGGAATGGTCTTAATATTCTTCATCAAAATGCATCAAGTGTTGGCGCAATTTATTTAAATTTATTAAAATCTAATTTTTTAGATAGACTTAATAATGATAATCCAAAACTTGTTTATCTTCTAGGAGCTGATGAGATAAAAATTAATCCTAATAATAAATTTATAATTTATCAAGGAACTCATGGTGGACAGAATACAAAAATTGCTGATGTTATTTTACCTGGTGCCGCATATACAGAAAAAAAAGGTTTGTATGTAAATACTGAGGGTCGAGTTCAGGATTCTGGTAAAGCAAGTTTTCCTCCGGGAGAAGCAAAAGAAGATTGGAAAATATTTAGAGCTTTGTCTGAAACTTTTCAAAAAACGATTGATATTAATACTCATCAAATTTTAAGAGAAAATTTATTTAAAGAGTTTCCTTTATTTTCAAAAATTGATCAGCTACCAGATTCTTCTGTTGATAACCTTCAACCGAAAAATATTATTCCAATCAATGGTATTATTAAGATTGCTGATTTTGATTTTTATTTTTCTAATATTATTGCAGCTTCATCAAAAACAATGCTTGATTGCAAAAAAGCAAAGCAAATTTTGCAAAATACGGGAACAGATAATTAATGCTTACAGAATCTTTAAGTATTTTTTTATATATTCTTTTAAAAATAGCTGCTCTTGTGGTTCCAGTTTTAATTGCAGTTGCAATGGTTGTTTGGGTCGATCGAAGGGTTTGGGGTGCAGTTCAGCTTAGAAAAGGACCTAATGTTGTTGGACCTTTTGGTTTGTTCCAAACTTTTGCCGATGCTTTAAAATATATTTTTAAAGAAGTAATTATTCCTGTTCGTGCAAATAAAGTTATTTTTATTATTGCACCAATTGTAACTATGTCGTTGGCATTAATTTCTTGGGCAGTTATTCCATTTAGTGAAACTTTAGTACTCGCAGATATAAATGTTGGAATTCTCTATATTTTCGCTGTGTCTTCTCTAGGTGTGTATGGAATTATTATGGCAGGTTGGGCATCAAACTCTAAATATCCATTCTTGGGCGCCCTAAGATCTGCTGCACAGATGGTTTCATACGAGGTCTCAATTGGACTTATTATAATAAACGTACTTTTATGTGCAGGTTCGTTAAACTTAAGGGATATTGTTTTGGCACAGAAGAATATCTGGTTCGCAATCCCACTATTTCCAATGTTTGT
>NZ_JBJXDQ010000170.1:0-3114 GCF_046155325.1 Flavobacterium sp.
ATAAATGTTTTTGGTAGCAGAAGGATACAATTTAACCAAAACATTCTCAAACGTGCTGTATGGTTTCGAACCATAAACCATTTCTTTATTTCCTGTTGAGTCTGTAAAAAACATTGTAGGGAAACCCCTTACGCCTAATTCTCTGCCTAATTTTAAATCTTCTTCAAAAAGTTCTTTTGCTTTTCCTTCGTAATCGGCTTTGAACTTAATAATGTCAAGTCCAACCTTTTTTCCTGCTAATTCTAAATATTCCCATTTTGTAATGTTCTTTTTTTGAAGAAAAACCATTTCTCGTATTTCACGAAGAAACAAAATTGCCTTTTCATTGTCTTGTATTTGTGCGGCCTTAAATGCAATTGAGGGTGGATAAGACGAATGCAATGGGTCTTCTAACCAAACGTCTCCGTCCATGGGCATATGATAAAAAATGCTTGCTTCGTCCCAATGATGAGCTACGTCAGAAGGCTTGCTAATTCCTCCACTATTATAACTCCAATCAAGAAGTAAACCTCCCATTCTGTATTCAACTTCAATATTGTTTCCATACTCTAATTTTAGCTTTCGTAGTTGTGGTTCAATGCCCCAACAAGAAGAACATATTGGGTCGGTATAATAAATTATTTTTATAGGTTTTATTTTTGCTTTTTCCAAACTGCTGTTTACTAAACTTGTTTTGTTAGTTGGTATTTCACAAATGCCACTTTCAGGGTCACACATTAAAGGGTTTTTAATTTTCATTTTTGTTTGAGTTTGGTAACATTTTCACTAATCTTAAATTCTGTTTTTAATAAATGATCGAATTTAGATAAAACCGCGCATTTATATAAATATCAGAAAATTTCAACATTAAATCATATTCAAAAATTCTAAAACTTTGCTTATTAACTATATAAGTTGATAGCAAAAAGTAGGTTTCGGTAATAATATAATTAATATTTCAAGATATTAGGTGAAAACAAATATATTCATTTCTGCTTAAATTCTGTATGTTTCGCAACTAATTTAGACTTTTTGATAAGAATTTAACTTTAACATAATCTAGCTGTTTTTTTTATACCTTTAAGCTGAACCCCAAAAACCTGACAAGACTTTTACATAATTTAAGATAGAAATTAATAACCTTAGTTAGCAGAAGCATATCATTATGAATTGATAGGGTAACATAATCAGTTATTTGAAGATGTTAGATAAATTTTTTTAATATCTTTATTTTTTGATGTAGAATTTTTAAATTAAAATCTATGTGTTTGATTTTAAGATAATTGAATTATCAATCATTGAGGCAAAATTGCAACTTTCTCCAATAGTGTCTAACTTTTTGGGGGCAGTTCATTTTTGACCTCTTTTTTATTTCTACAATTTTGTAAAACCTTACTGGCACTGGGAAGAAGTTCTATTGGAGTTGTGAATTTTAGCAGTTAAAACAAGATGTTTGGGGATATAAAAAGAAGTAATAAAATATAACGTTTTGGGGCTTGGCGAAGGTGGCGATTTTCACCACAAATGTTGATGCGGAGCACTAAACTTTGATTAACCACAAATGTGTCTGCGGAGCACGAAACCCCGTCTATTGGATAGGTGCTGTTATAGCTAGTGGCTTTTTTAATATTTCTATGTTTTTCAGTGATTCTTAAAATTCCTTTAGCAACTTTCCTGACTTTATTAAAGGTTCTTTAAATCCATTTTCTCTTAATGCATACCAAAATGTAACTGCATTAATTCCAAGTATGGGAATCCCTATTTTTGATTCAAGTTTTTCTGTCACATTAATCATACTCATGTTTGTGCCGAGTTGAACCACTGCGTCCAGTTTGTTTTTAGGTGTTGCAATATATTTTAAAATTGCTTCCTCTTTTGCCGAATCAGGAATATGGGCAATATCAGGCAAACTGGTACAGGAAAATCCAAAAGACGTAACAACCTCATAGCCCATATCCTCAA
This sequence comes from Flavobacterium sp., assembly GCF_046155325.1. Lineage (GTDB taxonomy): Bacteria > Bacteroidota > Bacteroidia > Flavobacteriales > Flavobacteriaceae > Flavobacterium. Next base: position 1,942 of record NZ_JBJXDQ010000170.1, read on the forward strand.
ACATTTTTTTTGCGTTTTCATTGCCTTTGGCATTGAAGGGGCTAATAAGGCCTATTCTTTTAGCTTTATATTTTTTCAAGGCTGCATCGGCTGCATCATGCCAGGTTGACCAAGAGTAAGGAAATTGACTTTCAATTTTATTCATGACTTCCCTGATTTCTTTCAATCCGTATACAATATGTTCCAGGCTCATGCCCAAAATCAAATATTCCGGTTGAGCTAATGCTGAATTTTCAACAGCATTTTTAAGGCCTCCAATGAATTGATTTTTGTATGACTCCAGATCCGCCTCATTTGAAATGGTGAATTTCGGAGTATAAATATTTGAGGTGTGAAGGCCAATACCTTCAAGGCTCTCCTGATTGTTGAATAGGATGCTCCAAAGTTCATATTCCATACTGGTATTGGTGGCGGGAATTAAAAGTCCAAATTTGCGCTTAAAACTTTTACCATCAGGAAATTTCTTGTTGGTTTCAAACGCGAAGCCTGTTAACGGTTTACCGTTTAATACAAACTGGCTGGAAAGGATTGAATGGGCGGCGGAGGCATTTACCTCCGGGAGATTGATGATTTTTCCTGATAAACCTCCGGTAATTTTTTGCGATTGACTATTCATTTCAATTGGATTATTAGTTTGAGATATACAATTTTCAGAATAGCAAGCAACTAATATCGTAATTGCCAAACAAAAGTAAATTTGGGTATGTGTTAACATTTATTTTTCAGTTGTGTTTAAATAACATTGGCTGTAACGGTTGGCCGCTACAAGAAGTTGGCGATTTTTACCACAAATGTTCATACGAAGAACAAATGTTTGTGCCTCCACTAAACTGTCATACGATGCACTGAACCGCCAATTGCTTGTAGGTGCTGTTGAACTAAACCTTCGGTAGCACTCGCGCTGATTTAGTACCTTTCAAAGATAATTAAAACTTTGAAATTATGACTACAAAAAAAGCATCCCGATGCTTTAAGAGAAAACAAGATTCTCAATCAAGCCAAGCGAGAAGTTCCGGGAGCAGATAGCGCGGATTTGCAATCCGTGTCCACTCCAATTGGCGACTAAAACAAATCAAGTAAAACTATTGCTAAATCATTATCTAAACCGGCATAATTTCTAGCAGAGCTAAAATAATAATCTTCTGTCAGTGCCACAATTTTATCTTTTACAGG
>NZ_JBJXDQ010000171.1:0-4512 GCF_046155325.1 Flavobacterium sp.
TAAATTGAATACCTCCACTTGAGGCATTCCCTAAAGTAGTGCTAATGTTTAAAGCACCAGATCCTGAATACCCATATTCTTTAGCACTACTTGGTGCCACAGAAGGAACTAAACAAGCGATACCACAAGAGGCACCCGTATTAGTAGCAGCGCTATTTAATGTCAATGTTGTTCCTGTATCTACAGTAACATCGTTTCCATTATTCCCCATTATTAATAATCCATAATTAACAGGTGCTCCTACAGTTCCTAGCGTAAATCCAGTACCCCCGATAATTATAGGGTTTTTAGCCCCATCGACTACTCGAAGTGCATAAACGGCTAAAGCCGTGTTGTTAAGGCTAAAAGTAGTGGCGCCATTAAAAAGCATTTTATAGGTCGTGTTCGCTGCAGTACCACTAAATTGAATACCTCCGCTTGAGGCGTTAGTACTTGCACTTGTATTAATGTTTAAGGCACCGGATCCTGAATAGCCATATTCTGTAGCACTACTAGGAGCCACAGAAGGAACTTGACAAGCGATACCAAACGAGGCACCAACATTAGTAGAGGTAGCATTCAATGTTCCGTTATTCACAATACTACCTCCTTTTAAGGTGATAGCGACAACTGCAGTATTGTTGACCGTAAGAGTTGCCCCAGAATTGATGGTTAAGATAGAACCTGTGGTAGCACCACTAGCATTATTAATCGCAAGGCTGATTATTCCGTAAGTACCGCTAGCTATAACAGGAGTACCCCCATTGCTGATTACAACAATATCTGTTGTTTTGGTTTGACCAGGAAAAGTATCTGGACCATCACCTGTTGTTGTCCAGTTGGCAGCAGTTGCCCAGTCATTAGAAGCACTTCCGTTCCAGGTAAAGGTTTTAGTACAAGAAGCATTTACTGTAATGGTCATTGTAGCTGTTGAAGCACACTGACCTGCGTCTGGTGTAAAGGTATACACGGTAGTAGCCGCATTATTTAATGCTGGCGACCAAGTTCCTGTAATACTATTGTTAGACGTTGTTGGCAAAGCCGATAAACTTGCTCCTAAACAAATGGTAGCCACTTGAGTAAAAGTTGGTGTTACACCTGAATTTACCGTAATAGTCATTGTAGCCGTTGTAGCACACTGACCTGCAGTTGGTGTAAAGGTATAGGTTGTAGTAGCTGCATTATTTAATGCTGGTGACCAAGTTCCTGTAATACTATTGTTAGACGTTGTTGGCAAAGCACTTAAACTTTCTCCTGGACAAATAGCAGCCACTTGAGTAAAAGTTGGTGTTACTTGTGCATTCACCGCAAAATTACCTGCAGAAGTTCCTGTTCCAGCAGGAGTCGTTACTGCTACTGCACCTGAGGAAACTGGCCCAGGAGAAAGAATAGCGGTTATCTGGGTGCTACTATTAACAGTAAAACTAGCAACAGCTACACCGTTAACGGTTACTACTGAGGCACCTGAAAAGTCAGTTCCTGTAATGATTAAAGTAGAACCTCCACAACCTTGTGTGATAACAGTCGTTCCGTTACTGGTTAACGTACTAATTGTTGGCGCACTAGCCCCAAGTAAAGTAAAATTCAATGTAGCGGTGTTACAGCCAGTAGTAATACTAGTTGTTGTTGTTTGAGTATACGTTACATTATTTTCTGCCCATGTATAAGGAGTGTTTTGTGAAACTATTACACTTCCAGTTGTTGTTGATGGATTTACCGTAATAGTCATTGTTGTACTTAGAGCACACTGACCTAGGCCTGGTAAAAAGGTGTACGTAGTGGTAGTCGTATTATCCAAAGCTGGCGACCAAGTTCCAGTAATACCATTGTTAGAAGTTGTTGGCAAAGCCGATAAAGTTGCTCCTGAACAAATAGCAGCCACTTGCGTAAAAGTTGGGGTTACACGAGTACCACAATTCCAAGCACCAACATCTTTACCGTCAGATCCAAAAGCTATAGGAGTAACATCTCCAGCAGCTGCAACGCTAAATCTAACTTTCCCACTTGTATCGTCATAAGTTAAGTTAGACGAGGCAAGTGCAATAGTAGTACTTACAGTTGAACTAGTATTAGTCACATTAGCACTAATCCTTTGAGCAAGTGAATTAGTAAGAGTTGAACCTATACTAGCCGCAGAGCCCCAGTCACCTGGAGCAGCAACATTAGTATTTAATTTATTATCATAAAATAAGGAATTATATAGTTTTGTTGTTCCACCATCTGATCTTATAACTCCATAATCTTGGTTTGTAGCTCCTGTAGTATTTTGAAAAAAGGTGCAATTGTACCCATTAACAACAGCACCAGCAACAACCCACAAAGCAGCAGCATTAAGATTACCAGTAGCACTTGTTGTACTATTTTTATAAAAAGTACACCTAGTTAGTGTAACATTAGCACCAGTAGCGAGACTAATAGCACCACCTTTTGATAGGGCAGTATTTTCTTTAAAAAGGCAATCTGTAATAGTTACAGTAGTAAGAGTAATAAAAAGAGCACCACCACCTGTCGGGACAGTTGATACCAAGCTATTTCCTTCAAACCTACAATTTTCAAAATTTATAGTATTAGCTATATTGCTATACAATACTCCTCCTCCACCTGTTCCAATTGAACCAGTCGCCCCAGTAAATTTGATGTTTTTAAAAGTTACATTTTGGCTACCCGTACCAGCAGCATTATTAGTAAACATTCTTGTAGCACCAGCAGTACCCGTTAAAGTTGAGCCTCCTGCATCACCCTCTATGGTGTATGCGAAATTTTTATTTAAAGATTGACCTGAAGCAGGAACATTTCCCACAACCCTTAAAACATCGCCTGCTGAATCTATTTGACCGAAAGCAGTAGTAAAACTACCATAAGCAGTAGCTTCACTTGAACCATCACCAGTTCCGCCAGCCTTAACCCATACTGTTTGTTGAGAATACAAATTGCCCACTAAAAATAGAAGGCATAAAGTATAAAAAATATTTTTTTTCATAATCGATTTTTTTAGTTAATTATATTTAGTTTAAAATTTATTATACAAATAAAAATTAGTGACCCTTGAGGGTTCATTACCAATTATTTGTTGTCCTGAGGTTTCCCAAGGAGAAGTATCCCTACCGGCAGTTCCTGTTTTTAAACAGTGGCTAGTAGTATGCCATTTGTCAGCGAAACTTCCGTTCCAGCTAAAGGTCCTTGCGCCATGACCCTATTGACAAAGAGGCAACAAAAGACCGTATGTAGAGGCATTCCTCGTCATTTTGGTTTTTTGTAAGAATAGAAATTATTTTTCATAAACTAATGGTTTTTTGATTAATATAGTATCGGGAACTCTTCCCGTTTTTTTTTTCTTTAGGTGTACCTAAAATTTATTTTCGACTGTTTTTTTTTAAAAGCGTTTTTTTTATAATCGTTTTTAGTGAGGCACTTTAGTTTTGACTCAGGGTGACCTCCATAAAAAATGTTGATTTTAATTTGAGTTTGGACTTTATCCGTAAAATAAAAATCAACAATGCGATCCACACTGATGAATTCCTCTTTTTTAAGTTAGTTTAAAACTATGTTTTTTTAAAGATTTTTTTTTGACAAATAAAGCTAGCGAACATTAATAATTCATTAATTATTCATTAATAATTAATTTTTTAATGAAAAAATAAATTATTAAATTAAAAAAAGGGTGTTATTTTATCGATTTAGCAGCCTGTTGCAATCTATTCTTTACTAATTTTGCAGGCTTTTTGGGCTTTTTCATCATTTTTCGGATTTATATGGAAAACCCCATTTTTAAACAAAATATTCAATTAAATTAAAATAGTTTTTTTTCAGTTTAATTTTTATTAATTGCAATCAATATTCACCCAACTGCTTATTTTTTAATCTATTCTTTGTTATTTTACATGTTTTTTTATAAATTTTTATCCTATGTAAATTAACCAATACGAGTATAAAGATTCTCCGATGGAATTTCGGCCCTCTACACTTTGGTTTTTTCAACACTAAAAACTGTTTAAATATTCTTTATGGCTTCTGATTTACACATCGAAATTTCATTGGGTAAAAGCTCCTATTTGCTTTGTCTGTTAGATATCAATCGAGTTGATTATCCCTCAATGGTATTTTTTTCATTCAAAGCCTTAAAAACAACTTTTGCCTTAAATTCTTTACTAAATACTCTTCTGCTTCTTGACATAATTTAGGTAGTTTAGGTTATTAATTCCCATCTTAAATTATGTAATTCTTGTGTCATGTTTTTAGAAAGTAGGATACTAAATTATCCCCAATTGAATTTCATAATAACAAAAAAGGCTGTCCTTTCGGACAGCCTCTCTCACAAAAAACAATTATTATGAAAATTATCTTTTAATCACACGAACTGATTTAGTGTTAGCGCCTTGGTTTACAATTACATTGTAAGTACCAGCAGCTAATTTAGAACCAACTCTATTAGATTGTGCTTTTTCAACCAAACGACCTTGCATATCGTATACTTTCACACTCATTGCTCCTTTAGCAGAAGTTTCGATAGTGAACTCAGACGATGATGGGTTT
>NZ_JBJXDQ010000172.1:0-9754 GCF_046155325.1 Flavobacterium sp.
CATCTTCGGCTGAGTTTCCAGGAAAAACAGACGATATGTAAACTTTATTCTCAATAATTTCTGGAAAATCTTCACGCGGCATTGAGGTGTAAGCAATTAGACCTGTAATGGTAACTAATAATGTGAAAATATAAACCGTTACGCGATTGTCTATTGCCCAACTCGATATGTTAAATTCTTTGTTTTTGTGTTCCATATAAGCCCCACCCTAACCCTCCCCAAAGGGGAGGGAACTAGTAAGGGAAAGTTTTTGTATACGTTAGTAAATTATTTTTATATTATTCAATTTTAACTAATTGCTAATTCCCCCGCCGTGGCGGGGTTAGGGGGCTAGAAATTAAGTTTCATTCCATTAGAAATACTATTAACCCCTTCGGTTACAATAATATCATTAGTCGATAATCCGCTTAAAATTTCGGTTACATTGTCTGATGATTTACCAACTTCCACGATAACTTTTTTGGCAGTACCTGTTTTTCCGTTGCTTCCTTCCACAACATATACATAGTTTGCACCTGTTCCGTCTTCTTGAATAATTCCTGTAGGCACTACAATAGCACCTTTGCTAACATAATCTACGATTTTTAATTTTGCTACCTGATTTGGGCGCAACAAATTTTCTGGATTTGGAAGACTTACTTCAATACCAAAACTTCGATTATTAGGATTGATAAAATTCCCTATTTGACGTACTTTTCCTTTATAGGTTTTGTTTAATGAGGTTAAGAAAACATCTACCTGATCGCCTATTTTTAATTTTCCGATGTACGATTCGGGAACAGAAGTAGAAACGTACATATTGTTGAGGTTTACAATTCGCATTAATCCCTGAGGACTTGGGGCTACTACTTGCCCTTTTTCTACAAAAACCCCATCAATAGTTCCTGAAAAAGGTGCGTGAATAACTGTTTTCGCCAACTGAGCCCTGAGTTGCGCCACGCCTTTTTGAGCAGCAGTCATTTGGTTTTGAGCTTGAAGAAATTGAATCTCAGAACCAATTTTCTTGTCCCAAAGATTTTTTTGTCTTTCGAAAGTAGTCTTAGCTAGGGCATACGAACTTTCTAAACTGGCTAGTTGTTGGCTCATTCCAGCATCATCAACTCTCCCTAATATATGACCTTTAGTAACTCGTTGTCCAGCTTTAACGGTTAATGAAGTTAAAGTTCCGCTAAATTCGGGCTGCACTAAGATATTATCTTTAGTGTCTACATTTCCTTGAATATTCAGATAATGGCTAAAAATGGTGTCTTTGATAGTTGCTACAGACACTAATGCCTCTTCTTTTTTGACTTCCAATTTTGCTAAAGCTTCTTCGATTTTAGTGATTTCGGCTTGCAAAGCTGTTTTCTTATCATTTAACGCTTTTACGTTTTTTGAATCTATTAAATTGCTAATAGATTGATTGTTTTCTTTGTTTCCGCAAGCGAAAACAACAAAACTTAAAATTGTGATTAGGGCTATTTTTTTCATTATTAATGGTGTTAATTTTTATTAATTACTTTTTCTAAAGCTGCTTTTTTATTGATGATATTTACCATCGATTGTAGGTAGTTTTGTTGGGTGGTGTACAATTGTCTTTGCGCTTCACTAAAATCAAAGCTGGTTGATAAACCTTCGGCAAATTTAATCTGTTGCTTTTTTTCGATTCTCTCAGCAAGATTTAAGTTGTTTTTTGAGGTAGCAAATTCTTCTAAGCTAAATTCATATTCGCTTTTAGCATTTGAGTACTGTAAATTTAGTTTTTGTTTGGTTTCGCTCAATTTAGTTTGGGCTTGTTCCAAAGCTATTTTGGCTTGCTGTGTTTTAGCATATCGCCCCAAACTACTGAAGATAGGGACACTCAAATTTACACCAATATTCGAGAAGTTATTCCATTTTTGATTGGCATTAAAAAATGAAAATTCGTTAGCAAAGGAGTTGTAACCCAAATTATAGGCTGCTGCCAAAGTAGGGAGTGCTTTGTATCGTTCCAATTTATACTCTAATTGTCTTTGTTTTTCAAAATTGGCACCCATCTGGTAATCAATATTATCCGAAACATTAAAATCTTTTTGAGAAAAAGCAAGATCTACATTGGCAATAGTCAAATTGTCTAGTTTATCTGTGAGTATTAATTCTTTGTCGATGTCTATTCCCAAAGTAATTTTAAGCATGTTATTGGCAATGCCTAATACTCTTTTTAAATTGTTTAAATTACTGTTTACACTAGCCAAAGTGATTTGAAGTTGCTCAACATTTTCTTCTTCTATCAATCCATTTTTGAATGTTTCTTTGGTATCAGATAAGGTTTTCTCAAGGATAGCTTTGTTTTTTCCAAAAATCAATATACTTTCTTGTGTTAATAGCACATTGCCATAGGCATTGATAACCATTTCTCTAATTTCAGTATTGGTTTTCTTTTGTGCATTTTCATAAAATTTCAAATAGGTTTTTGAAGCCTGTAGTGCTACAATATATGAACCATCAAACAAGAGTTGACTTAAAGTTAATTGTCCATTCATATTGTGTTTGGTTCCAAAAGCAAAAAGGCTAATGCCATTAGGATCTCCGTCAGGATTAAAGGCATTGCCCGACACTCCAGAAAGAGTAAAATCAATATTTTTCAAATAGCCAACATTACCGCTAATTTGAGGCAGCCCAGCTGCGGTGGTTTCCCATTTTTTTTGTTGGGCCGATGCAATATCTCGCCCAGCATTAATAACCGAATAATTATGAGTTAAAGCATGGCTAATAGCTTGCTCTAAAGTATAAGAATAGTTTTGTTCTTGTGCATTCAATGCAAATGCAATTAAGAATAGGGTTAGGACCAGTTTATTTTTCATTGATAATTGTATTTAGGTTTTATAATTGTTTTTCAAGTTCTGCTATTCCTTTTGCTGTTGCAATACCACGCAAATGATATTCAAGATAGGTTTCTTGCACTTGTTTTGTGCTAAATTGTATAGGATTAAAAAGGTCAGCATCTTTAATACTGGACATGCCAGCAAAATAAAAACGAGAAATTAATTCTAATTGAATATCCTTTCTAAACAATCCCTGCTCAATTCCCTTTTTTAAATTGTCTACAACACAATTTCCCATTTTGGCAAATTGAAGCGACATTAGGGTTTTATGTATTTGAGGGTAGTACTTTTGCAACTGATAATGTGGAGATGCACTTTCGTTTTTCAAGTTTTTCAACACAAAATCTTTGATGGTAAAAAGTTCTTCAATAGGATTTTGATTCAGCAAACAAATTTCATCAATGCCACACGAAATGGTTTCAAATAAATGCATAGTAACCGCTTCAACCAAATCATTTTTATTTGCGAAATGTTGGTAAATGGTCTTTTTCGAAATCCCCATTGTAGAGGCAATATCATCCATTGTAACACTTTTAAAGCCAAGTGTCAGGAACATTTCGGTTGCTTTTACTATTATTTTATCTTTCATTTAAAAAAGGACGGGGATTTATTTTGACTGCAAATCTAAGAAGGAAACTTTAAAAACGAAAATAGTTTCCAAAGTATTTACGTTAATTTAACATATAGGAGATAGGAGTTTGTAGATCGAAGATGATGTAGTAAGACGAAAAAAAATATCAATAAGTGTTTTCAAAAAAAAATTCTTGTTCTCGATACGATTTTACTCACAATCCCGAAGCCTCGGGATGGTAGAAAATCACTCGAAAAGATAAAAAAAATTAATTAAAAACTATTTACGCCTAACAGGTTAAACTATATTTCATTTATATTTGTCTAGTGAAAAGGGGTGTGTAAAAAGATGAATTTAGCATTAAAACTCCCCGCTTCTAACTTCCAGCTTCTAACTTCTAACTTTTTATAATGCATTCCATTCAACAATATCAAGAATTTATTTCAGCTTATTTAGAATCTAAATCCTCCATCAAGGAACCCAAAAATTTGTATGAACCCATACAGTATATTTTGCAATTGGGCGGAAAGCGAATGCGACCTATTTTGACCTTAATGAGTGCTGAGGTTTTTAATGTCGACTATAAAAAAGCGCTTCCGGCAGCTTTGGCTGTAGAAGTTTTTCATAATTTTTCGTTGGTTCATGATGATATTATGGATGATGCCCCTTTAAGAAGAGGAAACACCACAGTGCATGAAAAATGGGATATTAATACCGGAATTCTTTCTGGCGATGCCATGTTGATTTTGGCGTATCAATATTTCGAGCAGTACGAACCACCTATTTTCAGTGAATTAGCAAAATTATTTAGCAAAACTGCCCTCGAAGTTTGCGAAGGACAGCAATGGGATGTTGATTTTGAAACCCGTATTGATGTCACTATTCCGGAATACCTGAAAATGATTGAGTGCAAAACCGCAGTTTTGGTGGCTGCCGCCATGAAAATGGGCGCTATTATTGCCGAAACTTCTCCTGATAATGCCGATTTAATTTATGATTTTGGACTCAATTTAGGATTGGCTTTTCAATTGCAAGACGACTATTTAGATGCTTTTGGTGATCCAAAAGCCTTTGGAAAGCAGGTAGGAGGTGATATTATAGAAAACAAAAAAACGTATTTATATCTTAAAGCAATTGAATTTGCTTCTGCTGAAGAAAAAGAACAACTATTGCATTTATTTTCGCTTCAATTAGTAGAGAATGTCGATAAAATTATTGCAGTGAAGCAAATTTTCGATACAACAGGAGCATCAGAAGCTACACAAATAGCGATTCAAAATTTTACATCAATAGCTTTTGAAACCTTGTTTAAAATGAATATTTCCGAAGACAAAAAAGCAATGCTTACTAATTTTGGAGAAAATTTGATGAAAAGAAAGGTTTAATTTTAAGTCTCAATCCTTTTTGGGGTTTTATACCCAAAATGGGTTATTAAAATAGGACATGACTTTAGGGTTAAGCAAGCCAAAAAAATATTATATTTTGAACCATTAAGAAAATTAAGTTTTAGACTTAATGAGCCTTAATTTCTTAATGGTTTCAATAAAAAACAACAACTTTATTTTTATTAATTAGCAAAATTTACTATCAGTATTTAGTAACGGATAGTCAAAAAATATTAAAATGAATTTCATTGCTCCCATCAACACTGATTTATTGCTCGAAGAGTCACAAAAGGAAGACTTATATCTGAAATTGATAGAGCAAATCAACAAGGATTTTAATTTAGCCAATGAAGGAATTGATTTCCCAATGAGCATTTCTCCGGAGGATTTGAAAATTCAATTGCACGAAAAAATCTACCGATTAATTCAATACAAATTTGCTGAATACCTCAATTTACTTTACATAATTGACGTTTCGGAAGATCAAATCAAAAAACTGGACGGCTCCGATTTAGTGCAATTAGCAGAGCAAGTTTCTTTTTTAATCTTAAAAAGAGAATGGCAAAAAGTGTGGTTTAGGAACAAGTTTTAAAAAAACACTCGAACAAAGGGCATAAAAGCTTCGGTATAGACCGAGTCATTTTTATTAAATAACACATTATATCGCCCGCCAATAGTGATATTTCCATTTCTAAAACCTGCCCCAAGAAACAAGCCTGTATTCCAAAAATTTTCTTTTGCATAATTATTTCCGTAATCAACATTTACCCTCAATTGTTCCAATTCAGCCGAAAGTTGAATTTGCTCCACCGGATTAATTAATCCTATAATACTGCCACCGTACAAATTAGAAGTATAAATATTTTTCTGTCTTACATACGAATATTGCACTCCAGCACCTAGAGAAAAATAATCATTAATATTGTAAATAGCCGTTGGTGAAAGAGAAATATTGGTAAAACCAGTTCCAAATCCTAAACCAAGACCTCCACCAAATTGAACTTTTTCCCAAAAATGATTCGGTTTTACTTTTTGATTATTTAGATTTTGAGATTTCATTGTTTGATTACAAACTAAGGTAGTAAGTGTCAAAAAGACTACTAAAACGATTGAAGTTCTGTTTTTTTTCATTGAATCCTGGTTTTTTTTAACAAATTTATAAGTAAAAGTACGTAAATATGAATATAAATGTTTTCGTTTATTGTATTTTTGCCGAACTATTTTGATAAATTAAGAATACTAATAAAAATTATGGATAGGTTTTCATTTTTAAACGCGGCACACACTGAATTTTTCGCACAATTATACGACCAATATTTAGAAAATCCTGATAGCGTAGAACCAAGTTGGAGAAGTTTTTTTCAAGGTTTTGATTTTGGAATGGAATCCTTCAATGGGGATGCACCTCAGCAATATATAAAAGAAACAAACGCTACACCAGTTGAGAATTCTTTAATTTCAGCACACTTACAAAAAGAATTTCAAGTAGTTAAACTTATTGATGGCTATAGAACAAGAGGGCATTTATTTACAAAAACAAATCCTGTTAGAGAGCGCAGAACGTTTACGCCAAATCTTGATTTGGAGAATTTCGGTCTATCCAATGCCGATTTAAATACCGTTTTTGATGCAGCTAAGATTTTACATTTAGCCCCGTGCTCTCTTACAGCAATTTTGAAACACTTAGAATTGGTGTATTGTCAGCACATTGGTATTGAATATATGTACATGCGTAAGCCTGAGGTGATTCAATGGATTCAAGATAGGATCGGAGTGAATGACAATCAGCCTAACTTTTCTGTTGATCAAAAAATATCAATTTTAAATAAATTAAATGAAGCCGTTTCTTTTGAAAACTTTTTGCACACAAAATATGTAGGTCAAAAACGATTTTCTTTAGAAGGTGGGGAATCAGTAATTCCTGCCTTAGATGCTTTAATAGAAAGAGCTGCCGAAAAAGGGGTAGAACAATTTGTGATGGGAATGGCGCATCGTGGTCGTTTGAATGTTTTAGCCAATATATTTGGAAAATCTACCCAAGATATATTTGGAGAGTTTGATGGTAAAGATTACGATCAAGAATATTTTGACGGAGATGTAAAATACCATTTAGGACTTACCGCAGACAAAATTACGAGTTCAGGAAAAAAGATAAGTATTAATTTAGCTCCAAATCCTTCGCATCTTGAAACAGTAGGAGCTGTAATCGAAGGAATTACAAGAGCCAAACAAGACAAATATTTTCCAAATGATTTTTCTAAAGTTTTACCTATTGCCGTTCATGGTGATGCTGCCATTGCAGGTCAAGGATTGCTTTATGAAATCATTCAAATGGCACAATTGGATGGGTATAAAACAGGTGGAACGATACACATTGTAATTAACAACCAAGTTGGATTTACTACAAATTATTTAGATGCTCGTTCATCTGTTTACTGCACCGATGTAGCTAAAGTAACCTTGTCACCCGTTTTACATGTGAATTCAGATGATGCTGAGTCTGTAGTACATGCTATGCAATTTGCTTTAGATTTCAGAATGGAATTTGGAAGAGATGTTTTTATTGACTTATTAGGCTACAGAAAATATGGTCATAACGAAGGAGATGAACCTCGTTTTACACAGCCTTTGCTATACAAAATCATTGCAAAACATAAAAATCCTAGAGATATCTATGTCGAAAAATTAATTGCAGAAGGGGTTATTAATGCCGATTTAGTAAAAACCTTAGAAAAAGAATACAAAGACGATTTAGATCAAAATCTTCAAGCTTCGCGCAAAAAAGATTTAACCATCATCAGTCCATTTATGAAAAATGAATGGAATGGATTTGAGCAGGTTACCGATTCTGAAATGCTATATAAAGTAAACACAAAAGTTGCGAAGAAAACTTTAGATTCCATCATAGAAACCATTTCGACGTTGCCATCGGATAAGAAATTTATTTCTAAAATTTCTAAAATAGTGAATGATCGAAAAACAATGTACCATAACAATGCTATTGATTGGGGAACAGCCGAAACTTTGGCCTATGGAACCCTACTGACAGAAGGTTATGATATCCGTATTTCAGGTCAGGATGTGGAGCGAGGTACTTTTTCGCACCGTCATGCGGTAGTAAAAGTAGAAGATTCAGAAGAGGAAGTTGTATTGTTAAATTCGATAGCCAACAAAAAAGGGAAATTTAATGTTTTCAATTCCTTGTTGTCAGAATATGGAGTTTTAGGATTCGATTATGGTTATGCTTTAGCCAATCCCAATGCCCTAACTATTTGGGAAGCTCAATTTGGTGATTTTTCGAATGGAGCTCAAATTATGATTGACCAATACATTTCTTGTGGCGAAGATAAATGGAACAATCAAAACGGAATCGTTATGTTATTGCCTCACGGATACGAAGGACAAGGAGCAGAACACTCTTCGGCTAGAATGGAACGGTATTTACAATTGTGTGCCAGACACAACATGTTTGTTGCCGATTGTACCACACCAGCCAACTTCTTTCACTTATTAAGAAGACAAATGGTGACCAAATATCGCAAACCATTAATCGTTTTTACACCGAAAAGTTTATTGCGGGATTCGAGATGCGTTTCTACTCAGGACGAATTGGCAAACGGAAGCTTCCAAGAAACGATAGATGATGTATTTGTAAATAAAGCCGATGTAAAAAGTTTGGTTTTCTGTACTGGAAAATTCTATTATGACATCACTGCCGAAAGAGAAAATAATGGACGAAAAGATGTTGCTGTGGTTCGTATTGAGCAACTTTTCCCTTTACCAGTAGAGCAATTAAAAGCAATAATTGCAACGTATCCGAATGTAGATGATTATGTTTGGGCACAAGAAGAACCCAAGAATATGGGAGCTTATAGTTTTATGTTGATGAATTTCAATTTGGTAAAATGGAGATTGGCCTCTTTAAAAGCTTATTCAGCACCAGCTTCAGGAAGTTATACAAGAGCCAAACGCCGTCAAGCAGATGCTATTAAAATGGTATTTGACAAGAATTTATTTAGATAATGCCCACTGTAATAATCATAGACGGATTTCGATTTTTCTTTTACAGTAACGAACATTTGCCTAAACATATCCATATTGAAAAGGCTGAAAAAACAGCAAAATTCAATTTGGAGTTTGTAGAATTAATAAAATCTACAAGATTTAACGCATCAGAATTAAAACAAATTCGTAATTTAGTTGAACAAAACCAAGAACTTTTAATACAAAAATGGGATGAGTTTTTCAGTAATTAGTAAATCAAAAAATGCAATTAATATTGTTTTTTCAAATTCTAAAATGATTGTTTTTTTAGAAGATGGGCGTGAATTGTCAATTCCACTAGAATGGTTTCCTACATTGAGAAAAGCTACTAGTGAGCAATTGAATAAATGGCGGTTTATTGGTAATGGAGAAGGGGTTCATTGGGATGAAATTGATGAAGATATTTCGATAGAAAATTTATTAGAATAGGAATAAAATTTAAAAATACAAATTCATAATTTAAAATAATACAAGATGATTTTAGAAATGAAAGTCCCATCACCAGGGGAATCCATAAAAGAAGTAGAAATTGCCACTTGGTTAGTAAAAGATGGTGATTATGTAGAGAAAGACCAAGCTATTGCTGAGGTTGATTCTGACAAAGCCACATTGGAATTACCTGCTGAAGCAAGCGGAATTATTACGCTTAAAGCAGAAGAAGGTGATGCGGTAGCAGTGGGAGCAGTAGTTTGTCATATTGATACAAGCCTCCCCAACCCCTCCAAAGGAGGGGCTTCAAAGCAAGAAGTTACAGAAAAAGTAGTTGAAGATAAAAAAGAAGAGGTAAAAGCATCACCTGTTGTTGCTCAAACTCCCCCTTCGGGGGCGGGGGGGCTTGGACATCCTTCGCCAGCTGCTAAAAAAATATTAGACGAAAAAAATATAACACCTGAATCTGTTGTAGGAACTGG
>NZ_JBJXDQ010000173.1:0-3582 GCF_046155325.1 Flavobacterium sp.
AACTTGTTTATAGGCTCAGTTTTATATTCAAAAACTGAGCAAAGTCATTCTTTTTGGTTGTATATGCTCAACTGTAGTTGAGATTTATTTTTTATAAATTTCAAATATAGTCAATCCATTCCTACAAAAACAAGAAACCACCGAAAATCAATTTTCCGGTGGTTTCTGTTAAAAAGTATATCAATCTTATGCTTCTGTAGCGTTTGCCAATCTCCAGTCTCGCAACCAGTACTTCGTTCGTTTTACTAAAAAGAACATCACGGGTACCATAACCAAGGTTAAGACCGTGGCATAAGACAAACCAAATATAATAGTCCAAGCCAATGGCGACCAGAAAATTACGTTATCGCCTCCCATATACAAATGCGGGTTCAAATCGGTTACCAACCCAAAGAAGTCAAAGTTGAGTCCGATAGCTAGTGGAATTAATCCTAAAATAGCCGTTAATGCGGTTAATAATACGGGACGCAAACGGTTTTTACCACTTTCGATAATGATTTCTTCAATTTCAATAAGCGATAAATCATTGTGGCTTTCTACGCCTTTGTCGGCTACTTTTTTATCCAAAAGTAAGACGAAGAAATCCATCAGTACGATTCCGTTTTTCACGACAATTCCCGCCAAGGAAATGATTCCCATCATGGTCATCAGGATCACAAAATCCATATTGGCAATGACATAACCATAAAACACACCACTAAAACTCAAAAGCACCGTAAATAAAATCACGATGGTTTTGGACACCGAATTAAACTGCAACACAATGATAATCGTAATTCCTGCCATGGCTAGGAATAAAGCATACATCAAGAAACTTTGGTTTTTGCCTTGTTCTTCTTGCACTCCAGAGAAGGAATACGTAACTCCTTTTGGTAGTTTATAATTGGTGAGTTCGCTGCCAATTTGTTTGGTAATTTCGTCGCCGTTAAACCCCGTGAGTACATTCGAATAAATGGTCATTATTCGTTTGTAGTTCTTTCTTTTGATTTGGTTATACGTATTTGTTTTTTCGGTTTCTGATACTGCCGAAATAGGCACTTGCATCATTTGACCGTTGGTTTGATTTCTAAAAGTCAACGACTGGTTGAATAATACATTTTCGTTCTTGCGCTGATCTTCTTGCATACGCACCATGATATTGTAATCGTCATCGCCTTCTTTGAAAGTAGAGATTTCTTGTCCATAAACAGAACGACGCAAATTAAATCCTAACTGTCCTGTCGAAACGCCCAAACTTCCTGCATTGACGCGATCTACTTTTACTTCAAGCTCAGGGCTTTGTTTGTTGACATCTACATTCAATCGTTCGATACCGGGTATTTTTTTAGCATCAATAAAAGCAATCATTTTGTCGGCTTCTTTGAGCATTTCATTATAATCATAACCAGTTAATTGAATACTAATTGGGTAACCCGCAGGTGGTCCGTTTGCATCTTTTTCTACGGTAATGGTTGCGCCAGCAATGCCCTTGACACGCGCTCTAATTTCATCTAAAACATCCGAAGTGTTAATGTCTCTTCTAAACTTAAATTCAGAGAAATTCACCGTTACTTTCCCTTTAAAAGGGGTTTCGTTAGCTGAACCCGCATCTACATTTGGATTTCCTGCTCCGACACCTACTTGTGAAACAATACTTTCGGCAAGGAAGTTTTTGTCTGTTTTAGGATCGATGTATTTTTTCATGATATCGATGACTTGTTTCTCAACAAACAAAGTCGCCTTGTTGGTTTTATCAATATCTGTTCCTTGCGGATATTCGATGTAGGTAATGACTTGTCTTGGTATATTGTCTGGGAAAAACAATACTTTTCTAGGGAAAAGTCCCAATAGAAAAATAGATAAAAACAACATTCCGATGATTCCTACCAAGGCAAACCAAGCATTTCGACCTTTTAGAATTTTTCCTAAAAAACCTTTGTATTTTTCTTCTAACCTTGGGAAAAAGTTGTGTTGAAAATCTTGTGTCCATTGATACATTTTCCATTTGTACAACCACATAAAGGCTAATGAAATGAGTGCAAAATGTCCAATTCCTCGGGCAAATTTCACATCTTTTACATTTCCAATAATCACAAATAATACGCCTACAAACAAGAATATAATGGTATATCTTTTGGCTGATTTTAGGGTTACATTTCTATCTTCGATATCCATAGAACCGCCTGTCATAGCAGCATTCACGACCATCGCTACAAATAACGAAGCTGTCAAAGTAACGGTCAAGGTTATTGGGAAGTAAATCATAAATTTACCCATAGTACCAGGCCAAAGGGCAAAAGGTAAAAACGCCATCAGGGTAGTGGCTGTTGATGAAATTACAGGCCATGCGATTTCGCCAATACCCACTTTGGAAGCCTGAACTCGAGTCATTCCCTTTTTCATGTTGGCAAAAACATTATCGACGACCACAATTCCGTCATCAACCAATAAACCTAATCCCATTACCAATCCGAAAAGCACCATCGTGTTTAGGGTTAATCCAAACATCGACAAAACCGTAAAAGCTATCATCATCGATAGCGGAATAGCCGCTCCCACAAATAAAGAGTTTCGTAATCCCATGGTAAACATCAACACAATCATAACCAACACAATCCCGAAGATAATGTGATTAGATAGTTCATCTACTTGATGTTCTACACGCTCCGATTGATCGTTGGTTAGCTCAACTTGTAAATCTTTTGGCAAATAATTTTCATGAGCTAATTCCAGTTTTTCTTTGACTTGATCAATCGCCGAAATCATGTTTTGACCCGAGCGTTTTTTCACATCGAGCATCACTACTTCCTTACCCATTTCGCGAGCATAAGTCGTTTTTTCTTTTTCTTTGAAAGTAACTGTTGCAACATCTTTTAAATATACTACCCCGCCAGTATGTTTTACGATAACATTTTCGAGTTCTTTTGGATCTTTAATTTCACCCACAATTCGGATGTTGTTTCTCGAACCTTGCGAAATCAAATTACCGCCCGAAAGCGTCATGTTTTCATACTTCACCGCATTTTGAATGTCATCAAATGAAATTTGAGCTGCCGTCATTTTGAAGATATCGACAGCGATTTCTACTTCTTTATCATCAACACCCAAAATTTCTACTTTTTTAACTTCGGGAATTTCCTCGATATCATCTTGCAGTCTTTCGCCATATTTTTTGAGTTGTTGGGTGGTGTAATTCCCTTTTAAGTGAATGTTTAAAATAGGCACTTCTTCGGAAATGTTCAATTCAAAAACACTAGGTTCTACTTTGCTTCCGTTATCCAGATTAGGCCAATCAGTATCGGCTTTGACAATATCAACCTTGTCTTTGACTTTTAGTTTGGCTTCTTCAATAGATACTTTATCCGAAAATTCGGCGATGATCATTCCGTAGTCTTGGAAGGAACTTGCGGTTACTCTCTCGACACCACTAATGTTTTTGAGTTCTTTTTCGAGAGGTTTGATAATCAATTTTTCTACATCTTCGGCTGAGTTTCCAGGAAAAACAGACGATATGTAAACTTTATTCTCAATAATTTCTGGAAAATCTTCACGCGGCATTGAGGTGTAAGCAATTAGACCTGTAATGGTAACTAATAATGTGAA
>NZ_JBJXDQ010000174.1:0-3154 GCF_046155325.1 Flavobacterium sp.
ACCTCATAAAAAAAACAAATAAAATGGCATCAATAACATTAGGAGGAAATCCAATACACACATCGGGTGAATTACCAACAGTTGGCAGTAAACTAGCCGATTTTAAATTAGTAAAAGAAGATTTATCCATCGCTACATTAGCTGATTTTTCGAATACCAAATTACTATTAAACATATTCCCTAGTGTTGAAACTGGAGTATGCTCAGCTGCCCTTAGAAAGTTCAATGAAATTGCTGGCGGGTTAAGCAACACTAAAGTATTGTGTATTTCCAGAGATTTACCTTTAGCTCAAAAACGTTTTTGTGGGGCCGAAGGATTGAAAAATGTAATCAATTTGTCTGATTTTAATACTGCAGATTTTGGAAAAGACAATGGCCTGCTAATTTTAGACAGCATTTTTGCTGGTTTGCTTTCTCGATCCATCATAATCGTTGATGAAAATGGCATCATTACCTATACAGAACAAGTTCCAGAAATTGGAAACGAACCTAATTATGAAGCTGCTTTGGCAGTACTTTAAAAGTTATAAATGGAATTTCAAAAAGATAATAGTTTTTTTATAGGAAGATTAAAAAGTCTAAAATATGCTTTTAATGGCGCTTTAAAACTAATTACTACTGAACATAGTATCATGGTTCAGTTTACGTTAGCAATAGTATTACTATTTGCAGGATTTTTTTTTGAGATAAATAAAACTGAATGGTTATTTCAAACAATAGCAATTGGTTTAGTTATTAGTATTGAAGGTCTAAATACTGCTGTCGAAAAAGTAGCTGATTTTATTCACCCCAATTTTAATGATAAAATTGGTTTTATAAAAGATATAGCCGCAGGTGCAGTTTTTTTTGCAGCTATGACTGGAATTACAATTGTTTTCATTATTTATTTACCTAAATTTATATAGTTAAACGAAAAAAGAGAATGACTAAAACAAATAAAAAAGAAACTGCTAGTAAGTCAATAGATTCAAAGCTTACAAATAATAAATATTGGTCTATAACAAAACAGCATAAGATTGTTTTGGGTTGTTTATTAATATTGTTTTCAATTGCATTGTTACTTTCTTTTATTTCGTTTTACACCTATGGTCAGCAGGATCAAAGTACTTTAACTAAAATTTTAAACCGAAATGAAACAGCTCAAAATTGGCTCGGTAAATTTGGTGCTTTTTTAGCTGATTTATTAGTGTATAAAGGATTTGGAATTGCTTCTTTTTTCTTAGTTAGATTATTATTTTTAACGGGTACTTTTTTAGCCTTGAGCATTCCACTTAAAAAATTAAAGAATATTTGGTTTTGGGATATGTTTGTTGCAATAATTATTTCGGTTTTATTAGGTTTTTTTGCTACATCCCTCCCGGAATTGGGTGGCGTTATAGGATATGAGTTGAATTTATTCTCTCAAGATTATATCGGAAAAACAGGAACATTACTTGTTTTGTTTTTTGGAGTTATAATTTATTTCATTTTTAAGATTAAAATTTCACCCGAAAAGATTCAATCATTTTTTGAAAAAGCAAATAAGGATCTTAAATCTAATTGGGCTACTAATCCAGTTCCAGATCCCAACACAGCCTATAATCTTGAAGAGTATGCTTTAGAAGATGAATCATTGGATGAGGAATTGAAGGGAATTGAATTAATTACAAAATCATCAAAATTCGAAATTAATAAAGATGATTTAAAACCTACCATAAGCAATTCGTCAGAAATAAGTCTTAAAATAATTCCTACTGAAATAAAACCACCTCCATTTTCAGAATTTTCAATACCCAAACCAAAAGAGGTAACTCCCACCCCATCTCCAGAGATTATTCATACAAGCGATGAGACATTTGTAATAGAAAAAGCTGCTGAAGAAAATATTATTGAAGAAAACCTAGCTTCAAAATTGGTTGCAGATTTTGGAATGTTTGACCCAACCTTAGATTTATCAAATTATAAATACCCTACGATTGATCTTTTAAGAGAATACTCCTCTGGAGGAATCACCATCAATCAGGAAGAATTAGAAGAAAACAAAAATAGAATTGTTGATACCCTTCGCAATTACAAAATAGAAATTGCTCAAATAAAAGCTACTGTTGGTCCATCAGTAACCCTATATGAAATTGTACCAGAAGCTGGAATTCGAATATCAAAAATTAAGAGCCTAGAAGATGATATCGCTTTGTCATTATCGGCCTTAGGAATTCGTATCATTGCTCCTATCCCAGGAAAAGGAACTATAGGTATTGAAGTGCCTAATAAAAACCCTACGATGGTTTCGATGAAAAGCGTTATTGGATCTGCAAAATTTCAAGAAGCAGAAATGGAATTGCCAATAGCTTTAGGAAAAACAATTTCGAATGAAACCTTTGTAGTTGATTTAGCCAAAATGCCTCACTTGTTAATGGCTGGAGCAACAGGTCAAGGAAAATCGGTAGGGTTAAATGCTGTTATTACATCCTTATTGTACAAAAAACATCCAGCAGAAATTAAGTTTGTTTTAGTTGATCCTAAAAAAGTAGAGCTAACGCTTTTCAATAAGATTGAAAGACATTATTTAGCAAAATTACCCGATACCGATGATGCTATTATTACAGATAATGCCAAAGTAATTAATACTTTAAATTCACTTTGTATAGAAATGGATAATCGCTATTCTTTGCTAAAAGATGCCATGGTACGCAATATCAAGGAATATAATGATAAGTTTAAATCCCGAAAATTAAATCCCGAAAATGGTCATCGTTTTTTACCCTACATTATTTTGGTAGTAGACGAATTTGCTGATTTAATTATGACCGCTGGAAAAGAAGTTGAAACTCCAATAGCTAGATTAGCACAATTAGCAAGAGCCATAGGCATACACCTTATTATTGCTACTCAACGACCTTCGGTAAATGTAATTACAGGATTAATAAAAGCAAATTTTCCTGCTCGTATTGCTTTTAGAGTAACTTCAAAAATTGACTCTAGAACTATTCTTGATACCCAGGGAGCAGATCAGCTTATTGGTCGAGGTGATATGCTTTATACTAATGGAAATGACACAGTAAGGGTTCAATGCGCTTTTATTGACACTCCCGAAGTAGAAAAAATCACTGAATATATTGGTTCTCAAAAAGCCTATGCTACTGCTTATCTGCTACCAGAATTTGTTGGTGAAGAA
>NZ_JBJXDQ010000175.1:0-21825 GCF_046155325.1 Flavobacterium sp.
GCATCAGGACGCAAATAGTTGATTTCATTATTTTCACGACGTAAAACAGCTAGTTCTTGTAGTAATTTATGCGATAAATCTAAAGCCAAAGGCATGAAATTTTCGGTTTCGTTGGTGGCGTAACCAAACATCATTCCTTGATCACCTGCACCTTGTTCTTCTTTACTCGCTCTATCAACACCTTGATTGATGTCGGCAGATTGTTCATGAATAGCAGAAAGAACACCACAAGAATTGGCTTCAAACATGTATTCGCTTTTTGTGTACCCAATTTTTTTGATTACATCTCTAGCAATTTGTTGCACATCAAGGTAGGTGTTCGACTTTACTTCACCAGCCAAAATTACTTGTCCAGTAGTTACTAGAGTTTCACAAGCTACTTTAGATTCAGGATCAAAAGCTAAGAAATTATCAATTAATGCATCCGAAATTTGATCTGCAACCTTATCAGGATGTCCTTCGCTCACAGATTCTGACGTAAATAAATAAGCCATAATAATATAGTTTTTTAATTAAGGTGAGGAAAAATAATTGCTGTAAAAGGCTAAAGGAGAGTTCCTGCTTTAGCATTTTTTTTACGAGGTTGCAATCAGTTCAAATTTTTCCTCTGAAATTTGTGTGCAAATGTATGAAACCATTTTGAATTGAAAAACCATTTTGATTTTAATATTTTGTATTTAGTTGTTACTTAGAATATTTTTTTAAAATTATTTGGATAATTCAATTAAAGTTTGCAATTTTGTGTCAAGATAAATAAAACAAAATGAATTTAAATGTTTGCACTATTTCAAAAACCATGCAGGAAAAATCCTGTGGGTAGTTTATTACTTCAATTTAAACCAAATTATATAGCAAAAGCCTCCCTCAAATCGGGAGGCTTTTTTTGTAAATTACAATTCAAATTATATTACATGAACAATCTAAATCAACAACAAATAAATTTATTTAATGTCAAATCAATGATTTGTATGATGTCTATGACCTTTGTTTATGTCTGTTGATTCCGAAAGTATAAGTTATATCAAAACTTAAAACCCTTTTGGATATTTTTCTAAAAGGGTTTTTGTTTTAGGATTAAAAAAATTAAAATATTTAAAAATTAAAACAATAAAATCTAAAATCAATTTATTATGAGTACTCAAAAATTCGCAACCAATGCATTACACGCAGGACACGACGTCACTAAAACAGCAGGAACAAGAGCGGTGCCTATTTATCAAACTAGTTCTTATGTCTTTAACAATTCAGATCATGCGGCTAATTTATTTGGACTAGCAGAAGCAGGATTTATTTATACCAGATTAAATAATCCGACTAATGATATTTTAGAACAGCGATTGGCGGCTCTTGAAGGTGGAATTGCAGCAGTTGTAACAGCTTCTGGAACCGCTGCTATTGCAACGTCCTTATTGGTTTTACTAAAAACAGGAGATCATATTGTTGCTTCCAATAGTTTATATGGAGGAACCTATAATCTTTTGAAAGCAACCCTACCAAGATTGGGAATAACAACCACTTTTGTTGATCCTTCTGACGCTTCTAATTTTACAAAAGCTGCCCAAGAAAACACAAAAGTGTTCTTTGCAGAAAGTTTAGGGAATCCTAAACTAGATATTTTGGATTTAGAAGCGATTTCGAAAGAAGCTAAAGCATTTAAAGTTCCATTTATAGTTGATAACACAGTTCCATCCCCTTATTTACTAAACCCAATTCAGTTTGGAGCCAATATTGTCATTCATTCATTGACAAAATACATCTCCGGAAACGGAACATCGTTAGGAGGAGCAATAATAGATGCTGGAACTTTCGACTGGAGTAGCGGAAGATTTCCTGAATTTACAGAACCATCGCCAGCATATCACGGTTTGGTCTATCACGATGCTCTGGGAGCAGCAGCTTTTATAGCTAAAGTTAGAATTGAAGGATTACGTGATTTTGGCGCTGCTTTAAGTCCATTTAATGCTTTTCAAATTATTCAAGGATTAGAAACTTTACCAGTTCGTGTCCAAAAGCATAGCGAGAATGGTTTGGCATTGGCACAATGGTTAGAAAGTCAAAATGAAGTAGCATGGGTAAATTATCCAGGCTTGAAGTCTAGTAAATATAATCATTTAGTAACTAAATATTTACCTAAAGGACAAAACGGATTGCTAACTTTCGGACTAAAAGGAGGATTTGATGCTGCAAAAAAAGTAGCCGATGAAACGAAGCTTTTTTCATTATTAGCTAATATTGGTGACACAAAATCATTGATTATTCATCCTGCAAGTACAACGCATCAACAGTTGTCAGCCGAAGAACAAGTCGCAACAGGAGTCACTAAAGATTTAATCAGACTCTCGGTCGGACTAGAAGACATAGAAGACTTGAAAGCCGATTTAAAGTCTGTTTTTGAAAATTTAAAAGCATAAATCAACATATTGAACTTAAAAAACTGATTTCAATATGTTCTATATAAAAGTAAAATAATCTAATACCAAAAGATCATGAAAATATTAAAATATATCATAGCAGCATTTCAGTTTTTTAAAGGTTTAATATTGAAATCAAAAAAAACAGAAGATAACAATGAGAATATAAAAGTTAAATTTAAAAGTTTAGGAGGAAAATTAAAACTAACTTCAAATACTTCTTTGTCTCAAATGTATAGTGAAGAGAATGAAACTCTTTTTATTTAAAGTTAAATAATAAACAACATTAGAGTCTATGAATGATTCTAATGTTGTTATTTAAAATTAATAAACCATTTTGCGTGAAATTTGGTTGTTAAAAAAAAAAGCATTTAATTTGCACTGTTAAGTTCACAACTGTACTGAAATGTTATAAAGAAAGCTCGAGGGAATAGACCCGATGAAAGCTTAGCAACCTACGCCTCAAACGAAAGGTGCTACATTCTATCACGCTTGCGTGAAAAGATAACAACAATAAATCATCTAGTTTTACTCCTAGTTTTTCTTTCTAATATTTCCAAACACAAATCATAAAAACAAAAGATTTGAAATTGGAAAATAAACCAACATCAATAATAATTAAAAATTTCACTACCGAAAGTGGTGGTTTTTACCCTACAATAAATCTAAGTTTAGAAATTTTTGGTCCAGAATTAAACACTGCTCCAATAGTTATGATTAATCATGCCTTGACAGGAAATGCAGTTGTTATAGGTGAAAATGGCTGGTGGAATGACCTAATTGGGGTTGATAAAACAATTGATATTCGAAAATACACCATCCTTTCGTTTAATGTGCCAGGCAATGGTTTTGATGTACATACTATAGATAACTATTTAGACTTCAATGCCCGAGATATTGCTCGAGTTTTCTTAGAGGGTATTCGCTATCTAAAAGTAGAACGATTATTTGCTCTTATTGGAGGTTCTGTAGGTGGAGGAATTGGTTGGGAAATGGTCGCATTAGAACCTAAAATAACCCAGCATTTTATTCCTATTGCTACCGATTGGAAATCTACGGATTGGCTAATCGCTAATTGTTATTTACAAGAGCAAATCCTCAATAATTCTCGTAAACCCATTGAAGATGCTAGGATTCATGCGATGTTGTGTTATCGAACTCCTGAGTCTTTCAAGGAAAAGTTTCAGCGAAATACAAACGAGCATTTAGAGTCTTTTAAAGTAGAAAGTTGGTTGAATCATCACGGCGAAAAACTTCAAAAAAGATTTCAACTTTCGGCTTATAAGATTATGAATCAGTTGCTTAAAACCATCGATATTACTCGAAATAGAACTTCGTTTGAGTCTATAATTACTGATATTGAAGCCGATATACATATTATTGGAATTAATTCAGACTTATTTTTTACGGCAAATGAAAACCGAGAAACATATCATGAAATTAAAAAGTTCAAAAACAATGTTTTCTATAGCGAAATAGATTCGCAACACGGACACGATGCATTTTTAATAGAATACGAACAATTAGATAGTTTATTAGAAGTTGTTTTTAATAATAAAAGAAAGATGAAAATATTAAAATTTGGCGGTAAATCTTTAGCCAATGGAGAAGGAATAAATACTGTTTTGGATATCATCATTGATAATAAAAACAAAGGAGAACATATTGCAGTAGTGGTTTCAGCACGTGGTAATGCTACTGATGAATTAGATGACATTTTGACTATTGCTAGTAAAAATAGAAACTATAAACCTTTATTAGAAAGTTTCAAAGAATATCAACAAGCCGATTATAGCAATGTTGACTTATCAGTAGAGTTTGAAAAACTAGATAAACTTTTTGAAGGAGTTAGTTTGATTGGTGATTATAGTCAAAAAATTAAAGATCAAGTACTTTCATTAGGGGAAGTAATATCGGCAAAATTAATAGCCGCAGTTTTATCAGAAAAAGGAATTAATACCCTTTTTACCGACACAAGAATTTTATTTAAAACAGATTCAAATTTTGGAGACGCTCAACCTTTAGAGCAAATTTCTAAAAAAAATGTGATTCAATTTTTTAAAGACAATAAGAATACGGTAAATATTATTACTGGTTTTATTGGTTCGAACAGCAAAGATGAGGTGACCACTTTAGGACGAAATGGCAGCAATTATACTGCATCGTTAATTGCTAATTACATCAATGCCGAAGAACTTCAAATTTATACCAACGTAGATGGAATTTATACGGCAAACCCAGAATTGGTATCTGATGCCAAGAAAATTGACCGTTTGTCCTTTAATGAAGCCAATGAAATTGCCAATTTTGGAGCGACAATTTTGCATGCCAAAACGATAATTCCTTTACTAGAAAAAAACATTCCCTTGCGTATTTTAAATACATTTAATAATGATAATAAAGGAACATTAATTACTTCAACTTCAAATAAAGAGGGAATTAAAACCCTTTCGGTTTTAGATAATGTTTCCTTGGTAAATCTTGAAGGTAGAGGTTTGCTTGGAAAAACAGGAGTTGACGCTCGTATTTTTAAAGTAATGGGCGATCATGATATTAGTGTAAGCATTATATCACAAGGTTCTTCTGAGCGAGGAATTGGTTTGGTTGTATCTGCTGATAAGGCGACCAAAGCAGTAGTAGAATTAGAGAAAGAATTCGAAAATGATTTTTATTCAAAAGATGTCAATAAAATCTCCATTACGGATGATGTTTCGGTAATTTCAATCATCGGACAGGATTTGAGTACTTTTCACAAACCATATTCAGCTTTGATTAAAAACAAAATAATTCCTATACTTTTTAACAATACGGTAACAGGAAAAAACGTGAGTTTGGTGGTCAAGAAAACACAACTTAACAAAGCTTTGAATGTTATTCATGGTGAGATTTTTGGAGTTTCAAAGAAAATAAATATAGCCATTTTTGGTCACGGATTAGTAGGAGGAACTTTGATAAACCAAATTCTAGAATCAGCTGAGGCCATTGAAAAACGCAAAGGAATTAAATTAAATGTTTTTTCAATTGCCAATTCACAGAATGTGCTTTTAAACAAAAATGGAGTTCCACCTAATTGGAAAAATGAAATTCAAACCAATGGTTTTGCTTATACTATTAATGATATAATAGATTTTGCTAAAGATAATCATCTTGAAAATTTGATTGCAATTGACAATACCGCGAGTGCATCGTTTGTAGATAATTATATTTCATTGGCTGAAAATAGTTTTGATTTGATTTCATCAAATAAAGTGGCCAATACTTTAAGCTATTCTTTTTATAAAAACTTAAGAAAAGTATTGGAAGAAAATCAAAAAAACTATTTATACGAAACCAATGTTGGAGCTGGTTTGCCTTTGATTGATACCATCAAATTATTACATCTTTCAGGCGAGAATATTACTAAGATTAAAGGCGTTTTTTCTGGAACGTTGAGTTATTTGTTCAATAATTTTTCTTCAAAAGACGTTCCTTTTAGTCAAATTTTGAAAGAAGCCATCGATAATGGATATACAGAACCTGATCCAAGAGAAGATTTATGTGGTAATGATGTGGGTAGAAAATTATTAATTTTAGCTAGAGAATTAGATTTACAAAACGAGTTTGATGAAATCAATATTGAAAACTTAATTCCAGAACATTTACGAGAAGGGAACGTAGCAGATTTTTTAAATAAGTTAGAAGTGTTTGATCCTATTTATAATAAAATAAAGTCAGCACAAGTACCAAATCATGTGTTGCGATACATCGGTGAATTATCAGGAAACCTACAAAATGATAAAGGAAATCTAGAAGTAAAATTAGTTTCTGTACCTTCAGATACTCCTTTAGGAAGTTTGAAAGGGTCAGATTCTTTCTTCGAAATTTATACTGAATCCTATGGTGATAGACCAATAGTGATTCAAGGAGCTGGAGCTGGATCGGCAGTAACAGCTAGAGGAGTTTTTGGCGATATTTTGAGATTATCAGAAAAAGGGTAGGGATTTCAGTCCCGAAGCTTCGGGAGCAGATTAACGATTTTTGGTTTCAGATTTAAAAAATATAACAATGAAAGTAACATTAAACAGAGTAAACGAAAACTTTCACTTCGAATTGAAAAACGAACGTGGACATATTGTAAATGTAGATGCACGCCCTGATTTTGGAGGTAATGATATGGGACCAAGTCCAATGGAATTAGTATTGATGGGTGTGGCAGGTTGTAGCGGAATAGATATGATTTCGATTTTAAAAAAGCAACGCCAAGAAATAGCTTCTTTCAAAGCCGATGTTGAAGGCATAAGAGAAGAAGTAGGAGATGCCAAACCATTCAAAAATATTTATGTGGTTTTTTATCTAGAAGGTAACATAAAAGAAGACAAAGCCTTAAAAGCTGCGCAATTGTCATTCGAAAAATATTGCTCGGTAGCTAAAACTGTCGAACCAACTGCAACAATACATTATAAAGTAGTTTTGAATGGAAGCCCCCTAACCCCCGAAGGGGGAACTAGCAACAAATAAATAGAATTATTTTTGCAGATTTAATTTATAATAACAATCCACTTTCGGCTCCCTTCCCTTTGGGAAGGGCTGGGGATGGGCTTATAACTTTTACAATGAACGAACAAGAATACGGCTTCGAAACCCAGGCCATCCGCACTCAATTAGAGCGCACACAATTTCTAGAACACTCTGTGCCCTTATATTTAACATCCAGTTTTGTATTTGAGGATGCTGAAGATATGCGTGCTTCTTTTGCCGATGAGAAAGACAGAAATATTTATAGCCGATACAGTAATCCGAATACCAACGAGTTTATCGATAAAGTGTGTCAAATGGAAGGCGCCGAGTCGGGATTTGCTTTCGCATCTGGAATGGCAGCAGTCTATTCCACCTTAGCAGCTTTGTTAAACTCAGGCGATCATATTGTTTCGGCAAGTAGTGTATTTGGAGCGACACACTCCTTATTTATTAATTATTTTCCAAAATGGGGAATAGAAACTACTTATTTCGATATTAATAAACCCGAAACGATTGAAAGTTGTATTCAGCCGAATACCAAAATTCTTTTTGCTGAATCACCTACCAATCCAGCAGTCGATATTATTGACTTAGAATTACTTGGAGCAATTGCTAAAAAGCACAATCTGATTTTGATCATCGACAACTGTTTTGCCACTCCCTATTTGCAACAACCTATAAAATGGGGAGCCGATTTGGTTATCCATTCTGCTACTAAATTAATGGATGGTCAAGGTAGAGTGTTGGGCGGAATAACAGTTGGCGACACCGAATTGATTCAAAAAATTTATTTGTTTTCTAGATTGACAGGGCCTTCATTATCACCATTTAATGCCTGGGTATTGTCCAAAAGTTTAGAAACTTTGGCGATCCGTTTAGATAGACATTGCGAAAACGCATTGAAAGTAGCCGAATTTTTGGAACAACATCCAAATGTGAGTCTGGTAAAATATCCATTTTTGAAATCACACCCTCAATATGAAATTGCCAAAAAGCAAATGAAATTAGGAGGTAATATAGTTGCATTTGAAATCAAAGGAGGTATTGAAGCGGGTAGAGCCTTTTTAGATAAAATAAAATTATGTTCTCTATCACCAAATTTAGGAGATACCAGAACGATTGTAACGCATCCAGCTTCAACAACTCATAGTAAATTGTCTGTAGAGGAACGTTTAGCAGTGAGTATTACCGATGGTTTGGTTCGTGTTTCAGTAGGACTAGAAACCGTTAAGGATGTCATTGCTGATTTGGAACAGGCTTTAGCTTAGGAATTTTTAGCATTGTCAAAGTTTTAAATTTTGATAATGCTTTCAATCAAGAAGATATTGGAAAAATATAGCTTAAAACAATTGGCACTTTATTTTCTAAAACTAGGCTATTCTGGTTTCGGAGGTCCAGTTGCATTGGTCAATTACATGCATCGAGATTTGGTTGAAGATCGAAAATGGATTTCTGAAGATGAATACAAAGAAGGACTTGCCCTATCACAATTGGCTCCAGGTCCTATGGCAGCTCAATTAAGTATTTATTTAGGTTATGTTCATTATGGCATAATTGGGGCAACTTTGTGTGGTGTTTTGTTTGTGTTACCTTCGTTTATTATGGTTTTGATGTTGGGTATTGCTTATAAATTGTACGGTGGATTATCTTGGATGCAAGCTGTTTTTTACGGAGTTGGAGCATCTGTAATTGGGATTATTCTTTTGAGTAGTTACAAATTAACTACTAAATCTATTGGAAAATTAAACCTAGAATCATTCCAAAAAAACTGGCTTTTGTGGTTGTTTTACGGTATCGGAATTTTAATTACGGTAATAACAGAAACCGAAAGTCTGATGCTTTTTATTGCTACGGGGTTGATTTATATGTTGGTAAAAGCTCCTCCGGTTTGGATAACGAGACCCAAAAATGCAAGTGTATTCGTTGTTGGTTTTATAGGATTTTGGACATACGAAGCTGGAACATTAACAAAAATCGCTTGGTTTTTTACCAAAGCTGGTGCTTTTGTTTTTGGAAGCGGATTGGCAATTGTACCCTTTTTGCATAGCGGTGTTGTTGCCGAATACCATTGGCTTACCGAAAAACAATTTGTTGATGCTGTTGCCGTAGCGATGATTACACCTGGACCAGTTGTAATAACTGTGGCGTTTATTGGGTATTTGGTCAACGGATTTGCAGGTGCTTGTGTTGCGGCCATAGCTACTTTCTTACCCTGTTATTTGTTTACTATTTTGTTTGCTCCTTATTTCAAAAAATATGGAAACAACCAATCTATAAAAGCGTTCGTCGATGGAATTACAGCTTCGGTAATTGGATCATTAGTTGGTGCAGTATTTATTATTGGAACTCGAAGTATCACTGATATAACCACAGTAATTATTGCCGTTTTAGCTGTTTTGGCATTACTTTATATCAAAAATTGCAAAGAGCCCTATATTATTTTGATTTCGGCAATTGCTGGATTGCTTATAAAAATGATTTAGGGTGTTAAAAAGACAGTTTGTTTTATTTGGAAACTTTAATGTATTTTTGTTTTTAACCATTTTGTAAAAACGAATTCAAATGCTCTCTAAAAAAACAAAATACGGTATCAAAGCTCTGACTTTTTTGGCACGCCAAGAAGATCAAACCCCTGTTGCTATTGCTGATATTGCAAAGGCAGAGCACATTTCGATTAAATTTCTGGAAAGTATTTTGTTGCTCCTGCGTCATTCTGGTTTTCTCGGAGCCAAAAAAGGAAAGGGAGGAGGCTATTATTTGATAAAAGAGCCTCAAGAGATTAATATGGCAAAAGTCTATCGCATTCTCGAAGGACCAATAGCTTTATTGCCTTGTGCTAGTCATAATTTTTATGAAAAGTGTGATGATTGTACTGATGAAGCAGCTTGTGCAGTTCGAAAATTAATGATGGAAGTTCGAGATAATACTTTGATGATTTTAGAAAACAATACACTTGCTGATATTGCTTTGTAAAGAATTGTTTTAAAAAAAAGTATTAGAACTAAAACACTAATTTATAACCCACAAAAAACAGCATAATTGCAATTGCATTTCTAAGCAATAAATCAGGTACTTTACCGCTCAACAAACTGCCAAAATAAATTCCTGGAAGTGAGCCGATTAGTAACTGACCTAAAAGACCAAAATCCATATTCCCCATAGAAGCATGACCCAAACCAGCTACCAAGGTTAATGGAATAGCATGAGCAATTTCAGTTCCAACTAATTTTGGAGTTGGTAAAAGTGGGTATAAGAAAAATAAAGTAACTGTTCCTAAAGCGCCAGCTCCAATTGATGTTAGCGTTACAACAGCTCCTAACATTACACCAATTAATATGGTTAATGCATTTTGAGTTTTACTTTCTTTATGAAATTTGTCACCAGCATGTTTTTGAGAAAAGGCTAATATTTTATTTTTGAAAATGATAGCAACCGATGTAAATAATAACGCCCAACCCAAACTATATTTTATGGTGGCATTCATGGCAGTGGTGTCAGTTTTCATACTGTGTAGTATCCATAAAGTCAATAAAGAAGCAGGAATACTCCCTAATACTAACCAACCCGTAATGGCCCAGTCGATGTTTTTCTTCTTATTATGAACAAAAGCACCTCCAGTTTTGGTAACTGCAGCATACAACAAATCTACCGCAACAGCCTTTGTTGGGGGTATGCCAAACCATAATAGAATAGGTGTCATCAAAGAGCCACCGCCAATACCTGTTAATCCTACAATAAAACCAACGGTTAAACCAGCAACTATTAATCCATAATGAAAGTCCATAATTGTAATTTTTTTGACAAAAGTAAAAATTATTTTCTTATATCCTATAGGGATAATAGACTTTATTATTTTTGATACTAAAAAAACTAATTTTTATTTTGTTATTTAGAAATAAGTAGTATTTTTGCAGAATAATCTACTAAACCGATAGGGAAATAGATTTGTAAATAAAAAAGAAGATGAGCGCAACTGTAGTAAAGTATTTATTAGAAAAAACAAAGGATTTATCTATTGAGGAGACCTTAAGTTTTTTGACTAATGAGTACAAAGATAAGGTAGTTTTTTCAACATCTTTTGGTCAAGAAGATCAAGTGATTACGGCTATAATTGCTAAAAACAAAATTCCTGTTTCTATATTCACACTTGACACAGGAAGATTATTTCAAGAAACCTATGATGTTTTTCACCGAACAATCAAAAAATACAAACTTGAAATTAAGACTTATTTTCCTGATGCATCAGCTGTAGAGAATTTATTGAACAAAAAAGGACCTAATAGCTTTTATGAATCGGTTGAAAACAGAAAGGAATGTTGTTTTATTCGCAAAGTAGTGCCATTGACCAAAGCTTTAAAAGGAAATGCTATTTGGATTACTGGTTTACGTGCTGAACAATCTGAGAATAGAAATGACTTAACGGTTTTTGAATATGATGCTAATTTCGATATCATCAAGTTCAATCCATTGTTGAAATGGACTTTACAAGAAGTACAACAATATATTGACGATAATAATATTCCTCAAAACGCTTTACACAAACAAGGGTTTGTAAGTATTGGTTGTGCTCCATGTACAAGAGCTATTGCTGAAGGAGAAGACATTAGAGCAGGAAGATGGTCGTGGGAATCCAGTCATAAAGAATGTGGGTTGCATAGCCCCCTAGCCCCCAAAGGGGGAAATAGTGAAGATTGAATTAATTATTAACAAATTATACCCAACAGTTCCCCCTTTGGGGGTTAGGGGGCTTATATTATGAATACACTATTAAAAACAAATGCTTTAGAAAGCGAAGCAATTTACATATTTAGAGAAGTAATTTCTCAGTTTGACAAGCCAGTATTATTGTTTTCTGGAGGTAAAGATTCTATTACATTAGTGCGTTTGGCACAAAAAGCGTTCTTTCCTGCCAAAATTCCTTTTCCATTATTGCATGTTGATACAGGTCATAATTTTCCAGAGACAATTGAATTTAGAGATAGATTGGTTAAAGAATTAGGTTTAGAATTAATAGTTCGCAATGTACAAGATGCTATTGATGAAGGTAAGGTGGTCGAAGAGTCAGGAAAGTATTCCAGTAGAAATAGTTTGCAAACGGTAACTCTTTTAGATGCTATTGCCGAATTCAAGTTTGATGCTTGTATTGGTGGTGCCCGTCGAGATGAAGAAAAAGCTAGAGCTAAAGAACGTATTTTCTCGGTTCGTGATGATTTTGGACAATGGGACGAAAAAAATCAACGCCCAGAATTATTTGATTTGTTAAATGGTAAAATTGAAAATGGACAAAATGTACGTGTTTTTCCAATTTCAAACTGGACAGAATTAGACGTTTGGAGTTATATCGAACAGGAGCAAATTGAAATTCCATCGATTTATTTTTCGCATAAGCGTAAAGTATTTTTAAGAGACGGAATGATTTGGTCGCATTCCCCATTCGTTTATCAAGAAGAAGACGAAGTTATTGAAGAGCGAATTGTTCGTTTTAGAACTGTTGGAGATATGAGTTGCACGGCAGCAGTTGATTCGTATGCAGCAACAATTGCAGAAGTAGTTGGAGAAATTAGAACTTCTACAATTTCTGAAAGAGGAGCAAGAATTGACGACAAAAGATCTGAAGCTGCAATGGAAAAAAGAAAACAACAAGGATATTTTTAGAAAATGAATTACAATAAGCTGTTCCTAATTATAGCATTTATTAGTTTTTATGTTATAAATGCCCAAACAGCCAAAAATGTAGACCAACAGAGTTTGCTCTGGACAAGATATGTAGCGCAGCTAGAATTATCTAAAAAATGGCTTGCAGTTGCAGAGGTCGATGAACGATTTTTCTTGAACCCAACGCAACAAAACGTTTGGTTGTTTAGAATACTTGGTCGGTATAAATTAAATAATAAAGTCGAAGTGGGAAGTGGTTTTGCTTATTTTTCAGTAACTACTCAAAACCCTGAAGTTGATCCTGGTTTTCAAATACCAGAATATAGAGTACAACAAGATTTGACAATGAGGCAAAAAGCTGGGAAATTTGAATTTAATCAAAGATATCAATTCGAACAGCGATTCAGGAATACATATAATACAAAGGGTGATTATATAGGAAATGATTTTTTTTTAAGATACCGATTTAGAGTTCAAGCCGATTATAATTTTTGGCAAGTCGATGAACATTATATAAAAGCAATTCTATCCGACGAAGTGATGTTCAATGGAGGGCCAAATGTAGTTAATAATGTATTTGACCAAAATAGAATTTATGGAGCCTTTCAATATGGTTTCAATAAAAAAATTGCTGTAGAGCTAGGATTTATAAAAAATTATCAAAGAAGGTCTTCTGGAGTTGATTTTTATGACAGAGACATTATTAGAATAAGCATTTTTCAAAAATTTAAAATATAACAAGTATATAAATAAGGAATTGAAAGTTTTGAACTTTAAACCTTAAACAAAAATTAAAAATGGAAGTTTTAAAAATAGCAACAGCAGGAAGCGTAGATGACGGAAAGAGCACCTTAATCGGAAGATTATTATATGACACACAATCGTTAACTACCGATAAATTAGAAGCAATCGAAAAAAGCAGCAAGCAAAAAGGATATGATTATCTTGATTTTTCTTTGGCTACCGATGGTTTGGTTGCCGAAAGAGAACAAGGAATCACAATTGATGTGGCGCATATTTATTTTTCTACAGCAAAGAAAAGTTACATCATTGCCGATACACCAGGTCACGTAGAATACACTAGAAATATGGTTACAGGTGCATCAACCTCACAAGTATCAATCATTTTGATTGATGCTCGTAAAGGCGTAATTGAACAAACCTACCGCCACTTTTTTATCAATAATTTATTGAGAGTAAAAGAAGTAATTGTGGCCATCAACAAAATGGATTTGGTTGATTATTCCGAAGAAGTTTTCAATAAAATAAAAACCGATTTTCAAGAATTGAATGCTAAAAGCACCTTCAAAGAACAAAACGTAAGTTACATTCCGTTGAGTGCTTTGACTGGCGACAATGTAGTAGAACATTTAGACGGAATGCCTTGGTACAAAGGTAAAACGATTTTAGAACATTTGGAAGACTTAGAGCCTGCAGATGTATATGAAAAAGGAAAAGCTCGTTTCCCTGTGCAAACGGTAATTCGTCCTAAAACCGAGCAATACCATGATTTTAGAGGATACGCCGGAAAATTATACGGAAATAATATCAAAGTAGGGGATGCTGTTACAGTACTTCCTTCATTAACAGAGTCTAAAGTAACCAAAATACACTTTTTCGATCAAGAATTTGATGAAGCCGCTGTTGGATCATCAATAAACATTGAGTTAGAAAATGATATCAATGTAACCCGTGGCGATATGATTGTAAAATCGAGTGAGTTGCCAACCATTGACAAAGATATTAAAACCACCGTTTGTTGGATGGATTCTAAAAAATTAGTAGCTGGAGCAAAATATTTTGTACAACACAATACCAATAGGGTTTTGGCTAAAATTGAAAGTGTAAACAATGTGATAGCAACTGATTTTTCAGGAACAAAAGAAGCTTCACAACTAGCTATTAACGAAATAGGAGAGGTAAATATTAAGCTAAGCAAAGCATTATATTTTGATGCTTACAATGACAATAAATCAAATGGAGCATTTATTTTGATTGATGCAGCCACAAATACAACTGCAGGAGTAGGATTCATTAAATAGTTGATAGTTTATGGTTTTTAGTTGATAGTTATCTGCTAGAATCAAACCATAAACAACCAACCATAAACTAAAAAAGTATGGAAAGTTTTAGAACAGAAATTGAAGATCCGATTGTCCAAAGAGACATTATCGATCTAGAAAGAAAAATTGCTTTATTCCGTGACGGAAAAATCGATGACGAGCGTTTTCGTAGTCTTCGTTTAGCAAGAGGTGTATACGGGCAGCGTCAGGAAGGTGTGCAAATGATTCGTATCAAATTGCCTTACGGAAAAGTATCCAGTGAGCAATTGCATCGTATTTGCATAGTGTCTGATGAATACTCAACAGGACGTTTGCACATTACTACACGTCAGGATATCCAAATTCATTATGTAAGTTTGGATAAAACACCACAACTTTGGGCTGAATTAGAAAAAGATGATGTTACACTTAGAGAAGCCTGTGGGAATACCGTTAGAAATATTACAGCTAGCGAAATAGCAGGAATTGATCCCGAAGAGCCTTTTGATGTTACCCCTTATGCGCACGCTTTGTTTCAGTTTTTATTGCGAAACCCAGTTAATCAAGAAATGGGAAGAAAAGTAAAAATTTCATTCTCTTCTTCGGATAAGGATACTGCTTTGAGTTTTTTACACGATTTAGGATTTATTCCAAAAATTGTAAATGGTGAAAAAGGGTTTAAAGTAATGCTTGGAGGAGGTTTAGGATCGCAACCACATCATGCTGAATTGTTATCAGAATTTATGCCTGTAAATCAAATTATTCCAACAGCAGAAGGTGTTCTGAGAATATTTGACCGTTATGGCGAAAGAGCCAAACGTTTGAAAGCACGTATGAAATTCTTGATTAAAGAAATTGGAAAAGAAGAATTTTTAAGATTAGTAGACCAAGAAAAACTTGCTTTATCCCACCAAACGGTCGAAATTGATACTGCCGCTTTTGAAGGAGGAATTCCTGCACCATTATTAGTTGCTCCAAAAGTTGTCATTGATGACACAGCCGCTTTCGAAGCTTGGAAAAAATCCAACGTAATTGCTCAAAAACAAGCAGGATATGTAGCGATTGGCATCAAAGTAATATTAGGCGATTTTTATACTGATAAGGCTAGATTATTGGCCGATTTGATAAAAAATTATGCAGCAAATGAATTGCGGTTTTCTCTAAGACAAAACATTCTTATTCGCCATGTAAAAGAAGAAGATTTACCGTTTTTCTTCCAAGAATTAAGCAAATTAGATTTTGCAACTCTAGGTTACGATACCATTGGCGATATCACAGCCTGTCCTGGAACCGACACTTGTAATCTTGGAATTGCGAGTAGTACTGGAATCGCAGTAGAACTAGAACGCGTTTTGGCAGCAGAATATCCACAATACAGTAATAATAAAAAAATAGCCATTAAAATTAGTGGTTGTATGAATGCCTGTGGACAGCATAATATGGCGGAAATTGGTTTTCAAGGAATGTCTATCAATTCAGGAAAATTAGTTGCTCCAGCTTTGCAAGTATTATTGGGTGGCGGAATTTTAGGAAATGGCGAAGGTCGTTTTTCGGATAAGGTAATCAAAATACCAAGCCGTAGAGGTCCTGAAGCACTTCGATATATCTTGAACGATTTTGACGCAAATGGAAACGGACAATCATTTCTGAATTATTATGATGCCAAAGGCGAGAAGTATTTCTACGAATTTTTGAAACCATTAGCAGATATAACCAATCTTACCACAGCTGATTTTGTAGATTGGGGAAATGCCGATAATTATGTAAAAGCAGTAGGAATAGGCGAATGTGCAGGTGTAGTAATAGATTTAGTTGCTACTTTAATATTAGAAGCCAAGGACAAACTAACATTTGCTCAAGAAGCTTTTGAAGAAGGAAAATGGTCAGACGCAATCTACCTTGCCTACGCAGGTTTTGTAAATGGTGCCAAAGCATTGTTGTTGGCCGAAAACCAAAAAACAAACCACCATGCAGGAATAATTGATTTGTTTGATACTGTTTTTGTTGAAACTAATAAAATAAATTTAGGGCAATCTTTCAAAGATTTAGTATATCAAATCAACAAGAACGAGGCTTCTGAAGTATTTGCAAAACAATATATTCAAGAAGCGATTTCGTATTTTGAAAATATCGAAAATTATAGAACGAAAGATTTAGCGAAAGGCTAAAATTTAGATTGAATAAAAATTAGATGTTGAATTTAATTTTGAAGTTTTTTAGTATATATGAATTGTAATTTTGCATTTCAAGTAAATCTGAAATAGTTTTCTAAATCATTAAAATGGAAATAAAAGAATCGCATTCCAATAATCAAGTCTCAGCCCCCCCTCCTTTGGGGATGGATGGGGAGGCGCTGAATGAACTCTATCCCATCTTCCTAAAACTGCAAAACTTGCAAGTTTTAATTGTAGGTGGAGGGAACGTAGGTTTAGAAAAATTGTCGTTTATGTTGAAGTCGAGTCCAAATGCCAACGTTGAGGTTGTTGCTCCAAGGTTTTTGTCAGAATTAGAAACTTTAGCAAAAAACTATCCTTCGGTAAAGTTGACTTACAAAAAATTCAATCGTTGGATGCTTCGTAAACGCAACATGGTAATTGCCTGCACCGATGATTTAAAGGTAAATAAAAGAGTGTATGATTTGTGCCGTAAACGCTATTTGATATGCAATATTGCCGATACGCCACCCTTGTGTGATTATTATTTGGGAGGAATTGTAACCAAAGGAAACGTGAAAATTGCCATTTCAACCAACGGAAAGTCCCCTACAACAGCAAAGCGATTGCGAGAATTTTTTGAAGAAGTGATTCCAGAAGACATCAATCTAATGGTGCAAAATCTGAACGAATACCGCAAAACAATTAAAGGGAATTTCGAGGAGAAAGTCCAGAAAATGAATGAAATTACAGAAGCATTAAAAAATAAAGAATAAAAAAATGATTAAAACAGACATACTTATAATAGGAGCTGGACCAACAGGTTTATTTACTGTTTTTGAAGCAGGATTGTTAAAATTAAAATGTCATATTTTAGATGCATTGCCACAACCAGGTGGACAATTGTCAGAATTATATCCAAAGAAGCCCATCTATGATATTCCGGGATTTCCAGATATTTTAGCGGGAGATTTGGTCGATAATTTGATGGAACAAATTAAGCAATTTGAACCTGGATTTACACTAGGTGAACGTGCAGAAACGATAGTAAAACAAGAAGACGGAAGTTTTATTGTAACCTCTAACAAAGGCAAAAAATTTCATGCTTCTGTAGTGGCTATTGCGGGTGGTTTAGGAAGTTTTGAACCAAGAAAACCGTTAATCGAAGATATCGAATTCTACGAAGATAAAGGTGTGAAATACTTTATCAAAAACCCAGAAAAATTTAGGAACAAGAGAGTCGTGATTTCTGGAGGTGGAGATTCAGCTTTGGACTGGAGCATTTTCTTGGCGAATATTGCTTCCGAGGTAACTTTGATTCACAGAAGAAATGAATTTCGTGGTGCTCTTGATTCTGTTGATAAAGTACAAGAATTAAAAAATGAAGGAAAAATCAAAATGATAACTCCTGGAGAAGTAATAGGTTTAAATGGAGCGGAGCATTTAGAATCTGTAGATGTTGAAGAAGATGGCGCACATCAAAACATCAAATGTGATTATTTCATTCCACTTTTTGGTCTTACACCAAAATTAGGACCAATCGCTAACTGGGGATTAGAAATCGAGAAAAACGCTATCAAAGTAAACAACGCTTTAGATTATCAAACTAATATTCCAGGGATTTTTGCCATTGGTGACGTAAATACGTATCCAGGGAAATTAAAATTGATACTTTGTGGTTTCCACGAAGCTACTTTAATGTGTCAGGCGGCTTATCAAATTATCAATCCAGGTA
Source organism: Flavobacterium sp. (assembly GCF_046155325.1). Lineage (GTDB taxonomy): Bacteria > Bacteroidota > Bacteroidia > Flavobacteriales > Flavobacteriaceae > Flavobacterium. The sequence goes on from NZ_JBJXDQ010000175.1 coordinate 18,494, forward strand.
AAAAACATGTGATGAAATACACCACAGTTTCAGGAATTGATGGATTTGACGGAACTCGTAAAGAAGCTCCAAAAGCAGTGGTAAAAGCTATTACGTAAAAACATGCTACGTTCTATGTCAAAATAGCCTTACCATTTGCAAGTGGTAAGGCTATTGCTTTACTTTGCAGTTCGGTTTTTTAAAAGAAATTTTCTAAAAGAGAGATACAAATATGTCAACAATACAAGAAGCCATAAAAAAAAGAATTCTCGTCCTCGATGGAGCCATGGGAACGATGTTGCAACGCTATAATTTTTCTGAAGAAGATTTTAGAGGAGAACAGTTCAAAGATTTTCCACATTCTCTTAAGGGGAATAATGACTTATTGTCTATAACTCAACCCAAAGCGATTGCAGAGGTTCACGCCGCCTATTATGAAGCTGGAGCTGACATAGTTGAAACTAATACTTTTTCTGGGACTACCATCGGAATGGCGGATTATCATTTGGAAGAATATGTGTACCAACTCAACTACGAATCGACAAAAATTGCTCGAAAAGTAGCCGATGAATTTACTGCAAAAAACCCAGACAAACCTCGTTTTGTAGCCGGTTCTATTGGCCCAACAAACAGGACAGCTAGTATGTCGCCCGATGTAAACGATCCAGGTTACCGTGCCGTAACTTTTGATGATTTGCGCATTGCTTACAAACAACAAGTTAAAGCTTTGATGGATGGCGGTTGTGATTTATTGTTGGTTGAAACTATTTTTGATACACTAAATGCAAAAGCAGCACTTTTCGCCATTGAAGAAGTAAAAGACGAACGTAATATTGATATTCCAATCATGGTTTCAGGAACGATAACCGATGCTTCTGGAAGAACACTTTCCGGACAAACGGTAGAAGCTTTTTTAGTTTCGGTTTCGCATATTCCGTTATTGAGTGTGGGTTTCAATTGCGCTTTAGGAGCCGATTTGTTGAAGCCGTATTTGCAGACTTTGTCGCAAAATACGTCTTTCAACGTTTCAGCGCATCCTAATGCTGGATTGCCAAACGCCTTTGGAGAATACGACGAAACACCAGAGCAAATGCAGGCCTTCATCAAAGAATATTTAGACGATAATTTGATCAATATTATTGGTGGTTGTTGCGGGACAACCCCAGAACACATCAAGTTGATTGCGGATATTGCCAAGGATTATAAACCGAGGGTTTCGACAGCGGTGATGTAATGGAAAATAAAAGAAACACTCATAAAGAATTTAAAGAACGTTGGATTTTTATTAAAAATGAATTAAAAGAATATTCTTCCGTTGATTTATTTCAAAAGGTTTATCTAATTTATAATGAAAGAATTGAGAATAGATATTTTAAACCGATTGAATTATTAAGAAATAATAAAGATAGTTGTGATGGTTTTGGATTTTCTATGGTTGCAATATCGTGTTCTTTAATTGAGTTTTTACAATCAACTATTGATGGTAAATTTGATAAACTATCGTATAAAAATGAATTTATGAGTAAATATCCAATACTTGTTAGTGAAGGTTTGATAGATTATTATGGAGGGAAAAGCGGTGATGAGTTTGTTAAATTTTTAAAAGAGTTAAATTCTCGTTTTAAAGAAAAGTCTAATTATATAAGTAATTTTGATTCAGTTGCAAAAGAATTTTACAAATGTGTTCGATGTACCCTTCTACACGACGCTTGTACTAGGAACAATTGGATTATAAGGGAAGAAAGTGATGATGATACAATTTTTGACAATTCTAATAAAGAAGAGAAAATTTTGTATAGAAATAATTTTTATGAATTAATAAAAAATAAAGTAAATTTTGAAATGAGGGATCAGTTTCTTGATAAAGACAATACAGAATTAAGAAAAAATCTTCTCAAAAAAATGGATGTTATTTTTGAAACTGCAAATTATGGTAAGAAAGAAGATATTCCTTTTTGGTGGAATTAATTTTTTTAATAAGGTTGTGATTTTGATTGTATGTAGGCGCAAGATACATTCACCAGCTTAGGGAGTTTTGACCTTTTGATTTATTATTTAATAAACTTTTAAAATATGTTAATGAAATTAAAAATTCCGTACTACTCACTAATTAGTTTGTTGTTTTGTTCAATGATACCAAGTTGTAATAATAAAGTTGAAGAAAAGTCAAAGAAAGATGAATTTCACCCCACGCTTTTTTTGACACTTTCACCTTATATGTCAGATGATCAGTTTTATAATGAATCTAAAAAGTTAAATCAAAACAATAAATTAGAAAAAGGGAAATTTGTCCTTAGATTAAATAATAAAAATTATTTTTTAAATGTTGATAAATATAAACATTCAATCTCTCTTTCGTATTCTAAAAATGAAGAGGTGTTATTTAGTTCTCTTAGTTATGAACGGTCAGATGTTCTTAATAATAAATATGAACAAATATTAAACGATATTAAACCTGTTTATGATAAAAAGTATATTAAAAACGTCAAACAGATTCCATTAGGAGGTTTTTATCCATTAGGGAATTTAAAATATACACTATACAAAGATAAAGACAAATACATACTTTTCGGTTATAAGCTTATTGCTAATAGAATTGGAAATGAAACTGAAAGACAAAAAAAATTAGATGAATTCATTAGACAAATAGGTAGAAAGACCAAATCAGAGAATTCAATGTTTACTCGTCTTTCATCAAATGATCCAAAAATTACTTTTGGAATAAAAATAAAAATCGATTATTTTGAAAAAGGTTATATTGATTCTTTACTAGTTAAATTTGATAAAGACATCAAAGATTCGAAATTAAAAGAACAAAATATTAACCAATTAAAAGAAAAAGAGAATCTAAAAAGGAAAGAAAATATAAATAATATTTAAAATAAATGGTTCAGGACGGGTTTTGTTGGAAAACTAGACTAGCTTTTCAAAGTGTTCCCCGACGCTAGCGCGAGCTTCTAGCTCGTGCCCATAAAAAAAGGAATAAGAATTGAAATTATTAAGGATAGAACAAGTTACAATTTGTAACCGTTTTAAATAATAAAACAACAACAATGACCAAAGAATCGGCATTAAAACTATTCGAGCAAAAGCAAGTTCGTTCTTTATGGAATGATGACGAGGAGCAATGGTATTTTTCAATTGTGGATGTCATTTCTGTATTGACTGATTCCAAAAACCCTACGGATTATTTGAAGAAAATTAGAAAACGAGATCCTGAATTGGGAAGCTACATAGGGACAAATTGTCCCCAGGTAAATATGTTGTCTAATGGAAAAAATCGTAAAACATTAGCTGGAAAAACAACAGCTATTTTTAGACTTATTCAATCGGTGCCATCACCTAACGCAGAG